>JASBTR010000020.1 GCA_030148325.1 Gammaproteobacteria bacterium
GGCTTTGACCTGCCGCTGATCCCACAGGGCGCGTTTTACCTTTATGCAGGCTGCGAGAAATTTACCGGTGACAGTTTTGCCTTTGCGCAAACCCTGTTGCATGAAGCCGGGGTGGCGGTCACGCCGGGACGGGATTTCGGCGACAACCAGCCACACAAATACCTGCGCTTTTCCTATACCACCTCGATGGAACGCCTTGAGGAAGGGGTTCGCCGTTTACAGCGTCTTTTAGCATAGTACGGATAATTAACGCAGAGGACGCGGAGGCGCAGAGGACGCGGAGAAAAATTTTTTAAGGAAGCTCTGATTAATTCCGTTCACCCTGAGCTTGTCGAAGGGTGTTGTTTTTAACATACTAATTTTGTTAGATTTGGTGTTCGTGGTTCGACAAGCTCACCACGAACGGTGGAATTAATCAGAGTTTCCTTAAATTATCTGCCGCCTGTAGCGGTTTGTTTAATGCTACCGAACATGGATACCGGACATTTCACAAAACTCCGCGTCTCTGCGCCTCCGCGTCCTCTGCGTTTATTTCACATGGCTATATTACGAGTTTCGATGTTGTTCAACGAGTCGAATCGGGGAACTGTTCAACCCGCATAACGGTAGCGCCCGCCACCGCCGCGGGCATGATCAGGAAATTGAATATCGGGATCATGCTGGCCAGCATTACCGCACCGCCAAAGCCCAGTGACAGCAGGGTTTTTTCTCGCAGCTTGCGACGAATATCGGGAAAGGTTAAGCCCTGATTGCCCAGCGGATAGTCGGCATATTCAATGCTCATCATCCAGGCGCCAAACAGCAGCCATAGCGCCGGCGCGAACAGGTTTAGCCCGGGAATGAAACCAAGGATGAAAAGGGGAATAGCCCAGAGGGCAAAGTAAAGGATCTTTTTTATCTCGCCTGAAAAGCTTTTACTCAGTACCTGTATGAAACTGTCATCGTCTGCAGGGGCATGTCCACTCAATTTTTTTTCAACCGCAGCGGACAGGTAGCTGTTAAAGGGTGCACCGACCAGGTTGGCGAGCAGGGTGAAACCGAAAAACAGTATGATCAGGATGGCGATGGCGAACAGCAGCCAGAGCAGGCCACTTAACCAGCTTAGCCAGTCGGGCAGGGTCGGCAACCAGCTGTCCATCAGGCTGGAAAATTCGTTACCGAGAAACCAGATCAGACCGGCAAATAGCAGGCTGTTGATCAAAAGGGGGATGATCACAAAAGGTCGGATGCCCGGTTTTTTGATCAGTTGCAGACCTTTGATCAGATAGGTGGCGCCCATTAAAGGATTGCTTATCATTTTGTATTGTTCCGTTAAATTATCAAATAATTGATGGGTTTCGCTTTATCGTGTCTGTAGGATGGGTAGAGCGAAGCGCGAAGTCCAGAGGGAAAACCCATCAACCTCGTTTACTCTGCCAGCCCCGTTTAGCTAACAGGGCGGCGCCATAGGCGGCTTCGGTCTGTGCAGCCGTTAGTACCTTAATCTGCATCAATCGTTCCCTGATTTTGCGCCAGGCCGGATTGCGACTGCCACCGCCGGTGGTGTAGATGCGCGTGGGCTTTGGTGCGCCGACCTGCTGTAGTTTGTCGTAACCGTCTTTTTCAATCCGCGCCAGGGCTTCCAGTATGCCCTGGAAAAATAGCACATCCTTCTCGGGCCGTGGTGTTAGCCGAGGCGATAACGCGGGATCATTGATCGGAAAACGTTCGCCGCGCCGGGGCAGGGGATAATAGTCCAGTCCCGTTGGCGTATCCGGATCGAGCCGGGTCTGCATCTGCGCCATCTGCACATCACTGAAATACTGGCGCAGTACGGCGCCACCGCTGTTGGAAGCGCCGCCGCAAAGCCAGCGAAGCCTGTTATCGGGCGTTGGATTGAGATCAGGCAGCGGCTGGCTGTAAATGCCGTACTCGGCTGCGGCGACCGGCTGTTCGGTTATGATTTTCAGCACCAGGGTCGAACCCAGCGCCGTGACCGCCTCACCGGTCTGGCTGGCGCCGGTGGCGAGAAAGGCGGCGGTGCTGTCGGTGGTTCCGGCCGTTATCAGGCAGTCTTTATTTAATCCCAGATCCTGAGCAATATCCACGCTGACCGGCGCAAGCGGGCTACCGGGAGGGCTGATCCGGGGCAGCCAGCTGCGCTTCACGCCCAGTGCGTCCATCCACTCGGGCCAGCGTCGCGCCTGTGCATCGTAGCCACTTTTCAATGCATTGTTGAAATCGCTGAAGCCGAAGCGGTCACTAAGCCTGCCTGCGATCCAGTCGGCCTGATGCAGGAAGAAGCAACCCCTGTCACTGAAGTCCTGTTTTTGCAGCCACAGCAGCTTGGCCAGTCCGGAACTGGCAGAGGCGACAGCGGCTGTTGCTTCAGTTGCGGCTGTTTCTCGGATACGGCCGGCTTCCTCATCAGCGCGGGCGTCGTTGTACATCAGCGCCGGATGCAGGGGGCGGCCTTCGCGGTCACAGAGCAATACCGTTGCCGAGGTGGCGTCAACCGCAATCGCCGCTATGCGACGGGCATCGATGTCAGTGAAAAGTTGTCTGAGAAGCTGGAGAACGGCCTGCCACCAGATTGTGGCATCCTGTTCGATGTTTTTTCCCTGCTGTCCGGGGGCGGGCAGGGGAACTGCGTGCTGGGCGACGAGGGTGTTTGCTTCATCGATGGCCATGGCCCGGCAGCCAGAGGTGCCAAGATCGATGCCAAGGAAAAGTGCATCACTCAAGGCAGGTTGACGATCTCGGGGGCAACCCAGCTGGTTTTTCTGTGTTCGGCGACCACCGTGGTGTAAATGCCGCCGCGGACATTGAATTTCGCCGTCAGGCGCATGAAGCGGGGCGCGCAGGCGGCAACCAGATCGTCGAGAATGGTATTGGTGACTTTCTCATGAAATGCGCCTTCCTCACGGAAAGACCAGACGTAGAGTTTCAGCGCCTTGAGTTCCACACAGGCCAGATCCGGCACATATTCCAGGTGCAGGGTGGCGAAGTCCGGCTGGCCGGTTTTCGGGCACAGGCAGGTGAACTCGGGAATATCGATGCGAATGGTGTAATCCCGCTCCGGCATCGGATTTTCAAAGGTTTCGAGTGTTTTACTGGGTTGGCTTGGCATAGGGCGAGAAGATACAGGATACGGGGGGAGAGATTCAAGCACAAAGGCGTCAGGGCGGTGGGGACGTCT
The DNA here is from genome assembly GCA_030148325.1 of Gammaproteobacteria bacterium. Taxonomy (GTDB): domain Bacteria; phylum Pseudomonadota; class Gammaproteobacteria; order UBA6429; family Thiohalophilaceae; genus JAADGZ01. The sequence goes on from JASBTR010000020.1 coordinate 3,179, forward strand.
TTGGGGCTGTGACGCAATTTGGACAAAAACCCTGTGTTTTTAATGCTGTCAATCTTGTCTCGGGCAAGCATGATCCTGTATCTTTCCCCGATGCAATTGACCAAACTAAAACTCTCGGGATTCAAGTCCTTCGTTGACCCCACCACCGTGCCCCTGCCCAGCCAGCTGATTGGCGTGGTTGGCCCGAATGGCTGTGGAAAATCCAATATTATTGATGCCGTGCGCTGGGTGATGGGGGAGTCTTCCGCCAAGCACCTGCGTGGCGATTCCATGGCCGATGTTATTTTCAATGGCTCTTCCAGCCGTAAGCCGGTGGGTCAGGCTACGGTAGAGCTGGTGTTTGATAACAGCGATGCAGCGGTGGGTGGTCAGTATGCCCAGTACAATGAAATTGCCATCAAGCGCACCGTAACCCGTGATGGCCAGTCGCTTTACCACCTTAACGGCACCCGTTGCCGCCGCCGTGACATTACCGATATTTTCCTCGGCACCGGGCTTGGCCCACGCAGCTACTCCATCATCGAGCAGGGTACGATTTCTCGTATCATCGAGGCCAAACCGGATGAAATGCGCGTGTTCCTGGAAGAAGCCGCGGGAATTTCCAAATACAAGGAACGCCGCCGCGAGACCGAGAACCGCATACGTCATACGCGTGAAAATCTGGACCGACTCAGCGATCTGCGTGATGAACTGGGCAAACAGCTGAATCGCCTCCAGCGCCAGGCGCGCACCGCCGAGCGCTATAAGGTGTTGCGGGAAGAAGAACGCCTGATGAAGGCGCAGTTGCAGGCGCTGCGCTGGGCGGTGTTGAACGAACAGACTGCGGTGGCGGAAAACCGCATTCGTGAACAGGAAACCGAGCAGGAAGCGGCCATTGCCAACCAGCGTAATATCGAAGCCGAGATCGAAAAGCAGCGCAGTCTGCACAGCGAAAGCAACGACAGATTCAACGAAGTGCAAAGTCGCTTCTACAGCGTAGGTGCCGATATCGCTCGTCTGGAACAGACACTGCAACACGCGAAAGAACGTCGCCACCAGCAGCAGCAGGATCTGGCGCAACTGGAAAAAGACGGTCAGGAAGCCCAGGGCCATCAGGCGGCAGACAGAAAACGTATTGAAGAGATACAGGCGCAACTGACGCAACTGGAACCGCAGTTGCAGCAGGCCGAGGAAACCGAACAGCTTTCGGCGCAATCTCTGGCCGAGGCCGAAGAAGCCATGCAAAGCTGGCAGGCGGAGTGGGAAGCCTTCAACCAGCAGGCTGCCGAGCCGGCACAACAGGCGGAAGTGGAACGTACCCGGATTATGCATCTGGAGCAGAAACTCTCGCGCCTGCAGCAGCGGCTGGAAAAAGCGCAGCAGGAGCTGGGCCAGCAGTCGCCACAGCAGTTGCAACAGGAAGTGGAACAACTGCAACAGCAACAGGCTGAGCTTGAAGCCAGAGTACAACAGCAACAGGCCCTGTTGAACGAAAAGCAGCAACAGATTCGTGAGTTGCGAGAATCCGGCCATGGACTCAACAGCCAGCTGGATCAGGCGCGCAGTAAATTACAGAACCTGCGTGGGCGCAGTGCTTCACTGGAAGCCCTGCAACAGGCGGCGCTGGGCAAGGAAAAAGGTGCAGTCAGCGAATGGTTGCAGGGACAGCAGCTACAGGATGCGCCGCGTCTGGCTGAAGAACTGGAGGTAACCCCGGGCTGGGAGCAGGCGGTGGAATGCGTGCTGGGTTCTCACCTTGAAGCCGTTTGTGTTTCTGAAGTCGACTCGCTGGTATCGATGATCGATGATCTGAAAGAAGGCTGCCTGAACCTGTTCGATATTTCCGCCAGCGTGACGGCGACTGAATATAATAAGGCGACGCCGCTGACGGACAAGGTCTCGGCATCCTGGTCACTGGCACCCCTGCTGGGTGGCGTTTACGCGGTGGAAACACTGAATGACGCATTGAGTCTGCGCAGCCAGCTTGCCGCAGGGGAATCTATCGTTACTCGGGACGGAATCTGGCTGGGCGCCAACTGGCTGCGGGTGGTGCGCGATATCGACGAGAAAGCCGGAGTGCTGCGCCGCGAACATGAACTGAAAACACTGGCGGCGGATATCGAGGCGCAACAGCAGGTTGTACAGGATCTGCAGACGCAACTTGAGGCTGAACGTGAAAAACTGCATGAAGTAGAACACAGCCGCGACAGCGCTCAGACTGAATTCAATCAGGCCAATCGGGCGCTGGCGGACAATCGTTCTGAACTTAGCGCACGCACGGCGCGTATGGAGCAGATCAAATCTCGCCAGGAAAACCTGCAGCAGGAAATGACGGAAGCCCGCGAAGAAGCCGAAACCGACAACATGGAGTTGCAGGCTGCACGCGGACGCCTGCAGACAGCGCTGGATCGCATGACCGGGCTGGAGAACCAGCGCGCCGAGCTGATCGCTCAGCGTGATCAGTGTCAGGAGAGCCTGCATCAGGCGCGCAGCAAGGCGCAGGAGGATCGGCATGCGGCACAGGAAATCAAGATCCGTGCCCAGACCTTGCGTACCGAACTCAATTCCACCGAACAGGCCCTGCAGCGTATGCAAAGCCAGATCAGTCAGCTTTCTGATCGCCGTGAAGAATTGCAGGCGGCATTAAGTGAAAGCGAAGCACCGCTGGCGGAAATGGCGGCTGAGCTGGAGCAAATGCTCGAACGTCGGGTCGGGGTGGAAAGTGAAATGCAGGAAGCGCGCACCGTGGTTGAAAACATCGAGCACGAACTGCGGCAACTGGAGGACGCGCGTACTCAGGCCGAGCAGGCGGTGGAAGCGGTACGTCATGTGCTGGAAGAAATCCGCATCGGCATGCAGGAAGTCAGGGTGCGCCGACAGACGCTGGAGGAGCAGATTGCCGAGTCCGGTTTTACTCTGGCGCAGTTACAACAGGAGATGCCGGAAGAGGCCGATGAAGCGCAGTGGCAGGAAAATGTTGAAGCGCTGGCGCAGAAAATTTCCCGCCTTGGCCCGATCAACCTGGCTGCGATTGAAGAATTTGAGCAGCAGTCTGAACGCAAGCAATACCTGGATGCACAGAACGAAGATCTTAGCGAAGCGCTGGCGACACTGGAAGCCGCGATTCACAAGATTGACAAGGAAACGCGCACCCGTTTCAAGGAAACCTTTGACAAGGTCAATGCCGGCATCAAACGCCTGTTCCCGCGCCTGTTTGGCGGTGGCCACGCCTACCTGGAACTGACCGGTGATGATCTACTGGATACCGGCGTGACCGTCATGGCGCGTCCACCGGGCAAGCGCAACAGTACGATTCATTTGCTCTCCGGTGGTGAAAAGGCGATGACCGCGGTCGCGCTGGTGTTCTCGATTTTCGAACTTAACCCCGCCCCTTTCTGTATGCTGGATGAGGTGGATGCGCCACTGGATGATGCCAATGTCTCGCGTTACTGTGACATGCTCATGGAAATGTCGGAACGCACCCAGTTTATATTTATCACGCATAATAAAGTGACTATGGAAGTGGCCCAGCAACTGACCGGTGTGACCATGCATGAACCCGGTGTCTCGCGTATGGTGGCCGTCGATGTGGATGAGGCGGTGGAACTGGCGGCGGTATAGTGGTGGTGTGCCGCAGTAACATCGGATGACTCTGAATGTAGGATGCTGCTGAGGTACGAAGCGCATCATTACAGATTAAATTTAGATCGATGCGCTTCGTACCTCAGCACATCCTACAGGTAATGCGGCTCACTTAACCCAGTTGGAGGATAAACCGCGAAATGGATTCGCTTCGACTGATTCTGTTGTTGCTGGGGCTGACGTTTGTCGCCGGCATGTATTTCTGGTATCGATTCAAACAGG
>JASBTR010000027.1 GCA_030148325.1 Gammaproteobacteria bacterium
CCTTGATAGAGGCGAAGTGTTGGATAAAGTTGGCGCTCATTTGTCTCATCTCCTGGGGTTATTTTGGAGATCTGATCGATGATGTCGTTAAAAGTTCCCTTCGTCTTTGAACTTGGTGCGATTTAAATGATCTTGCCCTGGGTTGATATGAAGGATATAACAAATGATGTTGTGTATTCAGTTCTTATTTCCTATTATGGCGGCAACAAAGGTCTCAGGCAATATACAGGCTCACCCTATCTATTTAGTGTAAATACATATAGACAATATACCGATCTCATGGAGAGGCTTGGTGGTGTATTTGGCGATCGTGCTTTAGCTGGATATTTTCTATCCGAGTTTAATAGATCATGTGGTTCAAAGTATAGACGCAGAGATGTATGTAGAAATTACAGTTATAGAGATGTGATCAATTAAGTTAAGGAAGCTTCTTAAAATAAATCGAACCAGGGTCGCGAACCTGGCTTCCTCGGGGTCAGAACACAATACTTTCTAATATTAGCAAGACCCATGTTTTAACCCTGGTTTACACTTTAAAGTCTGCTAACCGTACCGGCATACGCTTTGCACCCCAGTCACCGGGCGCGGCTTCAAATACGCCGGCGCAGGGTGCTCCGCACTTTTTGCAGTTTCCCTCTTCGGTCAGGTTCCAGTCGCTTAGCACGTACCAGTCGCGGCCTATCAGCTTTTCACCACACTGGTGACAGTAGGTGCTCTCACCTTTTTCATCATGGACATTGCCGGTATAGGCATAGCGCACGCCATTTTTTATGGCAATAGCGCGGGCGCGCGTCAGGGTCTCTGGCGGTGTTGGCGGTACATCCTGCATTTTCCAGTCAGGATGGAAGGCGGAAAAATGCATAGGTACATCTGGCCCCAGGTGTTCGACTACCCACTGGGTCATGGCTTCGATTTCTTCTTCTGAATCATTCCAGCCGGGGATCAGCAGGTTGGTCAACTCCAGCCAGACCGAGGTTTCCTGCTTGATGTATTTCAGAGTATCCAGCACCGGTTCAAGATGCCCGCCGGTGAGTTTATGATAGAACTTTTCCGTGAAGGCTTTGAGATCCACATTAGCGGCATCCATGTGCTGATAAAACTCGGCGCGGGGTTCCGGGCAGACATAGCCGGCGGTGACAGCAACGGATTTAATTCCGAGTTCGTGGCAGGCTTTGGCTACATCGATGGCGTATTCATGGAAAATAACCGGATCGTTATAGGTATAGGCGACGCTACGGCAGTTAAGTGCTTCGGCTGCGCGAGCAATGAGTTCGGGTGAGGCTTCGTCAGCAAGCGTATCCATTTCACGGGACTTGCTGATATCCCAGTTCTGGCAGTATTTACAGGCCAGGTTGCAACCGGCGGTGCCGAACGAGAGTACGGGCGTACCGGGCAGAAAATGATTCAGCGGTTTCTTTTCTATGGGATCGATGCAATAGCCGCTGGAACGGCCGTAGCTGGTGAGGACAATCTGATTATTCAGGTTTTCGCGTACAAAACAGAGTCCCCGCTGCCCCTCGTGCAGCTTGCAGAATCGCGGGCAGAGGTCACATTGAATTCGGCCGTCTTCCAGACGGTGCCAGTAGCGGGTGGGGAATTCGTTGTTCATATTTGAATGATTGAGGCACGGGCTGTTTATTTCAAGGGGGGAGGGGCTTTCCACTGGCTGGTCAATATTTGTTACACTTGGCATTCCTGCCATCTGTGGAGTCGTTGTGTTCAGAATGAGTAAAATTAGCGTTCTTTTCGTTTGTATGGGCAATATCTGCCGTTCGCCGACGGCGGAGGGGGCCTTTCGTCACCTTGTTCGCCAGCACCAGCTGGATCGGCATATCAAAACTGATTCCGCCGGCACCCATGCCTATCATGTGGGGGACCCCCCGGATCGCCGGGCGCAGCAAACGGCCCTGTCGCGCGGACTGGATATCAGCGACCTGCACGCTCGCAAGGTCCGGACGGCGGATTTTAAAAAGTTTCACTATGTGATTGCTATGGATCAGGCCAACTATCAGGCGCTCGCCGAACTGGCTCCGGAAGGGCACGAAGATCGATTGCGACTGTTTCTCGATTTTGCACCAAACCTGAAGGAATGCGAAGTCCCTGATCCTTACTATGGTGGGCCGAAAGGCTTCGAATATGTTTTTGATCTGGTTGAAGAAGCATCCCAGGGCTTGCTGGACGAGATCCGTAAAAAGCATCTGGAGCAAAAATGAGGATTGTGCTGGCTTCCAGCTCGCCTTTTCGCAGGGCGATTCTGGAAAAACTGGGGCTGCCGTTTGATACGCTGAGCTCGGAAACAGATGAAACCCGGCTTGATGGCGAATCGCCCGAACAGCTGGTGCAACGGCTGGCGGCGGCCAAGGCAAAAGCCGCAGCCGAGCGCTGTGATGATGCGCTGATCATCGGTTCCGATCAGGTGGCGGTTATTGAGGATGAAATCCTGGGGAAACCGGGTAGTCACGAAAGGGCCGTGAGCCAGTTAAAAAAAGCATCGGGGAAAACGGTGCGCTTTTTTACCGGCCTGTGTTTGCTAAACGCGGCAACGGGGAACTGCCAGGTTGAGGTCGTGCCATTTGATGTCGTTTTCCGCAAACTAAGTGACACGCAGATTGAAAATTATTTGAAAAAAGAAAAGCCCTATAACTGCGCCGGCAGTTTTAAATCCGAAGCGTTGGGAATTTGCCTGTTCGAAAAACTGCAGGGGGATGATCCGAATACCCTGATGGGGCTGCCGCTGATACGGCTGGTGCGGATGCTGGAGCAAGAGGGTGTTGCGGTTATTTGAGGTCTTGTGAATAACGCAGAGGACGCTGAGGCGCAGAGACGCAGAGAATATTAAAAAAATCCTTTGGGAAATTTCTTCAATCTATGTGGGTTTAATTCCTCGCAGTTTGCTACGGGGTCCTTGTAGGTGCGGCTTCAGCCGCACAGGTTCGCCCCATGGTGCCCGAAGGGTGGAAGGCGAACCTTGGTACCCCGTCTGGCTGCGGCGAAGAGATTTATTATAAAACCTCTGCGTCTCCGCGTCCTCTGCGTTTAAAAACCGAACCCAAAATTACCTGATAGTCCCTTCTTTCATGCCCAGCACTTCGGTCATGACTTTAGCCATGGCCATGCCAAAACGTTCAGCAAAGCGATCCAGGTAATTGGGTTTGGGTGTAAAGTCTACGATTTTTTCCGCTTTGATGATCTCGCGTGCGACATAGCTGCTGCTGCCAAGCGCATCGACCAGACCAAGTTTCAGGCTTTGTTCACCAGTCCAGACATAGCCGGAAAACAGGTTCGGATCTTTTTTAAGTTTATTACCACGGCCTTTTTTGATCACGTCAATAAACTGCTGGTGGATGTCTTTCAATACGGTTTTGATATGGGCTACTTCTTCTGGATTTTCTTTCGAGAAGGGATCAAGAAAGGCCTTGTGCTTACCCGCAGTATAAAGCCGTCGTTCGACACCCAGTTTTTTCATGCTGTCAACAAAACCGAAGCCGTTCATGATCACACCAATGGAACCGACCACACTGCCCTTGTCTGCGTATATTTCGTCAGCGGCTGCGGCTATGTAATAACCGCCGGAGGCGCACATATCGGTGATTACGGCGTAGAGTTTGGTCTCAGGATATTTTTCACGCAGGCGATAAATTTCATCATTGATATAACCGGCCTGAACCGGGCTGCCGCCTGGACTGTTGATGCGTAAAATTATGCCGACGGTATCCTCATCTTCAAAGGCATTGCGCAGGCCGGTGATAATAATATCGGCGCTGGCTTCTGCGTCGCTGGCGATGACGCCGTTCAACTGAATCATGGCAGTGTGTTTGCCGAGGGTGATATTGCCACCTTCCTCATGTGGCATATAGGCGACCATGAAAATCATGAACAGGTAAATGAAGATCAGTGATTTGAAAAATATGCTCCAGCGACGAGTGCGCTTTTGCTCGTTAATAGCGGCAAAGGCAAGCCGGTTGATGATGTCTTTCTGCCATTTGTCATCGTGCTCTTTGTCAGAGTGGGAGCCAATGGGTTTATTTTCAAACATTATCTTAATCCTGGATATTGAGTATCGAGTTTATGCGGCAAGGATGTATTTTGTCTGTAACCAGTTGCGTAGTGCAGAGACGTCATCAACGCAATCCAGTGGCCTGCAATTTAGCAGGCGCCCGAGATCATGTACACCATAACTGACTGCCAGTGAACGAACATTGGCATTGTTTGCCATTTGTAGATCATATTCTGTGTCGCCAATCATCAATGTGTTCCCGGGCTCGACGCCGAGGTGGTCCATGATTTCCAGCAGCATCTGTGGGTGAGGTTTTGAAAAACTTTCATCGGCGCAACGTGTGGTATGAAAATAGTGTCCGGTATCAGTTTCTTCCAGCACCCGGTCGAGGCCGCGTCGGCCTTTGCCGGTTGCCACGGCAAGAAAGTGTCCCTGCTCGTTGAGTTCCGCCAGCATTTCATGGACGCCTGGGAACAGGGTGGAAGGTGTCTGGTTGGCTTCAACAAAGTGGTAGCGATAGCGTTCTGTCAGCGCAGCGTGTTCATCCGAACTGCCCTCCGGATAGAGGATTGCCAGCGCTTCGGCCAGGCCGAGGCCGATGATTTCAGTCATTTGTTGCCGCGTGCGGGGCGCCAGCGCCAGATCTTCAATCGCAGCCTGCATGCAGTTGACGATGCGCGCTTCCGAATCCATCAGGGTGCCGTCCCAGTCAAAGACGATCAGTTGGGTTGAATTACTCATTCTAAAATAAATCCAGTTGTTTCAATATATTTTGCAATGATGCCTCTAATGGCGCCTCTACTTCAATAACTTCCTTCGAATCCGGAGACAGGGCGAAGGAAATTTTGCTGGCGTGCAGGAACAGACGCTTGAGGCCGTAGCCGCGCATTTGCTGGTTAAAATCGGCATCACCATATTTTTCATCGCCGGCGATGGGGTGGCCGCTGTGCCTGGCATGAACCCGGATTTGATGGGTGCGTCCGGTCTCGAGCTCAACCTCCATCAGGCTGGCGAGTGCGGATGTGGCGCGGGGGCTGAAGTGGCTGATCGCCACCTTGCCGGTTTCATCCACCCGCACCATACGTTCGCCCGAGCGCAGAGTGTTTTTGCGCAGGGGCGCGTTGATCGTTTGTCTGCCACCCTGCCAGAGTCCTTTGACCAGGGCCAGATAGTGTTTCTGTAATCGGTGTTCACGCAGTTGTTCATGCAGAAATCGCAACATGCTGCGCTTTTTGGCAATCAGCAGGCAGCCAGAAGTATCTCGATCCAGCCGATGCACGAGTTCCAGATAGGGGGCGTCTGGAAACAGCGCACGCAGGGCTTCGATGACCCCGTAACTCAGGCCACTGCCGCCATGCACGGCAAAGCCACTGGGTTTGTTCAGCACCAGTAGCCGTTTGTCCTCATAGAGAATATTTTCGGCAATCACATCAAGTGAGGAATGGCTCGGTGCTGTTGTCGGTTTGTTCGAGAGCGTTATTGGGGGGATGCGGACTTTGTCCCCGGCCTGTAGTTTATAAGGGGGTTTGATCCGGCCCTTGTTGACCCGCACCTCACCTTTGCGCAGAATCCGGTAAATCAGGCTTTTGGGTGCCCCTTTGAGCCGGGCGAGCAGGAAATTATCGATACGCTGTCCGGCCTGATCGTCACTGATGCTCACGAATCGAACCCCGGTTCTTTGTTCCGAGGGGGCATTTCTGTTGTCAGGCTTTTCCATGGGTCCATTTTAGCATGTTGCTGAGTGAATGGTGTGGGCAGAGCGGGCTGAGAGAATATTAATCTCTGTAGGTTCGCCTGAAGGCGAACCTACACCAATACCCCGTCCGCTTGCGGCGGGGTTGTTTATTTTTTCCACGGCTTGCTGTGATTAATATTGAACCGCCAGGACGCCAAAGACGCCGAGTTTTAGTCAATAAAATAATTCCTGGCGTACTCTGCGTCCTGGCGGTTCAGATTGTTCCTTTTAATTTACAATAATCCTGCCCTGATAATACATAGCCAATAACTGGATTTACTATATAATAACGTGCATTTTACAGGATAGATGCAAACAAGGTGTCAGGAAACGATGAATATCCTCGGTATATCGGCATATTACCATGATAGTGCGGCGGCACTGGTCCAGGATGGTGTGATTAGCGCGGCGGCACAGGAAGAACGTTTTTCCCGCAAGAAACATGACGCCGGCTTTCCGGAAAATGCAATCAGGAGTTGTCTTGAGGCAGCGAATATTACGCTTGCTGAAGTCGATTATGTCTGCTTTTATGACAAGCCATTGGTTAAATTCGAACGCCTGATCGAGACTTATCTGGCGTATGCGCCAAAAGGATTCAGTTCATTTCTGGCCGCCATGCCTGTCTGGCTAAAGGAAAAACTGTACCTGAAGTCGACCTTGAAAAAAGAACTGTGTCGTTTGGCTGGGCTTTCTGAGAAACAGCTTCCCCCTCTATTATTCAATGATCATCATCGTTCTCATGCGGCATCGGCATTTTACCCCAGCCCTTATGAAAAGGCGGCGGTACTCTGTCTGGATGGTGTCGGTGAGTGGGCGACCAGTACTGTCTGGCTGGGAGAGGGCAATAAACTCGAGCCGCTGTGGGAAATCGACTTTCCTCATTCGCTGGGGCTGCTTTACTCGGCGTTCACTTACTACACAGGATTCAAGGTCAACTCGGGCGAGTACAAGCTCATGGGGCTGGCGCCGTATGGTGAACCCAAATATGTTGATCTGATTATGGAACATCTGATCGATCTTAAAGAAGACGGCACTTTCCGCCTTGATATGCGTTATTTTAATTACGCGACGGGCCTGACGATGACCAATAACAAATTTAACAGGTTATTTGCTGGTCCACCACGTCAACCGGAAAGCGAAATAACTCAAAAGGAAATGGATATTGCGCGCTCAATTCAGGAAGTGACCGAGCATATTGTACTGAAACTGGCCACGGCGATACAAAAAGAAACAGGCGCTGATTATTTATGTCTGGCAGGTGGCGTTGCATTGAATTGTGTCGCCAATGGCCGTTTATTACGGGAAGGGCCCTTTAAAGAGCTATGGATTCAACCGGCTGCAGGCGATGCCGGCGGCGCTTTGGGCGCGGCTCTGACTGTCTGGTATGAGTATCTGGAAAATGAGCGCAATTCTGATAACCAGAATGATCATATGCGCGGTTCTTATCTGGGGCGTTATTACTCTAATGAAGAAATCCGCGAATACCTGGATAGCATCAATGCAAATTATTCTGAGCTGCCCGATACACAGCTCATGCCTGAGTTGTCAGATATTATCCATAGCGACAACGTTGTTGGGTGGTTTAATGGGCCTATGGAATTTGGGCCGCGCGCCCTGGGTGGACGCTCTATAATAGGTAATCCGCGCAGTAAGAAAATGCAATCGATTATGAACCTTAAAATCAAGTACCGGGAATCGTTCAGGCCATTTGCACCGGCAGTCAAGGCGGAAAAGGTTTCGGACTGGTTTGAGATAGAACATAAAAGTCCTTATATGTTGCTGGTGGCGCCGATTGCCAAAGATAAACGTATTCAGATGAGTGAAGAGCAGGAAGAACTCTTCGGTATCGATAAACTGAACGTTGTGCGCTCGGAAATTCCGGCTGTTACCCATGTTGATTATTCTGCACGTATTCAAACTATCCATGCGGAAACAAATCCGCGCTTTCATGATTTGATCGAACATTGTGAACAGAAAAGTGGTTGCCCGATAGTAATCAACACTTCATTTAATGTTCGTGGTGAACCGATTGTGGCCAGCCCGGAAGATGCCTACCGTTGTTTTATGCGTACGGAAATGGATTATTTAGTACTGGAAAATTTTCTGCTGGATAAAAAACAACAGCCGGTCTGGAATGAAACAGATGACTGGAAAAACGAATTTGCCCTGGATTAACTGTTATGTCAGAAACGATTTCACTAAACAAAACTGAATTACGTAATTTCGGTATTATTACAGGCGCGATCTTTGCGATTCTTTTTGGGCTATTGCTACCCTGGTTATTTGAACGAGGCATCCCCTACTGGCCGTGGATTATTGCAGGCGTGTTAATCCCCTGGGCGTTATTGCATCCGAAAAGCCTGGATCCGGTTTACCGTCTGTGGATGAAAATTGGACATGTGCTAGGCTGGATTAATACGCGTATCATTTTGAGTATTCTGTTTTACGCTATGTTTTTACCTGCCAGTCTGATTCTACGGCTGATGGGCAAAGATCTTTTGAAAAGAAAACTGGAAAACACAGATACCTACCGAGTAAAATCAACCAATCATAAAAAAGAACATATCGAGAGGCCATATTGATGCTGGATCTGTTAAAAGACCTGTGGGGGTTTATGCGCGCACGTAAAAAATTCTGGTTGGCGCCGATTATTTTGTTTATGTTGTTGCTGGGCGCTTTGATCGTGTTATCCCAGGGTTCGGCTGTGGCGCCCTTTATTTATACGCTGTTCTGAAATCAGGTTCGCGATCTTTTGATCGGGAAACAGGCGTCTTTATCTATGGTTAAATAACTATTCCAAAAGGGTGTCCAGATATTATAAAGTAGGATGTGCTGAGTGAAACGAAGCGCATCATTTCAGGCTAAATAGCTGTTCCAAATACCAGTCCACTTTAAGCAATTACCGTTCATCCTGAGCCTGTCGAAGGACAAGCAGATTAAACACTCTATTCACAGTATTTCCACGCTCATGGTTCGACAAG
>JASBTR010000029.1 GCA_030148325.1 Gammaproteobacteria bacterium
CCTTGATAGAGGCGAAGTGTTGGATAAAGTTGGCGCTCATTTGTCTCATCTCCTGGGGTTATTTTGGAGATCTGATCGATGATGTCGTTAAAAGTTCCCTTCGTCTTTGAACTTGGTGCGATTTAAATGATCTTGCCCTGCCGAGGAAAGCGATCTGATTCTGCAACTGGGTAGCTGGGTATTGAAACAGGCCATTGCGCAAATGGTGCGCTGGCAGAAAAAGGGGCTGGATGATTTTGTTATCGCCATAAACCTGTCCATGCGCCAGTTCGATGACGATAAACTGCAGGCGCTAATCGAGCAGGCACTCACCGAATCCGGCCTGCCTGCCAGTCGACTTGGACTGGAGCTTACCGAAAGCACCATCATGCAGGACAGCGTACAGGGACTGGAAACGCTGTCACGGCTGAGTAAGCTGGGCGTGCACCTGTTTATCGATGATTTCGGCACCGGCTATTCCTCCCTCTCGCGACTGCGTGATTTGCCGGCACACATGCTCAAGATCGATAAATCCTTCATCGCCAATATTTCAGAGCATCCTCGTCATGCCCAGCTGATTGATGCCATCATCGCCATGGCGCACAATCTTGATATTAAGGTTATTGCCGAAGGAGTAGAAAACCAGCAGCAGTTCGATTACCTGATACAACGCAACTGCGACTGCATCCAGGGCCATTTCATCAGCCAGGCTGTTTCAGCCGAGCAACTGGAGGAATTTATGCTCAGCAAAGATAAGTACATCGTGCTTCCTGGCAATCCTGTCCGAGAATAAATAAAAGACTTATAATTTTATTGCTGCTGTTGCCTGATTACTGCTGCAATTTCCTGACTGAATGCCGCCAGCGCCTGACTGTGCGCATTGACGATGCTGTCAAAATCTTCAGTTGCAGACTGGACAAAACGCGAATGTTTTTCCAGCAGAGGTTTTTTATTTTCACCTTCCAGTAAGGCCCACTGCACAACCAGCTCGACCTCGCCATTATCGCCAGCCTCGAAGCGCATCACGTCCATCACCAGTTGATAATCCGGCTTGCGCCAGGCAGGCCAGGGATAGCGAAGGACTTTGTCCGATTGCAGCAGGCGGGAAAGATTTTCTGCCAGCACCCGGCTGAAGTTGTATTCCAGCGGTTCAGCCCAGCGTTGCGTTTCGGCAATCGTCACTCGACTGTCAGTTTCGTAGCGCACAATGGTGTCACGGGAAAGATAGTCCGGGAACCGTAGCGGACCAACACCAATACCGACATGCCTGCTGTTGTCACCAGCCTCTACAACAGTCGCCATTGGCGTCAGCAGATAAAAATGCGAAGGCGGCGTGCTGCCACAGGCGCCTAACAACAACGTTGTCAGCATTAATATAATCACAAACAAGAATGGCATCACCTGTCTCCTGCATTGGACTTGCCGCTAAGCAGCGCCTCAGGCTCCCTGTCCAGCGTATCAGCCATGCTACGAATGGCGCGCGCCGCCCCGGCAATTTCTTTCAGTGCGGTGTTCAGTTCATAGCGCAGTTGTGAATTCTCACCCAGAAGATCCCGGGTTTCCTGCACCGCCTGTTCCATTTGCACGAAAACCCGACTCACTTCCTGCAAAGTACTGTCGCCCGACACCAGCACTGTATCGCTGCGCAATGCGGCTTTTTCTACGGCCGCCAGCGCAGTCTGTGTTTTCACCAGAACCGCATTCAGGTTATTCAGCAGCGGCGTGCTTTGCGTATCAAGCCTGGCACTAATGCTTTCCGTCAATGCCAGGAGGTGCTCAACCCGATAAACAATTTTTTTCAATTCCGGCATATTCAGCAACTGATTTAATGAAGAAATGGCCGAGCCAAAATCACCGACTATACGATTCAGATCATTTTCCTCCAGCATCTCGGTCAGCTTCTGGCTAGTATTCGCTACTGTCGGGATCTCATTGACATCATCATCCAGCGCAATAAATTTTGCCGGCTTGTCAGGCATAAAATCCAGATCAACATAAAGCTGCCCCGTTAGCAGACTTTGCAACTGTAGTCGCGCACGCAAACCGGATTTAATCAGCCGCTCCAGATTTATATGGCTATGCAGCGTATGAAAATTTTCCCCCCGGGTGCCGTTCAGGCGCTGGGGATCTATCTCAACATAGACCGGGATATAAATCTGGTAATCCCGTATATCCACCGCCAGCTTCACTTCCTTGACTGTGCCGATGCGCACCCCGCGAAAACTGACCGGCGCACCCGATTGCAGGCCATGCACCGAACCTTCAAAATACATGACCAGTCGCGGCTTCAGTACGAAAAGGTCACCACTGGAAAACAGCAGTACCGCCAGCACCATAAGCAGCACCGCGCCAACGACAAAAGCGCCGATCAGGGTGGGATCCGCACGTTTGCTCATGCCGCACCCCGAGTCAGAAAACTACGCACGGTTTCATTCCCCGCATTAACGAGATCTTTCGGCTTGCCCGTGGCAATCATGGTCTTGCTCTGTGCATCAAGGAAAACTGCATCATCACCGATGGCGAATATGCTGGCAAGCTCGTGCGTAACAACAACAATGGTGGCACCAAGACTGTCCCGCAGTTCAAGAATCAGATCATCCAGCCGCCGCGAACTGAGTGGATCCAGTCCGGCCGAGGGTTCATCGAAAAACAGGATTTCCGGATCCAGCGCCATCGCACGTGCCAGCCCCGCCCGCTTGCGCATACCGCCACTGAGCTCGGAGGGATAAAAATCTTCGAAACCACTCAGGCCCACCAGCGCCAGTTTCAGACTCACCAGTTCGTTGATCGCCCTGGCTGCAAGCTTCGTATAAAACGACAACGGCAGTGCAATATTTTCCGCCAGGGTCATGGAAGACCACAAAGCACCCTGCTGAAAAAGAACACCAAAATGCTGTTTGATCTGCATTCGCTTCGCTTCATCCAGCGCCCAGAAATCCAGATCGCCATATAACACCGAACCGCTGGCCGGTGGCATCAGACCAATCAAATGGCGCAGCAACGTGCTTTTGCCGCACCCGCTGCCACCCATGATAATAAAAATTTCACCTCGGCGAATATCAAAATCAAGATCCCGCTGCACCACGAAATCCCCGTAGGCCATGCTCAGATCACGCACCCGAATATGCACATCATTTTGCGGCTGTACCTGTCCCATGTATCAGATACCCAGTTGCTGGAAGACGATGGTCATTACCGAGGCGGTAATGACAATGAAAACAATACTGGTCACGACAGCCGAGGTCGTGGCAATTCCCACTGCCGCCGTACTGCGCCCACATTGTAAGCCACGAAAACAACCGGCCAGCGCAATCACAATGCCATAGACCAGGCCCTTGCTCATGCCGACGAAGAAATGGCGCAGGTCCAGCGCCCGAACGGTCTGTTCATAGTATTCGAACATGCTGACGTCGTAGACCAGCAGGGAAACCAGCATCCCCGCCAGTATACCGGCCAGCCCCGAGTAGAGCGTCAACAGCGGCAACATCAGCACCAGTCCCAGCACCCGCGGCGCTACCAGGTAATCAACCGGTGAAATGCCGAGTGTGCGAAAGGCATCAATCTCCTCATTCACCTGCATGCTGCCCAGCTGGGCCGCATAGGCGGCGCCGGTGCGCCCAGCCATGATCACCCCGGTCATCAGCGCACCGACTTCACGCACCATGCCAATACCCACCAGATCAGCAATATAGATCTGCGCACCAAAACGCTGTAATTGCACTGCCCCCATATAGGCGAGAATCAATCCAACCAGAAAGGAAATCAGCGACACCACCGGCAGCGCCTGTGGCCCGGCTTCCTGAATAATCAGCGCCAGATCGCGGCGCGAGAAACTGGCCCGCCCGCGTAGAATTTGCACGACAGACAGCACTATATCACCGATAAAATGCAGCGCTGTCGGCGCACCCAGCCATAAGGAGCGCACGCTCACGCCAATCTGATGCAGATAGCCTGGAAGCGAATCTTTTTTACCCGCCGCCTTATGTGTCGGTGCTGAAAAAGCCAGTTTTAACAGACGGCGAATGCCATCCGGCAAGCCTGTATCATCAACGCCAAGCTGACGTTCCCGGCAGAGCTTCACCAGCCCGGCAAGGTAACTGACCAGTGCGCTGTCCCAGTGACCCAGTTCATCACTGTTAAACATAACCCCGGAAATCTTTGCCCCCTGATTCAATTGCATGATGAACCCGGCAAACTCCGGATGCGCAGCCTGCAGACGCCAGTCGCCCTCCAGGCGCAGACAAAGCCTGTCGCCATCGAGTTGAAATATCACCTCTGCCGGACGAGAATCCATGCCAGGCTCCTGTTTAACGTTTTACACCAGAGTAGCGCAACCTGTTTCTACTAAACAAGGCTTCATCCATCATCTGCGCACAGAAATCGAGCGGATGTTACTATGATGCAAGGAACGTCTAAAAAAACTGAACGGGACAAATCAAAATGTCAGAAAATCCGCAGCTTCCTATTGTCATGTGTTTCTCCGGTCTGGACAGCACTGGCGGCGCCGGCGTGCAGGCCGACATTGAAACCATTATCAGCATGGGCTGTCATCCCACGCCAGTCATCACCGCGCTGACTGTGCAGGATAGCGTGTGCCTGTCCCGCTATCAGGCTACCGACAGCATTATTATCGAACAGGCGCGCGCAGTGCTGGAAGATATGCCGGTCAACAGCATCAAGATCGGCATGCTCGGCAGCATCGAACACATCGAAAGCCTGCACAGCCTGCTGCTTGATTACCCGGATATTCCAGTCATCCTTGACCCGGTGCTGCGCGCCGGCGGTGGCGGCGAGATGATCGAAATCGATGGCGAGGATGCACTCTGCGAGTTGCTGCTGCCACTGACCCGCGTTATCACGCCCAATGCGGATGAGGCGCGACGGCTGGCCCCTGAAGCCGACAACCTGGACGCCTGCGCCCAGGAAATCATGGACTACGGCTGTGAACTGGTCCTGATCACCGGCGCAGATGAAGCCTCCGCCAATGTGGAAAACCGGCTCTATAGCGGCAACCGCCTGCAGGAAGTGTTTTCCTGGGAGCGCCTGCCGCACAGCTACCACGGCTCCGGCTGCACGCTCAGCGCCTGTATCGCAGCCCTGCTCGCTCATGGTCTCGAACCATTCACCGCCATCAATGAAGCCCAGG
Organism: Gammaproteobacteria bacterium; assembly: GCA_030148325.1. Lineage (GTDB taxonomy): Bacteria > Pseudomonadota > Gammaproteobacteria > UBA6429 > Thiohalophilaceae > JAADGZ01. Next base: position 5,126 of record JASBTR010000029.1, read on the forward strand.
AGTATACCTGGGAAAGTCTGAAACACGGCTGGCGGCCGGGCATGGGGCAGCATTTTCCCAATCGCCTGTTCTGGGCGCGGGAAGAAGCCGAAGACCATCTTCAACCAGAATGACGACAGCACTGCAGGGCCTGTATGTGATTACCGATCGCGCACTCATGGGCGCCGATCTACTGGCACAGGCTGAACAGGCCATTGCCGGCGGCGCGCGCCTGCTCCAGTACCGGGATAAGGACTCAAATTCTGCCCAGCGGCAACAGCAGGCCGGCGCGCTGGCGCAACTATGTAAACAACATGGCGTGATCTTTATTATTAACGATGATCCCGCGCTGGCTGTCAATGTCGGTGCCGATGGCGTCCACCTTGGCCAGACGGATAGCAACATCTACAGCGCCCGACAGGCTCTGGGAACCGATAAAATCATCGGCGTCACCTGCCATGCCAGTCTTAAAACCGCGCTGGCAGCGGAAAAGGCCGGCGCTGACTATGTGGCCTTTGGCCGCTTTTTCCCCTCGCAAACCAAACCCGATGCGCCACCGGCTGAGATAGATATTCTGCAACAGGCCAGACGCAGCCTGTCCATTCCGATCGTCGCCATCGGCGGCATTACGCCTGAAAACGGCAGCGCACTGATTGCAGCCGGAGCCGACATGCTGGCCGTGATACATGGTATATTTGGCGCGTCGGATATCAGGCAGGCAGCAGCAACATTTGCGCGTATGTTTGATTGAAAGCCCGTATTTAACGCAGAGTACGCGACCGGAGCGGAGTGTAGGAAGTACCGAATGAAACTCGCGAAGCGAGGTTCTCACGGTGCAAAGGCGCGGAGACGCAGAGTTCTTATTCATTCGAGCAAATAAATACATAATCATATCTGCCTCTTTTGCATGCTTTATTATCTGCACAGTACAAACATTAAATTCACTTTGCGTCTCCGCGCCTTTGCGTACTCTGCGTTATTATTTTGACCCATAACAAATGGCACATAAATTCAGGACTACAGCATGACCCGTTCCCATGATCTTTTTATTGAAGCCCAGAAACACATCCCCGGCGGGGTTAACTCTCCGGTGCGCGCCTTCAAGGGCGTCGGCGGTGATCCGGTCTTTTTCAAACGCGCCAAAGGCGCCTATGTCTACGATGAAGATGACCAGCAATATATCGACTATGTCGGTTCCTGGGGACCGATGATCCTCGGCCACGCCCATGACGAGGTGCTGGCGGCGGTGGCTGAGACCATGCAGAATGGCCTCAGCTTTGGCGCACCCACCGAGCTGGAAACCCGGATGGCGGAAAAAGTCTGCGAACTGGTGCCTTCGATTGATCTGGTGCGCATGGTCAGCTCCGGCACCGAAGCCACGATGAGCGCCCTGCGTCTGGCGCGTGGTTACACCGGACGTGACAAAATCGTCAAATTCGAAGGCTGCTACCACGGCCATTCCGACTCGCTGCTGGTAAAAGCCGGTTCTGGCGCGCTGACCCTGGGCGTGCCCACTTCACCCGGCGTTCCGGCCTCACTGGCCGAGCACACCCTGACCCTTACCTACAATGATAGCGAACAGGTGAAACAGCTGTTCGCCGAAATCGGCGATCAGATCGCCTGCATCATCGTCGAACCGGTGGCAGGCAACATGAACTGTGTACCGCCGGTGCCCGGCTTTCTCGAAACCTTGCGCGAGGTCTGTGATGAACACGGCAGCGTGCTTATCCTCGACGAGGTAATGACCGGTTTTCGCGTAGCGCTGGGCGGTGCGCAGGGCCATTACGGTATCAGCCCCGATCTCACCACCCTCGGTAAGGTCATCGGTGGTGGCATGCCCGTGGGCGCCTTTGGCGGCAAACGTGAAATCATGCAACAGATCGCCCCACTGGGGCCGGTTTATCAGGCCGGCACCCTGTCCGGCAACCCGGTCGCCATGGCCGCCGGACTAAAAAATCTGGAACTGATTTCCAGAACAGGCTTCTTTGACGCCGTCACGGAAAAAACCCGTCAGCTGGCCGAAGGACTCCGCAAGCGAGCACAAAAATGTGGCATCCCTCTGGCTATCAACCAGGTCGGCGCCATGTTTGGTTTCTTCTTCACCGAAGAGAAAAACATCAGCCGTTTTGATCAGGTCTGCGCCTGTGATGCAGAGCGTTTCAAAACCTTCTATCATGGCATGCTGGAACAGGGCGTTTATATGGCGCCGTCATCCTATGAAGCCGGTTTTGTTTCCAGCGCGCATACGGATGAGGATCTGGCGTGTACTCTGGAGGCGGCAGAAAAGGTATTCAAAATACTTTAATCCGACCTCCTGTTGAATCAGGGAACCCCGATAAAGCTGAAGCAGCATGTTTGCAGACAGTCTGAATGAACTTCTAATCTGGTTGCAGCATCACCCCGAACTGGCGCTGCTGTTTGTTTTCCTGGTGGCGTTTTTCGAGTCGCTGATCATCGTCGGCATGATCCTGCCCGGCGCTGCTTTCATGGTTGGCTTCGGTGCGCTGATCGGTCTCGGCGCGCTTCAGGCCGGGCCGGCCGTGATCGTAGCCATCCTTGGCGCCATTGCCGGCGACAGCCTCAGTTACTGGCTGGGCAGGCATTACAAACAGACGCTGAAAGCACACTGGCCATTCTCGGCGTACCCCAACCTGATCGAGCGAGGGGAAAGCTTTTTCCATCGCCACGGCGGCAAGAGCGTCATGCTGGGCCGCTTTATCGGCCCGCTGCGCCCGGTAGTGCCGGCGATTGCCGGCATGCTGTCCATGCCGCGTTTGCGGTTTTTCCTGATCAATGTTATTTCAGCCTGTATCTGGGCGCCGCTGTACCTGCTGCCCGGCTATCTGTTCGGTCTGTCGGTAGAAATGGCTTCCGAGTTTGCCGGTCGTTTCCTGCTCCTGCTCGCAGTTATAATTGGCGCGATCTGGTTTGTGGTCTTCATCCTGCGTCAGCTTTTTCTCTGGCTGGTGCCCTATACAGACAGGCTGTTCTATCACCTGCTTGTCTGGAGCCAGCAATGGAATCTGCGTCATCCGCTCGCCGGTGAAATACCGGCGGCCATCGTTAATCCCGCTCACCGCGAGATCCGCGGACTCAGTCTGCTTGCCCTGCTGTTACTGACAAGCAGCGCTCTGCTTGTTTTTCTCTACGAAGCCATCGACATCCCCCTGCTTGGCAACACTGGCCTGCTTATCCAGAATACTGTGCTTGAGCTACACAACCCACCTTTTGATGTGTTCATGTCAGCACTGGCGAGGCTGGGCGAACCCGCCCCCGCACTAGTGTGCGCGACCATTACCCTGCTCTGGCTGTTGCTGAATCAACGCAGCGACCACAAACTCATTATCCGCCATCTTCTGGCTGTGCCGGTTTTTCCCCTGTTACTGATGCTGCTGCCCGAGGGGCCGAGCCGGCTGTTCAGTCCTGCTGCAATTCTGGCGCTGTCGTTATATGGCTTTTTGCTGATCGCACTGGCCCGTGACATGCCTGCCCGCTGGCGCATGCGCTTCTATGCCAGTGGCGCATCCCTGATCATGTTGATCATGTTTGCCCGTTTCTATCCTGGACAGATAACCCTGTTTCAGCTGTTTGCAGAACTGTTGCTGACCACTATCTGGGTTTCAGCAATGGGTATTGCCTATCGCCGCCACACCCCGCATCACCGGCCCGAACGCGGCAAACATAAACTGCTGTTCATACTTTTTCTGGTCCTCTGTCTTTATCCTGTTATCGGCTGGTCGCCGGCAACAATAGCGACGCAACATGCCAGGCTGGAAACACAGATGGAAAAACAATACTGGCTGGAAACCAGCTGGCGAACACTGGATAGCTATCGCCATGATCTGCGTGATAAACACCGCTTTCCCATGAACCTGCAGTGGGCGGATTCCCTTGCCAGTATTCAACAACAATTAAGCGACAGGGGCTGGCAGCCAGTCGACAGAAAAGCAACTCGCTATTTCAACTGGCTGAAAACCGATTCACCGATCACGCAGTTACCCATTCCCCCCCATGTGCATGAAGGCAGGTATGAAACACTGGCAATGATAAAATATGTTGATTCTGAAAAGCGGATCCTGATCATTCGCCTCTGGCCTGCCGCAATTCAGCTCACGGATGCAGAGGGCAGGCGTACGCCACTCTGGCTCGGCACGCTTTCATATCTCGAGCCGGTAACGCGCTTATGGATCCGCTACCTGCAAACCGGACAGGACTTTAATCGCTATCCACGACTGACCGCCTTACAGGAATATTACCGCATTGTCGTAAAATACCGGCAACAGAAAGCGGACAACTGGGATGGCCGTGTGTTACTGCTATTTCGGGAATAACCTGCTCAGGAAATATCGGTGACTTCCGGCTCATCCGCTATGGCATTCTCATCGGCTATGACTTCCTCGCCGGCGCGGCTGATCTCGATACGATTGCGACCCAGGCGCTTGGCCGTATAAAGCGCATCATCAGCACGCTGGATAAAACTACTGGCCGATTCATTCGGAACAAACAGCGCCAGCCCGGCCGAGAAAGTCGGCGCCTGTACCCGGGTGCCGTTGTAACCACAGATCTGGCCGGCCGCCTGACGGCGTACCTTGTTCAGCGCAGCCATGGCGCCTTTTTCATCGGTATTTGGTAACAATACGGCAAACTCTTCACCACCATAACGCGCCACCATGTCGTGATGGCGAAAGGTAGTAAGAATTTCTTCAGCATAGCAACACAATACCGCATCACCCACGGCATGACCGTATTTGTCATTGATGGTCTTAAAGTAGTCCAGGTCGATAATCACCAGCGCCAGATCAGCGCCATAGCGTTTGGTACGACTCATTTCATCGTCCAGCCGGCGCAGGAAGGCACGCCGATTGGGTAGTTCAGTCAGCTCATCCGTCATGCTCAGCAGGCGCACACGTGCCAGTTCATCGCTGAGCTTGCGACTATCCACCTCAATCATCTTCAGGTAATCCTTGGTTTCCTCCAGCTTCTCAGCCATCGCATCATGCGACTCACTGAGTGAGTCGATATCTTCAATCAGGCACTGCCGCAGAACATCAATTTCATTGATGGACTCGGCTTCATCCAGGCCCTGGCGAACGACATGCAGCATTTCACCAAACTGCAGGTTCTGTTCGATGGTTTCGTTGATATGCTTGCTCAACATCGACTGGACTTTTTCCGTGTCGCGATACTGGCTGCTGAGGTACTGGCGATAGGTTGAGGTTAGTCGTTCTTCGGTATCCCTGCCTTCATCCGGCAGCAGATCATCAATCATGCCTTCGATAGCTTTTTTCTGCGCCCTGACCAGATCAGGCTTATTCTTGAAGCCGGATTCTTCGAAATCCATTTCCGGTTCCATTGCAGGAGCCTGCGCCGCGCCGACATAGTCGCTGCTCTGAACATCGCTCTCGACCTCATCGTTACCGTAATAACTTAATACCGGCTCGAGAGTGTTTTTTAATACCGATTCATCCAGCATATCCATGCGCCCCAGGTGCATGCTAAACATATTCATATGCTTACGCAGGCCCTTGAGGGTCGTCGTCGTCAACGGTAACTGTAACTGTTTGTAGATCAGTTTGGCATGAATATGCACAGAGGAACCCGGCTTTAGATGACGAATATAACCGTCAAGGAAAAGCCGTAGCCAGTAACGATAAAGCTGCTCGCGCTCGTCAAAGTCCTGTTCGTTTTCCCGCAGGATGCGTTCAAGCTGTGAATAAAGGACCGAACCCGAACTGGTGCTTTTTAATTCATCAAGCAAACCCAGCAAAGATTGAGACTGCATGGACAACGCCTGCCCGGCAGAGTCAAGGTCTGTTGCCGACAATGAATCCCCCGGTGGCTTCAGCCTGTTTTTATCAGATTGCACTCTCCCCCCCTTGCAACCCTGGTTATGGCTTTTTCAGGATTTTATTTTTCTGCTGCGACAAATCGGTGATGACCCGCACAAGCAAAAGAAAAATTAAATTGTTCCAGCTTGCCTGAATCCAGCCTCCACACGCACTACCCAGATTAACAGAAATATATTTTCTACTGCGGGCAGGCAACACTTTAATGTGGTTATTATCTTACCATCGCCCCCCAATAATATCTTGCAAAAACTGCATATTTTGTATAAATAATCGACAAATCAATATGCTTAAAAATAAATATACCTTGTGTAACAAGGTGTTACATAGAGGTCGTTATATTGAGATTTAACAGGCTATCCTAACTGGACATTACTTTCGATATAGGACAAAGGTAATGGAATTCGGATAAAAATGATGCTAATAAAAAAAAGGCACCAAAAAGCAGAGCGGTTGTCTTATATTTTGGGACTACGGTACTAATTCTATGAGCCGGTTCTATGAGCCCGCCGGCTGCTAAATAACTGCTCCAAAAGGGTGTCCAGATATTATACAGTAGGATGTGCTGAGTAAAACGAAGCGCATCATTTCAGGCTAAATAGCTGTTCCAAATACCAGTACAGTTTTGGAAAAGCCGTTCGTCCTGAGCTTGTCGAAGGACAAACATATTAAGCACTTTATTTACAGCGTTTCCACGTTCATGGTTCGACAGGCTCACCACGAACGTGGAAACCC
>JASBTR010000037.1 GCA_030148325.1 Gammaproteobacteria bacterium
TCGTTATAAACAATTTCCATCGCCCGGCCACCGAGCACATAGGAAGGACGCACCACCAGCGGATAACCGATTTCCTCGGCCAGCTTTACCGCCTGTTCCGGTGCGCGCGCAGTGCGATTGGGCGGCTGTTTCAGGCCGAGCTCCTGGATCAATTGCTGAAAGCGTTCGCGGTCTTCAGCCAGATCGATCGAGTCCGGGCTGGTGCCGATGATTGGTGCACCTGCGGCTTCCAGATCCCGCGCCAGTTTTAGCGGCGTTTGCCCGCCGTACTGAACAATCACGCCTTTGGGTTTCTCCAGTTCGATCAGCTCCAGCACATCTTCCAGCGTCAGCGGCTCAAAATAAAGGCGGTCCGAGGTATCGTAATCAGTGGACACGGTTTCCGGGTTACAGTTAACCATGATGGTTTCAAAGCCGTCTTCCCGGCAGGCCATGGCGGCATGCACACAACAATAATCGAATTCGATACCCTGCCCAATACGATTCGGGCCGCCACCCAGCACCATGATTTTATCTTTGTCCGTCGGCGCCGCTTCGCATTCCTCTTCATAACTGGAATACATGTAGGCGGTGTTAGTGGCAAATTCTGCCGCACAGGTATCCACTCGTTTGTATACCGGCCGCACATCATGCTCATGGCGCAAGGCCCGCAGTTCCTGTTCACGGATATCCAGCAGTTTCGCCAGCCTGCAATCGGAAAAGCCCTTGCGTTTAAGCTTGCGCATGCGCGCCTTGTCCAGCGCAGCCAGTCCCTGCTCACGGACTTCATTTTCCAGCCTGACGATTTCCTCGATCTGCACCAGGAACCAGCGATCAATAAAGGTCAGCTCGAATAGATCTTCTATACTCAGGCCCATACGGAAAGCATCCGCCACATACCAGAGACGATGCGGGCCGGGAGATTTCAGTTCCTGTTTCAGCACATCCATCACATCATCGGCTTCGCGATCCAGAATCTCGTCAAAACCATCGACGCCGGTTTCCAGTCCACGCACGGCTTTTTGCAATGACTCCTGCTGAGAACGGCCAATCGCCATCACCTCACCCACCGATTTCATCTGTGTGGTCAGGCGCGAATCCGCTTTGGGGAATTTTTCAAACGTAAAACGCGGTATCTTGGTGACGACATAATCGATGCTCGGCTCGAACGAGGCGGGTGTCGCACCACCGGTGATATCGTTGGCCAGCTCATCCAGTGTATAACCGACGGCCAGCTTGGCGGCAACCTTGGCAATGGGGAAACCAGTGGCTTTAGATGCCAGCGCAGAGGAACGCGATACGCGCGGGTTCATCTCAATGATGATCATGCGGCCGTTATCAGGATTAATCGCAAACTGCACATTGGAGCCGCCGGTATCCACACCGATTTCGCGTAACACCGCCAACGAGGCATTACGCATGATCTGATATTCCTTGTCGGTCAGTGTCTGCGCCGGCGCCACCGTAATGGAATCCCCCGTATGCACGCCCATGGGATCCAGGTTTTCGATCGAACAAATAATGATGCAGTTATCCTGATGATCCCGCACCACTTCCATTTCATATTCTTTCCAGCCGAGAATAGATTCCTCGATCAGGAGTTCATTGGTAGGCGAGAGATCCAGCCCGCGTTCGCAGATTTCGACAAACTCTTCCTTGTTATAGGCAATGCCGCCACCGCTGCCGCCCATGGTAAAGGAGGGACGAATGACCGTAGGAAAACCCACCTGCGCCTGCACCTGAAAAGCTTCTTCCATGCTATGCGCCACCGCAGCGCGGGGCATATCCAGACCGATTTTCTGCATCGCGGTGCGAAAGCGATCTCTGTCTTCAGCCTTGTCGATGGCATCACGGCAGGCGCCGATCATCTCGACATTGAATTTTTCCAGCACGCCTTCACGCGCAAGATCCAGCGCACAGTTCAGCGCCGTCTGTCCACCCATGGTCGGCAGGATGGCGTCCGGACGTTCACGCTCAATAATAACGCTAAGCGTTTTCCAGTTAATGGGTTCGATATAGGTTGCATCGGCCATCTCCGGGTCAGTCATAATGGTGGCCGGATTGGAGTTCACCAGGATCACCCGGTAGCCCTCCTCCTTCAGCGCCTTACAGGCCTGTGCACCGGAATAGTCAAACTCACAGGCCTGGCCGATGACGATCGGGCCGGCGCCGATGATGAGGATGCTTTTAATGTCTGTTCTTTTTGGCATATTGATTTCAGTGACGGGGGACGAATAACAACAAGTGACGAGTGACGAGTGACGAGTGACGAGGACACTCCTGCAAGCACATTACACTGTCATAGTATTTATGATGCATATTTAATTTCTTCCTGTTCCCCAATTCCTCGTCCCTAGTCACTCGTCACTCGTCCCTGTTTGATCGATTCAACGAATCGATCAAACAACGGCGCCACATCGTGCGGTCCAGGGCTGGCTTCGGGATGGCCCTGAAAACTGAACGCGGGAATATCGGTGCGCTGCACGCCCTGCAGGGAACCGTCAAACAGGGAACGATGGGTGGCCTGTAGATTGTCGGGCAGGCTGTCTTCGGCCACAGCAAAGCCGTGGTTCTGGCTGGTGATCATGACCTGCCTGCCCTGTAAATCCTGCACCGGGTGGTTGGCGCCATGATGTCCGAATTTCATTTTTTCCGTTTTTGCACCACTGGCCAGTGACAATAACTGGTGACCGAGGCAAATACCAAACATGGGTACAGCTTTTTTCGCCAGTTCCTGGATAGCCGTAATCGCATAATCGCAGGGTTCGGGATCACCGGGGCCATTGGAAAGAAACACGCCATCCGGCTTCATCGCCAGCACCTCGGCTACCGGGGTTTGCGCCGGCACCACGGTCAGACGGCAGCCCCTGTCCACCAGCATACGCAGGATGTTGCGTTTAACGCCAAAATCATAGGCCACTACATGCAGGGGCAGTTTTTCCTCAATTGGATGCGGCGCTTCAGGCAGGCCGCCATCAAGCGTCCAGCTGCCCTGCACCCATTCATAAGGTATATGGGTGGTGACTTCTTTCGCCAGATCCATGCCTTTGAGACCAGGAAAAGCTTTTGCTGCCGCCAGCGCCGCCTGTTCATCCAGATCATGCCCAGCCAGAATGCAGCCATTCTGCGCGCCCTTCTCCCGCAGCAGACGGGTCAGTTTGCGGGTATCAATATCGGCGATAGCAACCACCTTATTGCGCAACAGATAGTCGCTCAGGCTTTCCTGTTTGCGCCAACTGCTCGCCAGCAATGGCAGATCACGTATCACCAGACCACTGGCGTGGATAGCCGAGGATTCTTCATCTTCGACATTAGTACCCGTATTTCCAATGTGGGGATAGGTCAGGGTAACGATTTGCCGTGCATAGGACGGGTCAGTGAGAATTTCCTGATAGCCTGTCATGGCGGTATTGAATACCACCTCCCCTGCCGTCTGGCCGTCAATACCAATGGATTCACCATGAAAAACGGTGCCATCTTCGAGTACAAGCAGAGCCGGTTTTCTCAAGTAAACCTCCATAATACAGGCGCACAGAAAGCGGGAGACGCCCGGCTGGAGGTCTCCTGCTCAAAACACAGGGTGGTCGGAAATATTTCAGACCGGGGGGATTTTACTGGAAATGCGCACGGGTAGCTAGTCCCGTCAGCCTTTGAGTTAAGGATAATCCCTGACGGTAATGCTAGATTTTAAACAAATAACAATCTAACTTTATAGAGACAATGTTTCCGCATAGCAAAGAATCCCACCACTTTCTGTCTGTCGCCCTGTTCGGCATCATTGTATTTATTGCGGTAATCTTCCTGAACAAGATCCCCGATCGAATCCATCGGGGCCAACAGGCCATTGCCGCTATTCAGTTACTGGATGTTATGCGCCGTCCCATATTGGCCATGGAAATTGCAAATCGAGAGTATCACCTGAACCCATCTCTAAAAAGCTCCGCACAGGCCAATTTTGAACAGAGTGTGGCAACAGCTCAGAATCTTCTCAAACGTTATCGCGAAGCCAGTCGTTATAATTCTCTACTGGCGAAAAACGTTGATACACTTTCTGTCGTCATCAACAAATGGATTCGGGCCGAACAGACCCAACACGAACTATCCGACAAACTACAGTCACTTACCCCCATTCCCCAGCACCTGTTTGAAAACCATCAACACCTGCTTGATTCCCTCACATTACTCGCCGAGGGCGAAGCGCCCATCCACGAGGACATTGACCAGGGGCAGACTGCCGAACGCCTGCTGCAATGGGCTGGCGCCATCCTGGTCAGCTACCTGTTCCTGCTTATTTTTCTTTTCCAGCGTTTCCGCCAGCGGGAAATGCTAAGCGCCTGTCAGGCGGTGAAACAGGCCCAGACTGAACTTCAGCGGAGGGAAAACTACCTGTCCCTGACCCTGGATAGCATCGGTGATGCGGTAATTGCCACCGATGCACAAAGCAGGATCATTCGCATGAATCCAGTGGCGGAGACCCTCACTGGCTGGCAACAGGATGACGCCAACGGACATCCCCTACCGGATATTTTCAGGATTATAAATGCCCATAGCCGACAACCGGCTGACAACCCGGTAGAGAAAGTCCTGTCCAGCGGCAAAATTATTGGTCTGGCCAACCATACGGTGCTCATTGCCCGGGATGGCAGTGAATATCAGATCGCCGACAGTGGCGCTCCGATCAGGGACGAAAAAGGAAAAATTCTCGGCGTGATCCTGGTCTTCCGTGATGTTACAGAAGACTACCGGCAACGGGAAGCCTTGCGTAAAAGTCAGCACAACCTTGCCGAAGCCCAGCAACTTGCGCATATTGGCAACTGGGAGCTTGACCTGGTCAGCGATACCCTCGAGTGGTCGGATGAAATTTTCCGCATATTCGAAATCGACCCAGAGCAGTTTCAGCCTTCATATGAAAGTTTCCTCGACATCATTCATCCTGATGATCGCGATATGGTCAATCAGGCCTATACCAACTCACTTGAAAGCAAAGCACCCTACGACATCAGCCATCGTCTTTTGATGAAAGATGGGCGGGTCAAGTATGTGCGTGAATTTTACAAAACCCAGTTTGACGATAATGGCAGGCCCATACGCTCTATTGGTGTGGTGCAGGATATCAGCAAGCACAGGGAAATCGAAGACGAACTGACCAGAACGGCTGATGAGTGGAAGCAGGCCATGGACTCTATCGATGACGCCATCTACCTGATTGCGCCTGATGAGCGGGTACTGCGCGCTAACCGGGCCTTCTATCAGCTCACTGGCCTGCAACCGGAACAGATCATTGGACAGAACATCATCCGCATCCTGCACCCCGAAGATGAAGGAACAAACTGCCCGGTATGCCGAGCCAGAAAAATCTGCAAGGACATGCTGCTGGTCATGGAAGCAGATCATCCGGATAACCCCGTCGGATACCCGCTTGAAGTCATGCTCAAGGTCATTCGCAACGCAGAGGGAGAGCCTGCAAGCATTCTTGTAAAAATACACGACCTGACCCGGCAACGGGAAATTGAGGACAAGCTCCGCCAGCACCAGGAATATCTTGAAGCTGAGGTTAAAAAACGCACAGCAGAACTGACTATGATTAACCAGGAACTGAAATCTTTTAGTTATTCGGTTTCACACGATTTACGTTCACCATTGCGCGCGATCAATGGTTTTGCCAATGCGCTCAGTGAAGATTATGCCGATACGCTCGATGACACTGCGAATAATTATCTGAAACGCATATCGGCTGGCGCCAACCGCATGTCTGCACTGATTGACGGCATGCTGATGCTGTCACGTATCAATCGCTGCGACCTGAATAAAAACACCTGTGATCTGAGCGCCATGGCAGAACAAATTCAGCACGCACTTGTCGAGCAATATCCTCATCAGGACGTAGAATGGCAAATTCAGAAACAACTTGATACCACCTGTGACCAGAAATTAATCCATATTGCACTTGAAAACATGCTCAGCAATGCAATGAAATATTCCGGCAAAAAAAATAACGCCGTGATCGAATTTGGCTGCGAGCGGCAGGACGGCAAGGCAGTCTTTTATATTCGCGACAATGGCGCAGGCTTTGATATGCGCTATAGCGATAAACTATTCGGCGCTTTCCAGCGTCTGCATAGCAAGGAGTTTGAAGGAACGGGAATTGGCCTGGCCACCGTACAGAGGATCATTCATCGGCATGGCGGAAAAATCTGGGCCGAAGCAAAAGTGGACAGGGGCGCAACATTTTATTTCACCCTTGATTGAGCAGCAGGTTGGGCAGAATAAAATGAAGCCCAACAGTCACCACGAGGATAAATTGTTGGCCTTCGCGTTGCTCTGCCCAACCCTGTAAATCTCAGCTATTACGCAACCCCAGCACGTCCTGCATATCAAACAATCCTCTGTCGTGCTGTACAAGCCAGGCCGCAGCGCGGACAGCCCCATTGGCGAAAGTCATGCGACTGGAGGCCTTGTGCGTAATTTCGACCCGTTCGCCGATATCGGCAAACATGACCGTATGCTCACCGACGATATCGCCGGCGCGAATAGTCTCAAAACCGATGGTTCTGCGATCCCGCTCTTCACTACTGCGACCTTCACGTCCGTACACAGCGCATTCTTTCAGATCCCGCCCCAGCGCATCGGCCACCACCTCGCCCATGCGTAAAGCAGTGCCGGATGGCGCATCCAGCTTGTGTCGGTGATGCGCTTCGATGACTTCAATATCGACATTGTCACCCATAATGCGTGCGGCAATATCCAGCAGCCTGAAACACAGGTTCACACCGACACTCATGTTCGGCGCAAAAACCACGGCAATGTCCTTTGCTGCATCGGCAATCACCTGTTTTTCATCATCGCTAAAGCCTGTAGTGCCAATGATGATGCGTTTGCCCGCAGCCCGGCAACCTGCCAGATTGGCCAGCGTAACTTCAGGGCGGGTAAAATCGATCAGTACATCGATGTCGTTGATAACTTTTTCCAGACTGTCGACCATTGAAACATTGAGCCTGCCCACGCCGGCCACTTCACCGGCATCGGCGCCAATCATAGAACTGTCGGGACGTACAATCGCCGCCGCCAGACTCATGCCGTCCGCGGCCTGCACTGCTTCAATCAGCGCCCGACCCATGCGACCGGATGCGCCTGTAATTCCTGCTTTTATCATGAATTAAGCCTTATATAGATTTTTTACCGCAGAGGCCGCAGAGTTACTCAAAGAAGAACAAAAATCCAAATCAATAACTTTGCATCCTCTGTGGTTCAACCCTGTCAGTCAGCCACAGGCTGGGTACGGTTTTTGTACCCCCACGGAAAACTAGCGCTATTAACCCGGTGGGCACTTACCCCGTGCCCACCCTACCAGTGGTTTTACCTTGCCACTCGTCACTCGTTCCTCGTCCCTGACTTCAAGGTTTCATATCTTCAAAAAACTTCTTCACCCCGTCCAGCCAGCTCGATGCTCTGGGACTATGGTTGACACTATCATCCTTCATGGAATTCTCAAATTCCTTGAGCAGGTCTTTCTGTTTTTTGGTCAGGTTGACCGGTGTTTCCACGGCAATGCGACAGAGCAGATCACCGACGCCGCCGCCACGCACCGCCTTGACACCTTTACCGCGCAGACGAAAGAGTTTGCCGCTCTGACATTCGGGCGGAACTTTCAGATTTACCCGGCCATTCAGCGTCGGCACTTCCAGCTCGCCACCCAGCGCCGCCCTGGTCACACTGATGGGGACTTCACAGTAAAGATCATTTTCATCACGGGTGAAAATAGGATGCGGCTTAACATTGATATGAACAAAAAGGTCGCCGGGGGGGCCACCATTTTCCCCTGCTTCACCTTCGCCACCAAGGCGAATACGATCACCGGTATCAACACCGGCCGGCACTTTTACCGACAGGGTTTTCTGTTTCTCGACCCGGCCATGGCCATGACAGATGTTACAGGGCGTTTCAATTCTCTTGCCGGTGCCGTGACAATGGGGGCAGGTCTGCTGCAGGGAAAAGAAACCCTGCTGCATGCGCACCTGGCCATGCCCGCCGCAGGTTGTGCAGGTCGTAGCGCTGGTGCCTTTACGGGCGCCGCTGCCGCCGCATTCATCGCAACTCACCTGCGTGGGTATGCGAATGCTGACCGACGCGCCCTTGACCGCATCTTCCAGCGACAGCTCAAGGTTATAGCGTAGATCAGCGCCACGATAGACCCGCTGTCCAGCACGGCCGCCACCACCACCAAAAATATCCCCGAATACATCGCCGAAGACATCACTGAAACTGGCGCCGCCTGCACCCGCCCCCATACCGGCAGAAGGATCGACGCCGGCATGACCAAACTGATCATAGGCGGCGCGTTTCTGGGCATTGGTCAGTACATCATACGCTTCCTTGGCTTCTTTGAATTTTTCCTCAACATCTGTTTTGTCATCGCTGTCCTGATTTCTGTCCGGATGATATTTCATTGCCTTACGCTTGAAGGCTTTCTTGATTTCAACCTCGGTAGCATTACGCGATATTTCAAGGATTTCGTAATAATCTCGTTTTGACATAATTCAATTAAGTTCAGTTACCCGGGATGAGGGAAAAAGACATTCCATATAATAAAATCCCTAATTCTAGATCCCCAGATCCTTTTTGCCTAAGGAAGCTCTGATTAATTACAACATTGTCTTTCCGGCGCGCCCGGACAAAGTGACAAAGTGCCCTTGGGGTGAAGGCCGGAATCCAGTAAGTACTTGATGAGTAACACATGGATTCCGGATCTCCGCTTCGCTGCGTCCGGAATGACGAATTAATCAGAGTTTCTCTAAATTAAACATTAAACGCACAAATGGCCGCGTGTTTTCACGCGGCCATTTCCCCATGAACGTTAGTAACTCGTAACCTTGTTACTCGTCACTCGTTACTTTTTCTCATCGTTGACTTCTTCGAACTCGGCATCAACAACATCATCTGACGCACCTGCTTCAGCAGAACCGGCAGCTTCAGCTCCTGCGGCGCCTGCAGCCCCGCCCGCTGCACCCTGTTCGGCATACATGCGTTCCGCCATTTTCGCAGACGCTTCGCTCAGAGCCTTGCTTTTCGCTTCGATCTCAGCGAGGTCGCTACCCTTGAGCGCTTCTTCCAGATCCTTAATGGCCGCTTCGATCTTGCTCTTTTCGTCAGCCTCAAGTTTATCACCCATCTCTTCCACTGACTTGCGTGTAGCATGAACAAGGGCATCCGCCTGGTTGCGCGTATTTACTTCCTCCTGGAACTTCTTGTCCTCGTCCGCATGGGCTTCGGCATCACGAACCATTTTTTCGACTTCATCATCGGACAGACCGCTGGAAGCCTTGATCACGATCGACTGTTCCTTGCCGGTTGCCTTGTCCTTTGCACTGACGTTGAGAATACCGTTGGCATCGATGTCCAGCGCTACTTCAATCTGCGGCACACCGCGCGGCGCAGGTGGGATGTCAGTCAGGTCAAACCGTCCCAGCGACTTGTTGGCATCCGCACGTTCACGTTCACCCTGCAACACATGCACGGTCACCGCGCTCTGGTTGTCATCGGCCGTCGAAAACACCTGGGTCGCCCTGGTTGGGATGGTGGTATTCTTTTCAATCAGCTTGGTCATCACGCCACCCAGGGTTTCAATACCTAGTGACAGCGGTGTAACGTCAAGCAGCAGTACATCCTTGACATCGCCACCGAGCACACCAGCCTGAATCGCGGCACCCATGGCCACGGCTTCATCCGGATTGACATCCTTGCGCGGTTCCTTGCCAAAAAAGTCCTTGACCACTTCCTGTACCTTGGGCATCCGAATCTGGCCACCGACCAGAATCACATCGTCGATTTCCGAAGCCGAGAGGCCGGCGTCTTTCAGCGCCTGTTTGCAGGGATCGATTGAGCGTTTGATCAGATCTTCTACCAGCGATTCCAGCTTGGCACGCGTCACCTTGATGTTCAGGTGTTTGGGGCCGGAAGCATCGGCAGTGATGTAAGGCAGATTAACATCGGTCTGCTGGGTGGAAGACAGCTCAATCTTGGCCTTTTCCGCCGCTTCTTTCAGACGTTGTAAAGCCAGCGGATCGTTGCGCAGATCAATGCCCTGTTCATTCTTGAATTCTTCAACCAGATAGTCGATCAGGCGCATATCGAAATCTTCACCACCGAGGAACGTATCGCCATTGGTGGACAGTACTTCGATCTGGTGTTCGCCATCAATATCAGCAATTTCGATAATGGAAATATCGAAAGTGCCACCACCAAGATCATACACGGCTATCTTGCGATCGCCCTCTTTCTTATCCATTCCGAAAGCCAGCGCAGCCGCAGTTGGCTCATTAATGATGCGTTTAACTTCCAGTCCGGCAATCTTACCGGCGTCCTTGGTTGCCTGACGCTGGGAATCATTGAAATAAGCCGGCACGGTGATCACCGCTTCGGTCACTTCTTCACCGAGATAATCCTCGGCGGTCTTTTTCATTTTCTGCAGTATCCGTGCGGCAATTTCCGGCGGCGCCATTTTCTTGCCATTGACTTCAACCCAGGCGTCGTCGCTATTGTCGGCCTTTACAATTTTGTAAGGCACCATGCCAATATCTTTCTGCACTTCATCATCCTGGAAGCTGCGACCAATCAGGCGCTTGATTGCATACAGGGTATTGTTCGGATTAGTCACAGCCTGACGCTTGGCCGGCTGGCCTACCACCACTTCGTTCTCACCGGTAAAGGCGACAATAGATGGTGTGGTGCGATCACCTTCGCTATTTTCGATAACCTTGGGCACGCCATTTTCCATTACGGCTACGCAGGAGTTGGTGGTACCCAGGTCAATTCCGATAATCTTTCCCATTTTCGTAGTTCTCCAAATTAGGGGTTATCTGTCTGAATTCTTTGTTAAAGTATAAATAGGGACATTCAGCCGAAGTTCAAGCCTTTTCGTCAACATTTGCCCTGGTCTTTTCCTCATCCGCACTGGTTCTGGAGACCACCACCATAGCCGGGCGCACCAGTCGGTCATTGAGCAGGTAGCCTTTTTGCATCACATTCATCACGGTGTTCGGCGCATGTTCGGAAGATTCCTGCATCGACATGGCCTGATGCAGTTCCGGATCGAAGGGCTCGCCTTCCGGATGGACCGCCTTGATGCCGAATTTTTCGATAGTCGAAAGCAGCATTTTCAGCGTCAGATCAGTGCCTTCCTGCAGTTTTTCCAGGGTCGCGCCTTCGACCATAGCGGCATCGCGCCCCATTTCCAGACTGTCGATGACCGGCAACAATTCCTGTACAAAACGCTCAAGCGCATATTTATGCGCATTTTCCACTTCACGAGCAGAACGCCGACGCTGATTTTCCATCTCGGCTTTGAGGCGCAATATCTGCTCCTGCGCTTCCGCCAGCCTGGCTTCCGCCTGCTGCAGGCTTTCCACCATGTCAATATCATCGACGGTTATTTCCGGCTCATCCTGTTCCATCTCGCCTGAAGTTTCAATTTCATCCGCTTTCACGTCGTTGTCGCTCATAATTGCTCCGGTTTTAACTAGTGGCCTGGCTGGCAGTGAGTGGCGGGTTTCTATCAGCCACTCACTACCAGCCACTGAATATGGGGGCGATTACTCAGAACTCAAGAGGGAACCGAGAATTTTTGCTGTCACATCTACCACCGGGATCACCCGATCATAGGCCATCCGAGTCGGGCCGATCACACCCAGTACCCCCACTACCTGATCTTCAACCCGATAAGGCGCCGTAACTACTGAACACTCGCCAAAGGCCGAGTAACCTGACTCCTCACCAATAAAAATCTGCATACCTTCAGCATGAATGGAGTGATCCAGAATATGCAAAATGTCCTGTTTGGCATTAAAGGCTTCGAAAAGCTGGCGCAGCTTGTCCATATCCGCCATTTCCGCATACTGCATCAGGTTGGTTTCACCGGCAATCACCAGATCATCCTCATCCGACTCCGCCAGCACCTTATCCGCCATATTCATGGCAACCTGCATAATCTGCTGCATGTTGTCACGTACAGTCTGCATACTGGCATGCACACCCTTGCGAATAGCCGATAATTCGCAACCACTGAATTCAGTGTTCAGATAACTGGCGACCCGCTGCAATTCACCTTGCGTATAGCTTCGCTCGGTCTGGATGATGCGGTTTTGCACTTCCATATCATTAATGACCAGCACTACCAGCGTACGATTAGCCGATAACGGAATGAATTCAATCTGCCGCAACACCACCGAACCCGGCCGCGGCAGCATCACCACCCCGGCCATGCCGGTAGTATGAGAAAGCAACGAGGAAGCAGAATCAATCAGCTCCTGTGGATTTACGCCTTTATCAAGTTCCAGCTTAAACTGGTCGATAAGCGTATGTCGCAACGGCTTAACCGTGAGCAGGTTATCCACAAATAAACGATAGCCCTGTACCGTAGGAACCCTGCCTGCCGAGGTATGCGGCGACACCACCATACCTCGCTCCTCGAGATCGGCCATAATATTGCGAATGCTGGCCGGGCTGAGTTTGACGCCACTTTCCCGCGCCAGGGTCATGGAACCCACTGGCTGGCCGTCACTGATGTAACGCTCAACCAGTGTTTTCAGCAGGGCCAGGGAACGATCATTCAACTCAGGATGTACAGACACAGGAACTCGTTAGCAATAGAAATAAAAGCAATTCATTTTTCAACAGACACTCTATATTATATGGTAAGCGCAAACAGGGGAATGTCCAAATCACAATGAATAACAGTTTCAATAAAATCGGCCTGATTGGCAAATACGGCAACCCCCATGTGGCGGAAACCGTCCACGATCTCGGCACGCTGCTGCAAAAACGGGGCTGCGAGATTCTACTCGAACACGCCACCGGCCAGCTTCTCGCAAGCATGGAACTTCCCTGCGCCAGTCTGGACGAAATCGGCCGCAACTGCGATCTGGTCATTATTGTCGGCGGTGATGGCACCCTGCTGGCGGTTGCCCGCACCCTGATCGAATATGACATTCCCATTCTCGGCGTCAATCTGGGCCGGCTGGGCTTTCTGGTAGACATATCGCCCAATGACATGGAAGAACGCATTAATGAGATCCTCGATGGCGACTTCGAGGAAGAACATCGCATCCTGCTCAACGCCGAGGTTCAGCACAAGGACACGCCGCCCAGCGAAAGCGATGCCTTCAACGACGTCGTGGTGCACAAATGGGAAGTGGCACGCATGATAGAAACCGAAACCTGGGTAAACGGCCGCTTTCTCAACAGCATGCGTTCCGACGGCCTGATTGTCTCCACCCCCACCGGTTCCACCGCCTACGCCCTTTCCGGCGGCGGGCCGATCATCGAGCCGGGCGTAGACGCTATCCTTATTGTGCCTATTTGCCCCCACAGCATGAGCTACCGCCCCATCGTGGTCAGCGGCGACAGCGAAATCGAAATCCTGGTCAAGGAAAACATGCACTCCCACGCCCAGGTCACCTGCGATGGCCAGATCAATCTGGGGCTGGTCTCCGGCGATAAAATTCTGATCCGGAAAAAAGACAAATATGTCCGCCTCATTCACCCCCGTCAGCATAATCACTTCGAAATATTGCGCGCCAAGATGCACTGGGGAGAACATTCATGAAAAAGTTGCTGGTAGCTAGTGGCGGGTAGCTGGGAAGTTCAGGTGGCGAGTAGCTAGTGACTGGTCATACGTAGGTACTTAAGCGAGTGAACAATTGTAGGTACGCCTTTAGCCGTACAAAATACTCAATTATGCGCCACACTCTACGTTATTTAACCGCTGCTGTTCGCCTGAAGGCGAACCTACAGGTGAATAAATTCCTTAAGTACCTACGTATGAGTGACTGGTAGCTGGTAAAAGCGTAGGACAGGGTTATACTTTGCCAGCCACTAGCTACCCGCCACTGCCAATGCGTATAATCACGCCATGCTGACTCACATCCACATCTGGAATTTTGCCATTGTCGAAAAGCTTGACCTTGAGCTTGAGGCCGGGATGACTGTGCTGACCGGCGAGACCGGGGCGGGTAAGTCCATCCTGCTCGATGCGCTGGGACTGGCGCTGGGCGATCGCGCTGACAGCGGCGTTATTCGCCACGGTGCGGAAAAAGCGGAAATCAGCGTCACCTTCGATACCCGTAAAGCTGCTGCAGCCGAAGCCTGGCTTAAAGAACACGAGCTGGAAAGTGCGGAGGAATGCATCATCCGCCGTACTATCAGCGCTAACGGCCCTTCTCGCGCCTTTATTAACGGTAAACCCTGCCCCATTACCCTGCTGCGCGAGCTGGGTGAGATGCTGGTGGACCTGCATGGCCAGCATGAACATCATGCCCTGCTCAGGCGTGAAGTCCAGCAGCAGTTACTGGACGATTATGCCGATCACCCGGCGCTGCTGGATGCCGTGGCCCGCGCCTTCCAGCAGTGGCAGTCTCTTAACCAGGACATGCAGGAACTGGAGAAAGCACGTAGTGAACGGGCTTCCCGGCTCGAACTGCTGCGTTATCAGGTCAGCGAGCTGGACGCCCTGAATCTGGTTGAAGGCGAGGCGGGTGAACTGGATGGTGAGCACAGGCGTCTGGCCAACGCCCGTCAAATTCTGGAAAGCAGCGACCGCATCCTCAGTCGGCTCGAAGAAAATGAGCAGGCTTCAGTCAATGCACTCTTAAGCCAGAGCCTGTCAGATCTGCAGTCACTCGCGACAATGGATTCAAGCCTGGAAAGCACTGCCGAACTACTGGACAGCGCCAGCATCCAGATCAACGAGGCCATCAGTGAACTACGCCACTACCGGGACAATCTCGCGCTCGACCCGCAACGCCTGTCTGAAATTGAAGGGCGGCTGGCCAGCATCACTGATCTGTCCCGTAAACACCAGGTTTCAGCCGAGGAATTACCCGTGCATTTCACCCGTCTGCAGGAAGAACTGAACAAACTGGAACAGGCGGATATCCGCGCCGGCCGTCTGCAGGACGAGATCGAACAGGCCAGCACAGAATATCGGTCACGCGCACGCAAACTCAGTCAAAGTCGACAGAAAGCGGCAAAAAAACTCAGCGCCCAGGTCAGCGAGCGCATGCAGCAACTGGGTATGGAAGGCGGTCGTTTTGAGATTACACTGACAGGTCGGGAAGAAAACGATTTTTCAAAACAGGGGCTGGAACTCGCCGAATTTGTGGTCGGCGCCAATCCCGGCCAGCCGCTCAAACCCATGAACAAGGTGGCCTCCGGCGGTGAGCTGTCCCGCATCAGCCTCGCCATTCAGGTTATCAGCGCCGATGTATCGCTCACCCCCACGCTTATTTTCGACGAAGTCGACGTGGGCATAGGCGGACGAGTCGCGGAAATTGTCGGCCGCCAGTTACGTGAGCTCGGAAACCATCAGCAGGTTATCTGCGTCACCCACCTGCCCCAGGTCGCTGCTCTTGGTCAGCATCACCTGCAGGTCTGCAAACAGGCTGAAACAGACAACACCAGCAGTGAAATTCAGACACTATCCGGTTCGCAACGGGTCGATGAAATTGCCCGCATGCTCGGCGGACTCAGGATTACCGAGCAAACCCTGAATCATGCTCGGGAAATGATCGCAGAAGCGCAGGTATAACTCACTCCTGACAGTCAGGGCAGACACCATAGACAACCAGCGCATGATCGGTGATGGTATAGCCCTGTTTTTTAGCGATTTCATGCTGACGTTCTTCAATCACCGGATCGAAAAACTCATCCACCTTGCCGCATTTCACACAGAGGATATGATCATGGTGTTCGCCCAGATTCAACTCAAAGACAGAATGCCCCTCATCAAAGTGATGGCGCGTCACCAGCCCGGCCGACTCAAACTGGGTCAGCACCCGATAGACCGTCGCCAGACCGACATCTTCCCCGGTTTCCAGCATAGACTTGTAAACATCCTCGGCGCTCATATGCCGAACCTGACTGGCATGAAGAAAATTCAGGATTTTCAGGCGAGGCAAGGTTGCCTTAAGTCCCGCATTTTTCAGATCCTGGCTATCCATCTGACTACCTCTGCTATCCGTTATAAACCGTTTCGGTTATGATGTTGAGCTGATAATTTAAGTATACTCATTCTGCCGGTACTAATGCGAATCTTTCTCAATACAATTCTTTTATCCCTCCTAAGCGCAGGGATAATGGCCTGTAGCGTCTATAAAATAGACGTCCAACAGGGCAACACACTGGATCCTGAACAGATCGAACAGCTCAAACTGGGCATGAACGCACGTCAGGTACTTTTCGTCCTCGGCAGTCCCATGCTGAAAGACCCCTTCCACCCCAACCGCTGGGACTACCCTTTCAGCATCAAACCCGGGGGAGGGAAGATGTTCAAGCAACATCTGAC
This sequence comes from Gammaproteobacteria bacterium, assembly GCA_030148325.1. Classification (GTDB taxonomy): domain Bacteria; phylum Pseudomonadota; class Gammaproteobacteria; order UBA6429; family Thiohalophilaceae; genus JAADGZ01. Next base: position 16,316 of record JASBTR010000037.1, read on the forward strand.
CCTGTTTTTTGAGGATGACAAACTGGTGCGAATCGACAACAAACTGCTGCCCCCGGATCAGGTTCCGCACCGACGAGACAGGGTAACCGGCGTTCAGGCGCCAGCCGCAGGGGGCGGCGGTAGCCACAGCCACTAAGCACACCGTGAAAAAGTCCGATCAGAGAAAAACAACCGGCAAAAACAGGACATAAAGGCCACAGAAGAGTCGCTTAAATCTTTTTGCTTTGCTATTATACGCGCCTTCTCGGATCGGGGTCAGACAGGCAACTATCCAGAAAACGCAAGTTTAAAGCGCCCGTAGCTCAGCTGGATAGAGTACCTGGCTACGAACCAGGCGGTCGCACGTTCGAATCGTGCCGGGCGCGCCATAAAATCAAAGGCTTAGCGGAAATTTTCCGCTAAGCCTTTTTTCTTTTCCGACAGTTTTTCAAAAACCTCCCTGCTTCGTTGGACCACTGTCGGGGTCGGGGTCGGGGTAACCCCTCTATCCACAATCTTCTCAACGGCCTCAAGTAACTCACTCAGTTCTGCTGCCGAATAATGCGTTGTGATCTAGCGGTCACTGAACGTGGATGAAGCCGAGCAGGAACTGGCTATTTTTGCCGAGACCTGGGATGAGAAATACCCAACCATCAGTCAGAGCTGGCAACGTCACTGGCCGAATCTGATTACGCTATTTGATTATCCAGATGATATCCGCAAGGTAATCTACACCACCAATATGATTGAATCCTTGAACAGTGTGATCCGCAAGGCAGTCAACAACCGCAAAGTGTTTCCGCATGACCAGGCAACCATGAAGGTCGTGTATCCGACCATCCATGCGGCATCGAAGAAATGGTCAATGCCGATTCAAAATTGGAAAGCGGCACTGAATCGTTTTATGATCAAGTTCCCCAAGCGTATGCCGGAGTCTCTGTAATCGGGCAGTTACACAGAATTATTTACAGGCTTATAAAATAATTCAGCAAACAAACCATGGAGAATTTACATTTTTCCCGAAGAGTGATCAATGGCATTATTGAAAATTTCAGTAAATCCGTAGTGCCAAATATCAATGACATTATCTGGAAGTTCCCCCAGCAATGGTGATATATGATTCCTCCAAACCATATCTTCTGATATGGTTTTATCTAGCTGAAAAATATGATCCCATTCGGCTAAATAGCTGTTCCAAATACCAGTCCACTTTAAGCAATTACCGTTCATCCTGAGCCTGTCGAAGGACAAGCAGATTAAACACTCTATTCACAGTATTTCCACGCTCATGGTTCGACAAGGCTCTCCTGAGCGAAACC
>JASBTR010000038.1 GCA_030148325.1 Gammaproteobacteria bacterium
GGTTTCGCTCAGGAGAGCCTTGTCGAACCATGAGCGTGGAAATACTGTGAATAGAGTGTTTAATCTGCTTGTCCTTCGACAGGCTCAGGATGAACGGTAATTGCTTAAAGTGGACTGGTATTTGGAACAGCTATTTAGATGCGATGAAACCTGAAATACAAAAACGCCGAGATCAACTCCAGTGCAGCGTTAGCAAGATCAATGACATCTTTGAAGATGCCTTGCAGGCGGCAGAGGAAGTGCTTTCGCCACAGGGCGTCGATGAATGGTTGGCGAGTGCGGATCGTGTCTGTGCACTGGGACGTGGCACCGAACTGGTGCTGATCTTTCTCGATGAAATGCCCGAAGTCGTGCGCCACAGTGATGAGACGATCATCGCCGAGGTAGCTGCGACTGCCGCGTTGCTCTCCGAGTACGCAGCAGGTAGTGCGATCAATCCCTTTCTTGCCACCTTACCGGCTGTTGCGCGTCGGCTTGGCAGTGTCGACCTGTTGCGCAACTGGTTGCGACTGGTTGAACGCATGGCAAAGGAGGCCAAAGAGGGCGCAAAACCCATGCTCGAACGCGCGCCTTATCTTTTTAGCCAGCTCAGTATGATCGGGGTCGAAAACTGGATTGATTACGGCATCCGTGTTTACCGCGATCATCCCCATCGTCTGCCGGACTATTTCAGCCTGCAGAGCGCCGACGCCCGGGCGATGTTGATCAAGGAGCGCAATGGCACACTGTTTATGGATCACGAGCGCCAGTTACAATTGTTTGAGCGTGCCTTCTGGGATCTGCAAACAGAGTTCCGCCCCTATTCAGAAGCCTTCGATACCCTACGCAAGCCCCGACCGCATCTTGATCGGCTGGGTATCCATGTGCCCGATGTATATGAAGATCTGGGACCCGTACGCGGTATTGAACGTTACCGAGCGATGATCGCCCACATGATGGCGCACAAGATCTGGTCGCAACCTTACCTCGCTGACAACTTCAGTACCTTTCAGCACATCTGTATCGAAGTGTTTGAAGATGCGCGGGTTGAATCTCTTGCGATGCAACAATATCCCGGCCTGCGTCGACTCTGGCTGTCGCTGCATCCGAAACCCAAACCGGGCGCCTGTCCCGGGGGCTGGTCGTGTATCCGCCATCGTCTGGCGATGCTTTCCTATGCCCTGCTCAATCCTGATCACAACTATAGCGACAGGAGCCTGCTTGATTATGTGGCGCAGTTTCACGCCCGTGTTGAGCAGGATCCCTATGACGCTTCACTTAGTACGGATCTGGGTGTCCACTGGCTAAAGGATAATTATGAGCATGATTTTCGCAAACCCAAAGTCTGGTTTGAAGACACCGAGGTAAGTTACCGTGACGATAACCGTTACCTGTGGATCTTTCTCGAAGATGTCGAGGATGAAGATGAGTTTCACTCCGACCATGGCGCCGCTGATCGAGGCCGGGGCGTAGAGGAAGATGAGATTTTGCCGCCACAGCACTATCCCGAATGGGATCAGGCTGTGCAGAACTACCGTCCTGACTGGGTCACCGTCTATGAGTCGATTCAGCCTCAGGGCGACGCCGGCCATATCGATCGTCTGCTGGACAAGCATCGCCGTCTGGCCAAACAGTTGAAACAAATTGTCGATCTGCTCAAACCGCAGCAGCGCCGCCGGGTGCGTTATCGGGAAGAAGGGGATGATCTCGATCTGGATGTGGCGATCCGCGCCGCCATCGATTATCGCATTGGCTCCACGCCGGATACCCGTATTCATCAGAGCCATGTCAAAGACGGTCGTGACATCGCCGTGTTGTTGCTGCTCGATCTTTCCGAGTCTATTAACGATGTACCGCAGGGTACGGATAGCAGCATCCTGCAACTGAGCCAGGAAGCGGTATCGTTACTGGCGACAGCGGTGGAGGCGTTGGGCGATCCGTTTGCGATCGCAGGTTTTTCATCCAATACCCGCCACGAAGTGCGCTATGCCCACTTCAAGGGTTTCAGGGAGCACTGGGGCGATGAGCCCAAAGCGCGCCTGGCGGCGATGGAGGCCGGTCATTCGACGCGCATGGGTGCGGCGCTGCGTCACGCCGGGCGTTATCTGGAAAACCGGCGCGAGGAGAAACGGCTGCTGCTGGTGCTTACCGATGGCGAACCGCATGACATCGATGTGCAGGATCCCAAATACCTGCAGGACGATACCCACGTGGCGGTCAACGAACTCGATAGCAAGTGGATCGCCACCTATTGCATCAGTCTCGACCCTCATGCTGACGACTATGTGGCTGAGATATTTGGGCGCAATAATTACACCGTCATTGACCGGGTGGAGCGGCTGCCGGAGAAGCTGCCACGCCTGTTCATGAGTCTGACAAAGTAGAGGAGATTCTGACGATGCCTTTGGTCAACATGAAACATATGCTGCAACATGCTTATGAAAATGGTTATGCAGTCGGCAGCTTTGAGCCGGTGAGCCTGGATTTTCTGTGGAGCATCATGAATGCAGCGGAACGTTGCCGCGCTCCGGTGATCCTGAGCCTGGATGAATCCCGTTTTCAGGACGTTGATTTTGAACTGATTATGCCGGCGGTGGAGGCCGCTGCCCGGCGTGCCTCGGTGCCGGTGGCAATCCATCTGGAGCGCGGCGTTAGCCTGGAATCGGCGGCAGCTGCGATCAACCGGGGTTGTAACGGGGTTATGCTTGATGCATCCCGCGCGTCGCTGTCCGACAACATCCTGCGTGTACGCGCAGTGGTGGAGATGGCGCATGCCTGCGGAGTTCCGGTGGAAGGTGCGCTGGGCTATGTGCCGGGTATCGAGGGTCAGGATGCTGAGCCTCATCTCGATGAGATTGTCTATACCATGGTGGCGGAAGCCCGTGCCTGTGTGGAGAAGACCGGCGTGGATTTCCTGGCTGTCTCTGTCGGCACGCTGCGTGGATATATGGCAGGCAGGCCGAAACTGGACTGGCAGCGTTTGAAACAGATAAACGAGGCGCTGGGCATGCCGCTGGTCATTCACGGCGGCGCGGGACTGTCCGATGATCAGTTCCGGCGGCTGATTGTCAACGGTGTGGCCAGGATTAATTGCTACACGGCGCTGGCTGAAGCCGCTGATGCGAGTCTCGGCAACAACAGAAAATCCTCTAATGGCAGTGGCGACACAAACCTGACGGGCAATATCCGTGAGGCTATAACGGCAGAAGTCGAACGCTGCATTCGCCTGTGTGGATCGGCGGGACGTGCGGCCGAGGTGCTTTCGCGCTGTCAGGCGTGGATGCCGGTGGAGCATTTGATTATCTATAACGTAGAGGGCATTGATGAAGCCCGGGTTGAGATGATAATGGCCGAGGGTCGCCGGGTGCTCAGCGCGATTCCCGGTGTGCGCGAGGTGGTGACCGGCAGGGCAGTGCAGGAGAAGGCGAAGTACCGCTACACCTGGCTGGTGCGCTTCTGTCATCCTGCGGTGATCGACAGCTATCGCGAGCATCCCGATCACGTTGCCTTTGCCGACAAACTATTCCGACCGGTGGCTGGTGAACGCATCAGCATCGACTTCCAAACCGTGGAAACGGTTTTTTCAATTCATAACGACCACGATATTGCATGTGGTGAGAAACGGTGATGCCATGACTGATGCACTTTTTGACTCCCAACTTCACAGCCTGCGACGACTGTATTCCGGCAAGGTTCGAGATATCTACGAGGTGGATGATCGGCATGTGCTGCTGCTGGCAAGCGATCGTCTGTCGGCTTTCGATCGGGTGCTGCCGACCCCGATTCCAGGCAAGGGCAAGATCCTTACGGCCTTGTCCAACTTCTGGTTCGAAGGCACCCGGCACATTGTGGAGAACCACCTGACCAGTTTGCTCATCGAGGATGTTCTCCACGACCCGCAGGAACGCGCCGAGGCGGCGGGCCGGGCGGTAGTCGTTCAACGTCTTGATCCTTTGCCTATAGAAGCCATTGTGCGTGGTTATCTGGTGGGTTCGGGCTGGAAAGATTATCAACGGACGGGCGCGGTGTGCGGCATCCCTCTGCCGCAGGGATTGCGGGAGGGGGAACGATTACCTGAACCGATTTTCACGCCTTCCACCAAGGCGCCGACCGGCTCCCATGACGAGAATATCAGCTTTGAACAGGCGGCCGAGATAGTTGGCTTTGAGCGAATGGAACAGGTGCGCAGTATCAGCCTGGAGCTGTACCGGGTTGCGACGGATCATGCCCGCTCGCGAGGAATCATTATCGCCGACACCAAGTTTGAGTTTGGTCTGGATCGGGACGGCCGCCTGCTGTTGATGGATGAGCTGTTCACACCGGATTCGTCGCGCTTCTGGCCGGCTGATGCCTATTCTCCAGGGCACACACCGCCCAGCTTCGACAAACAGTATGTGCGCGATTATCTGGAGAGCATCGGCTGGGACAAAAACTCCACGCCCCCCGAGTTGCCCCCTGAAATCGTGACCAACACGGTGGAGAAATATCATGATGCTCTGTTGAGGCTTACTGCAGAGGGCAGCTTATAATGCGAAACGTCTTTATTACAGGCGCTGATCCTGAGCAATGCTTCCCTGAGGACAAGTCATTTAACGCAACAGATTAGTTATGTTTCTCTTTCTGCTGAATGATTTCTTCAAGGGCAAGTCCGGTCATGCCATGAATCGTGCGCCACAGGTAATAAAAGATGGCCATCATCATCAGCATGGAGGGGATGGCAATCATGGGGTAACTGAGCAGGGTCATCCGGCCGAGCTCCTCGTTAAAAGCAGCGCTGCCCGCCGGGCTGGTAACAATCCATTTGGCAAGAACATAGTTCATCACGGCTGAAAAGAAAAAAGTTCCGCCCAGCAGATAAGTCGCGTTCATCAGGCGCGCCTCGAACACCAGGGTGCTGCCGAGCTCATTGAGTTTCTGGCTGATCCTGTCGACATCCAGAATCATTGGGTTGTAGAGCAGGGTTTTTATCAACGGATAGCGGGTCTGGGTGGAAACCAGCACCGCCATACCAATCAGCCCGGGGATGGCTGCTTCTTTAACCGCTAGCCACTGGGTATTCAGTTGCAGTAGACCGATGCTGCCGGTCAGTAACACGCTGATTAATCCTAACAGGGCAATAAAGTTGTATTTCCTGTACCTGATTAAATAGCTGTTCCAAATACCAGTCCACTTTAAGCAATTACCGTTCATCCTGAGCCTGTCGAAGGACAAGCAGATTAAACACTCTATTCACAGTATTTCCACGCTCATGGTTCGACAAGCTCACCACGAACGTGGAAATTCACAAGTGATCTGGTATTTGG
>JASBTR010000044.1 GCA_030148325.1 Gammaproteobacteria bacterium
GTGAATTTCCACGTTCGTGGTGAGCTTGTCGAACCATGAACGTGGAAATACTGTAAATTGAGTGCTTAATCTGCTTGTCCTTCGACAGGCTCAGGACGAACGGTAATCCTGGAGTGGACTGGTATTTGGAACAGCTATTTAAAGCAGGATGGGTAGATCAAAGCCCGAAGTCCAGAGGAAAACCCCATCATTCTGTCAATTGGGTCGTCAGCCTGCCCTTCTTTAGTATCAGTAGGATTCTTCCCAGCTGATATAGTGTTCCAGATGGTCGATCTTCTCCCTCTGTTCGAGAATGATTTCCTTGACCACATCCCCCATGGCAATCACTCCCAGCACTTTTTCATTTTCCACCACTGGCAGATGGCGTATGTGGCGCTTGCTCATGATTGACAGGCAGGCTTCAACATCCTGTTCCGGGAAGGTGTAGTAAACCTGACGGGTCATCAATGCTTTTACTTTGGTCTCCGCTGCGGGGAGATCATCGAGAATCACTTTCCGGGCACAATCACGTTCTGAAAGAATGCCGATCAGGCGTCCATCCAGTAATACCGGCAGGGCGCCGATGCCTTTTTCATCCATCAACTGCATGGCGTCAAAAATACTGTCATCCGGGTTTGCACTCCAGATTTTATGACCTTTTATCTGCAATAGTTTTCCGACATTAATCATGACCTGCCCTCTTCTGGATGCCCTTCATTACTCATAGCACATTCAGACAGGAATAACAGTGAAAAATCTATTTTGCCACGCTCAGGCTGGCGTCAAGATTCAGATCGTCACAGAGGCTGACAAAGTCGTCACGCAGGCTGGTGATAGCCTGATCGGCCGGCACACCGATGGTCATGCGCAGGGCGAACATCGTCGCTCCGGTATGCGCAGCCGGGTAGCAACTGGTATCCATCTCGACAATGTTGATATTGCGGCCGGAAAAAAAACGGGTGATATCCTGAACAATACCGGGATGATCGATCGCCACCACCTCGACAGCACAGGGAACAAGCACTGCCTCCGCCTGTCGCGACTCAGTCGCTTTGACCAGCAACTTCATGTTCAGCGTGTCTTCCAGATTCGTGACACTGCTGGTGAAGTCGTCGATGGCGTCTTTCGTTCCACGCACCAGCATGAGAACCGCAAACTCGCCACCCAGCACGCTCATGCGACTGTCCTCAATATTCAGCTCGCGTGAAGTCAGGGCCTCACTCAACTCGCCGACAAGACCCGGACGATCTTCGCCCAGTGCGGTAATCACCAGTTGTTTTGTCATCGTTTCAGGCACTCCTCTGTCCCCTGTTTGCCCGGCTGTAGGAATAAATATGCACAGGCGTAACTGACAGTATAGCGAAACCGCAAGGGAAGGAAACTGATTGCCCCGGCCTTTGCCGGGGCAATCAGCGGGCTCAGGCCAGGCCGCTTCGGCTGAAGCCAATCAGGACCATGATCAACAGGCTGATGCCAATCGTCAGCAGGGTAAAGCCCAAAATATGCGAGATAATCACGGCGCGTTTTGACGGAGGCGCAACCAGACGTTTTTCCAGTTCACCACTGGCCTTGAGGCGTTCGTATTCTTCAGGACGTTCTTCCTTGAACTCTTCCAGATCCCAGCTGCCGGTGAACATAACAATGTCCAGTGGGAACTTGGCCGGACGGAAGTGGTTATTGAAAAAATGCACCACGAACAGCGTAGTTACCGCGAGGAAGGCTTCAATGCCGTGGGCAATCGAGGCGATGTTAAACACCCAGCCCGGCATGAAGCGCAGCAGGGTCGGTGAAGCCCAGAGTACAATGCCTGACGTACCGATAACAAAGGCGCCCCAGTACACGGCCCAGTAATCGAATTTCTCCCAGTAGGTGAATCGATCCAGACGCGGCGGCTTGCCCTTGCCGAAGAACCAAAGGAACTGGCCCTTCATATCTTCCCAGTCTTTCTTACGCGGCAACATGGAATCCGGCCCAAACCATTTGAAGTTTTTATCCTTCAACAGGCGCACTAACACTAACACGCCATGTCCACCAATCGCCAGCAGGAACAGCACCCCGGCGGTACGATGAATAATCCCAAACACCGTCGGCCCGCCCACGGCTTTTACCACGGCTACGGCCCAGTTGGTATCCGCATACATTACCGCCATGCCAGTGAACACCAGGGTCATAACCGAGAGCACCAGCAGCCAGTGATTCGCCCGCCAGTACCAGGCAAAGCGCTGGAAGTGGACATTGCTGTGTTTTTTCTCCGGCTTGACGCGATAGCGCACCGTCATGGAATCCCTGGTGCTGGTGGCAAACACGCGTGACTTGTATTCACGATAGAACCAGAGCATGGAGTGACTGTAGAAAAAGATCAGGACGCCGACGACGATGTAGATCATGAACTTGCCGGTGATATACATAGCCGGATAACGTTCAAAATCGTTGGTGTTGCCATGCGCCTTGTAACTCACGATACCGGGACCGGCATCCTCGTGACATTCACGACAGGTTTCCAGGCGATTCTGATCGCTGACTTTTGATTTCGGATCATCAATGGCACGGGTATCGTGGCCCCGGTGGCAGTCCACACAGCGCGGTACCTTCTTGTTGCCATGCCAGGCCAGCTGCCCGTGGGTGGTCGCCATATAACTGGCGACTTCCTTTTTATGACAGCTGCCACAGTTTTTCGTCACAATCCGATGTGCGGTCAGGCCTTCCTTTTTGGTGATTTCATGGGAAGAATGACAGTCCGAGCAGGTGGCGCTGTCGCCCTTCCAGGGAGTTTTCAGTGCTGCGCCATGGATGGAACGCTTGTACTCCTGCAGCGATTTGTAATGGCACTCACCACACATCTGCGGGGAATTTTCCCGATAGGTGGAAGCCTTTGGATTGGTAGATTTATAAACATAATGCGCCGTATGACAGGCGGCGCAATCGGCATTGTTTTCCACCTTTGTATTGGCATGAATAGAATTAGTATAGCGTTCGGTGTTGATCACCAGCTCTGATTTTTCTTTCTTGCGCGCCTTTCTCAGACCGCGCCAGTCGCGCCCATCGGTCTTCTTCTTTGCGCTTTCAACATGGCAGGTCACACAATCAACGGCCTTCAGTTTTTCACCACGGTGCGGCAGTTTTTTAATACCGGTATGACATTCCACGCATTTTAATTTGCCATGCGCGCTGTCATGAAAAGCGGAAATATTGATATCCAGGGAACGCTTACGCCCCTCACCATGCTTACCCATCGGCACAGAATAACCCTTGACGCCGTGACACTCGGTGCATTCTTCATCCGTAAAATCAGCGGCGGCAAAACTGCCGGTAGCATGAAACAGCAGGAAAAAAAGAGGAAGGATTTTCTTCAGCATGTCAATTGTATTCAATATTGGCGTTCGGTGTTGCGCATAAAGCGGTCTGAAGTGATTAAAGAAACACCCGCAGGAAGGACTTCCTGCGGGTGAACTATTTTCGACTACGCCTCGGTTCGGCTATTTCTTGCTTTTTGAGGTCTTGAAGCCGTGGTTGTCATCGTCTTTGGGCGACCATGCTTTTGGCGGCTTCTTGCCAATGAACCAGCGGTGCATTTCGGAATTAAGGATCTTGTCCAGTTCTTTCTGCACGCGATCGGCGCCCTTCTTGTTGCCCTTGTGGCGCGCCTTCTCGATCAGTTCCTTCACTTCCGGCACCATTTCCAGATAGAAACGGTGTGCAACCTCGAACATGCCTTCCCAGTGCACATAGTCGGGTGCCAGCATAGCCGCGCCATGGCGGGCACGACGGCCTTCATGATGCCAGAGATAGAAGTAGGTCCACTCGATCTTGTCGTTAAATTTAACCGGGTCGATCAATTTCTCTTTCTTCAACACGGTGATCAGGTGCCGTGCAGGAATCGCAAACTTGTCGTTGAACAGTTCGACGAAGGAATCCAGCTGTTCGTAGAAGTTATCAACAATATTGCGGCCATGACAGGAGGAACAGACCGACTTCATGTCCTTGCGGCGCTGCAGCCAGGGTTTGACTTTTTTGCCTGCCTTTTTGGCCTTTTCATCGATCTTGAAGGAGACCGGCGCCCGCAGGTTCCAGGAAATACGCGAACCGATGTCGTGGTTAACCGGCAGATCCTTGGTCGCCGACATGTGGCAGGTAGCGCAGGTCGGCGCAGCCGTGTAATCCTCACCCGGAATCCACTTGCTGGAGTCCATGTTCATCTCATCGATGTGAGCACGGAAGGCAACACCATGCACGGATTCCTCATAGATTTCCTTCTGCGGATGATCCGGCCCCAGATGACAGCGACCGCAGTTGTCCGGATGACGGGCCTGTTCTACATCGAAGTTGTGGCGCAGATGACAGGCCGAGCAGGCGCCCTTGGATCCATCCGGATTAATACGGCCAATGCCGGTGTTGGGCCAGGTGGCTGAATTCAGGGAACCGTCCGACTCGACCCGCACGATGGAGCCATGACAGCCCATGCAACCCATGGTAACCACCGGAGAGGTACCGTTCAGCAGCGGCGCACCTTCCACTACCTCAGCCAGCACGTTGTCCAGCGAACCGAGAATATTACCGGCAGAGGCATGGTGACTGCGGTCGAATTCCTTAACTTCACGCTCATGACAGCCACTGCAGTCCTTCGGCGAAACAATTACCGAAATGGTGAAATCCTTATGCTTGATGGCATCCTTGTCAGACGGCTTGGCCTTGTGGCATTCGTAACAGCCGACGTTGGCGCGGTAATGTTTGGATTCGCCCCACATCTCGTAGATACCCGGGGTCTTTTCGCGGTGGCAGGAGACGCACTCAGCACTCTCCTTGCTCATGTACTTGAAGCCCTCGAGTATTTCTACCGGCTTCTCCTTGCTTTTTGCTTCAGCCGGCGCGCTGAAGCCAAACTGCAGACAGACGATACTTAAAAACAAAGCCATCAGCGCTGCACCGGTTTTGTGCATAAGACTGGATGGTCTGAATTCAGCAATGGTTTTCATGTCATATTCCCCTGGTACGGTGATGCGTGCATCGTAACGTTACAATTTTTATGATTTCTTGAATCGGCAAGCTATTAAGCAATATTCTTGCCAGCACAATTCATACCAAATCA
>JASBTR010000064.1 GCA_030148325.1 Gammaproteobacteria bacterium
TTTGTTTCTGGATTGGCCCTGAATCCACCAACCTGGGACACGTATGCACGGTTAATAACTGGCGCACCATCTTTGAGCACCAGATGAAAATATTTTTTCACCGGTTCTGGAAGCGCATTGACCTCGTTAAGGTTGATATAATTTATTTCATCTGATGCATTTGCTCTAACTTTTTGCTGTTGTGTGGATATATATTGGGACCAGTTTGACCGGCCTTGCCATAACAAAATGGCAAGGACAACGATGATCAATAGAATTACTGCTAATATTTTCATATTACATGTTTATTTGCACATACTAAGGAATCATCACGGGTTTCAGGAGGGGCGTAATTTTTTGAAAGCCCCCATGGTGGGTTAATCATATGTGTTTTCATATTCCCGCTCTATATTTGCAATCCTGATCTGGTACGAACTATACCAACGTTGCTGTCCCTGTTTTTGTGCCTCGACATGCTCAGGATCATTTTTCCAGTTTTCAATACTTTCCAGGTCTGGCCAGTATGAAACAGATATTTCCCTGTTCCCTTCTGATACGGACTCAAACCCAATACAGCCATATTTCCCCATGGCGAGAGATCTCATTCTATTTGCGACTACAAAATAGTCGTCATCAATTTCCCTGATTCCGGCAGTGAATATCACGGCATACATAGGCTAATTTTCATCCGCTAATATATCTCGATCTTTTTGGGTTGGATTCTTTACTGCCAATTCACGGGGCTGACTGAATAGATCCTTGATTATGGCAGATGGCAATTCACCTTTTCGCGATATCGTAACCCAGTGTTTTCGGGCCAGATGGAAGGCTTCCTTCAGCTCCTCTGAATCCTGATAAATATTCCTTGAGTTGTTTTTCATCCATAAACTCTACTCTGAATCGTCCTGATACACATAAAGCCCCGCCGGATAGTTTGCAGCCGAAATTCTATTTATTTTACAGCACCATTCTGTTGATCACTTGCCTTTATTACTTTTGATATTGGGCGGCAATTAATAGATGTAGATAAATTATTATTACCACCATTCTTTTTGTCAATTGTAGATGAAGAGTCACAGATTATTGTTTCCTGCAATACCTCAGGGGGATTTTCGGCCCTGGCTCTTTCAGTTGCATAATACAGTTTAATTTCTTCGTCTAGTGAAGGTTTCAGGAGTTTGACCATATCGTGAATATTTTCTTTATAGGATTCATAATCACCATTCTCTCCATTTTTACTGTTTACAGAATTTACACACAAATAAAATGCAGCATCTCTAAACAATTGAATCGTATGTGCTCTTTTATATAGTTGATTTACATGCCTTGCAAAGTTACTTGCTAATTCTGCACTTACATTCTTATCAGCAGCAATATTTGCCTTTAATGCTGCAGCTAGTGCTGTAGTAATTGAGTCTGCTGTTTCTGGCGGAGGCTCTGAACAGAAATTTCCTGTCTTTAAGTTTGCAATAATAAGTCGCCGTTGAGCGGTAACGGCAAGAGTACCTATTTCCTGGTTGTCATCATCGGAAATTAGTTGATCTTCAACAACTTGACGATTGTAAAATGATTCAATGGTGCTGGCGCAACCAGTCATCAATACAGCTGCTACAATTACAACTAAATTTCTCATTGCTATCCCCCTCAAAAAAATTTTAAACCATTGCAAACCACGGATGTCCTGTGGCTGACGATAACCATAACCGGCAGTAAAAAGCAGAACGACGAGAAATGAAGAACATTGCTTTTTTTGCTGTCTGAGTTTATGGTCTTATTAGATTTTCAATTATTCATCAACATCTATTTCTCTATGACAATTAATGCACCTGCCTCCATTGTCAAAAGGATTACGTACTGTCATTTTTTTACAGAACGGACACTTCATTATGGCGAGCATTCCAAAACCTGTGGATAAAACAAAAAGGCCCAATACTGCAACCGTTTCACTTGTTCGGACGGAAGGTAAGGATACGCCGGCGAAAAACAGGAGAAGACCTCCCCAGAATAAAAAGCGACCAATGATATGAAAACGACGGCGACCCCTCGCATAGGTGCCGAATTTCGCCTCCTGATCCGGTGTAATCTCCAGTTCTCCATCAGTAACTATATTCAGCCTCATATAATGAATATAGAATGGTATATAGACGATTAAGACGATTATAAACCATAATATACTCCAGTCGAATGGGAGTAACTTTGTTTTCGGCAACGTCAAAAAAGCAATAAGGCCACCAAGCAGTATAATTGAGCGCTGAGGATCTATGGCAAGGACCGAACCACATCGTCGGCAGTCCATTAATTGAGTCCTGTCAAAGCGAAGCAACTTCCACCAGTCTTGTGTTTCTCCGCACTTTGGACATTTGGCCATTTTGTCGTCTCTAACAAAGTTCCAATTAGACGTGTGCAAAACCAGGTTCGATTTCCCTGAACTTTTTGAAGCTCTTCTGCATGAGTTTATTATGCATTTGTTTCTTCAACGCTTTTGTTGTCGCGCCATATTCCTTCTGTCATGCCATTACCCTGTTTATTGTCCTGCATCTTAACGTTTGGGTTAACCAGGAGGCACATCTTTTGTGCCGATCTAAATAAAAGTTCCAAAAGGGTGTCCAGATGTAAAGTGCAGGATGTGCTGAGTGAAACGAAGCGCATCGTTCGCGTGTCTAGCCCGGGATGATGCGCTTCGTTCCTCAGGACATCCTGCGAAAGTCTAAAATTACCACTAAAAAGTGGACAGGAATTCGGAACTTTTATTTAGTTTAACGATTTATTGGAGAACTATGGCGCCACACGTTGCCATATCCCCATAATAACCAGGATTAATAAGCTGATGGTAACTATCTCGGTCACTATTGCCTTTTTCTTACCCGGTGGTATGGATACTTTATATTCAGGGCCAGGCAAGATTAGATAAACCCACAGCCCGATTGTTACTAAACTAACAACCGCAATCATTTCTACTCCGGGCACTATATTTCGAATGAAATATACACCGAATAAAAACAGGAAAATACCCGACGTTATTCTAAATGCGATTTTGTCAGAGCGCCGCTTCCCATAAGGAGATAGGCGCCAACATACGTAACTTACCAGCACAAGAAATAGTAATGTACTTCTATGCCCAATTAATTCTTCCATTATTTATATTTGACTCTCTAATGCCGGAAATCACCGGTATCGAAATGCAGCGACCGTCAGGGAACAGTGTTTTTTCTGCGTCCGAGTGCATGTGTTAGAGAACGATTACCTTTTCCATTAGCGTGATTCTACAATTATGATATTCGGTCCTTTCTTTAATTTGCCACCCACATTTCGCATAAAAATCTTCAGACTCCGGCGTGTATAAATACAGCTTATTTATACCAAAATCGCAGGCTTCTCTTTCAATCGCAGATACAAGGGCGGCGCCAATGCCTTGATGCCTTCTCTGAGCTGAAACGTACAGGCCTGCGAGCCAGGGCGTTAAATCTCTGCGTGTATCCATATCATGCACCTTAAGGCATATCGTTCCAAGCAGCTCCTCGTCATCAAAGGCAACCAATGCGACTGGGATCCTGTTTTTTTGTGCCCTTTCGGTAATAAGGCGCTCTACGTCAGCATACGTTCTTTCGGGATGCAGCCAGGCCCATTCCTCATAAAACCAACGAGCAAGCGTAGGAATTACTTCCCTGTGATTTGCCAGGTACTCGATGTTCATTCGTTTTCTAATAGTGATTAATACAGGTTCTGTTTTCCCCGGAAACCAGACAGAATCGTTATGCTGTTTCCTGTTTAATTACACCAGCTCCGGCGTTTTCCACCCTGATAGGGACGGGCCAGCTTTTTTGTGATCAGTGCGTCGGCCAGGTTTTTCCCATCCACATATACTTCGGCAAGGATGCGGAAATATTTTCCGCGTTGCAGTTGTCGCAGCTCAATATTTTTCGCGTTACGAAACAGGCTTACCGTTTCTTTTCGCGCTCGTTGTGCGGCTTCTTTCTCTGCCGGGCAGCGGCCCCTGATTTCCGGCGCATCCATGCCGCGGACTCGGATCGGAACATGGCGGCCAATTATAGGTGGCCAACCCTTGATATTGGCTCCGAAGGTATCGGCATCGTAGATACTGGTGACTTCATCGATCATGATGCCGCCATAACCGGTAGAAAAAAACAGGCAGGGGCAGCAGGGCAAGACAATAAAAAACAATTTTCGGGGACACTGAATTTCCACGTTGATTCCATTACAATATCCCTTTGCGGCTTTACGTCCCTTAATCTGAAATAATAGGAAATTAACCGGGGTATTTCCAGAAGCCATCCTGATTTCGGGATTTTTTGAGCAGCGGACGGAACATATGAAACCTGCCGGCCCAGGAAGGTTATGATGCTGTCCGGATTCATAATCTGTTCAATTTGTGCTTTAATGCCTGCCTATGTATAAACCGCTCGAACTCTTTATTGGCCTGCGCTATACCCGCGCCAAACGTCGCAACCATTTTATTTCTTTTATTTCGCTGACCTCGATGCTGGGCATTACCCTGGGGGTGATGGCGCTGATTACCGTTTTGTCGGTGATGAACGGGTTTGAGAAAGAAGTGCGCGAGCGTATTCTGGACATGGTTTCCCATCTGACGATTACCAAATATCAGGACAGCCTGGCGGGCTGGTCTGACGTGGTGCAGCGGGTGAAGGAAGAGCCGCATGTTCTGGCTGCGGCGCCTTATGTGGAGGCACAGGGCATGTTGATTAATGGCAATCATGTCAACGGCAGCCTGATTCGAGGCATACTGCCGGAAATGGAACCCTCGGTGTCCAATGTCGGAAAAAGCATGATTGAGGGCCAGTTGAGTGACTTAATTCCGGGCCAGTTCGGTATTATTCTGGGCCGGGATCTGGCGCGTATTCTTTCTGCCAACGTGGGAGACAAGGTGACGCTGGTGACGCCCAGCGCCCAGGTCACTCCGGCCGGGGTGGTGCCACGTCTGAAACGCTTCAAGGTGGTGGGCATTTTCTATGTTGGCATGTATGAATATGACAGCACGATGGCGCTGTTGCATATGGATGATGCGCGACGGGTGTTCCGGCTGAAGGATGGGGTCTCCGGTGTGCGCCTGAAACTGGATGATTTATTCCGCGCGCCGCAGGTGCGGTTTGATTTACAGAATACCGAGCTGGGGCAGTACTGGATTCGTGACTGGAGTTCCTATCATGCTAACTGGTTCCGGGCGGTGAAAATCGAGAAACGCATGATCTTTTTATTGCTGCTGCTAATCGTCGCGGTGGCGGCCTTTAATATTGTTTCAACCCTGGTGATGATGGTTACCGACAAGGAAAGCGATATTGCCATTTTGCGCACCCTGGGCATGTCGCCGGCCAGCATTCTGAAAATTTTCATGGTCCAGGGAACACTGATCGGCGTGGTCGGTACGGTGCTGGGCATTGTTCTGGGCGTCAGTCTTTCGCTTAATCTGGACACGGTGGTGCCGTTTATTGAAAAGTTGTTTGGCATCCATTTTCTGGATCCCGGCGTCTATTATATCAATGAATTGCCTTCGGATTTGCACTGGGATGATGTCTGGATGATCGGCCTGGTTTCTCTGTCACTGGGGGTACTGGCGACGCTGTATCCAGCCTGGCGGGCAAGCCGCACCCAGCCGGTGGAGGCTTTACGCTATGAGTGAAGAAAGGCGTATCGTTCTGCGTTGTGAAGGTCTGAGTAAAACCTTTGACGAAGGTCCGGCCCCGGTCGAGGTATTGAAGGGCGTCGATCTTGTTTTGCAGCAGGGTGAACAGCTGGCGATTGTCGGCGCTTCCGGCTCAGGTAAAAGCACTTTGTTGCATCTTCTCGGTGGACTGGATACCCCAACCGCCGGGCGGGTTGAAGTTGATGGTAAAAATATGGCGGATCTTAATCCTGCCGCGCGCGGTTTTTTGCGTAATCGCGCTCTGGGTTTTGTTTATCAGTTTCACCATCTGCTGCCGGAGTTCAGCGCACTGGAAAATGTTGCTATGCCGCTGCTGATTCGCGGAGACCGGCCTGGGGCTGCGTCTGTTGCTGCGGCAAAGATGCTGGAACGCGTCGGACTGGGCCATCGCAGCAGACACAAGCCCAATGAGCTTTCCGGTGGTGAGCGCCAACGGGCGGCCCTGGCGCGGGCGTTAATCACCCGGCCCCTGTGTGTGCTGGCCGATGAGCCGACCGGTAATCTTGACACGCGCACAGCCGAAAGTGTTTATCAGTTAATGCTGGAGCTGAACCAGGAATTCGACACCAGTTTCATCATTGTTACGCACGATATCCGCTTTGCCGAAAAAATGGATCGGATCTGTACTCTGACTGATGGCATGTTGCAGGAAAATGCGTCTGCCGCCACGGCGCTGCCGATTTAAATCGGTGGCGGGCTGCTCTGAATGATTGCCAGCGAGGGAAAATAGTCGTAAGGTTTGTCAGGAATAACTGATAAAAATAATGGGCTATGGACGGAACCGCCAATATTCTCCTGATTGATGATCATCCGCTTTATCGTGATGCGCTGAGGCCGGTGATTCGCCAGCTTGCGCGGACGGTCAATATCTTCGAGGCATCCTGCATTGCGGATGCTTTCCGGTTTATTGATGAACAGCCTGAACTTGATCTGGTGCTGCTGGATCTGACCCTGCCTGATGGTGGCGGTCTGAAAAGCCTGCTTTCGATCTCTCAACTAGTGCCGAATACGCCGATTGTGGTGATTTCAGCCTGTGAAAATCATAATCTCGTTGTTCATCTCCTGAATGCCGGCGCACGCGGCTATATTCCCAAATCCTCAGACAGTGAGGTGATTAAAAATGCACTGTTACTCGTATTAAACGGTGAAACTTACATCCCTTCGGTTGCACTGGGCAGTTTGTCAGGCGCGACTGTGGTGGAAATTGATGCTGACACGGCGTTGACCCAGCGCCAGGATGAAGTGCTGCAATTACTGGCCAGGGGTTACAGTAACAAGCAGATAGCCAGAACCCTGAATATCGCAGAAACCACAGTAAGAGCCCATGTCTCTGATATTCTTCACCGCCTGCAGGCACACAATCGCACGGACGCAGTTGTCAAAGCCCAGCAACTTGGTCTGCTGGAAGCAGTGAACTGATGCAGGCTTTGAGTTTTTCCGGAGCCACAGGTTTATGTAACAGTAGATGATTGGCGTCGTGGGCTTCCCTGATACGCGCAGGTGCGGTGTCGCCGGTGATAATAATAACGGGGATCTGCTGTTTGAATTCAGTCTTCAGCATATCTATGACATCCTGTGCGGTTTTGCCATGCGCAAGTCGATAATCGACGATCAGCAGATTCGGCGTACGGGAAAGCGTGCTGATTTTCTGTAATAGATCATCAATACCCGCTGCGGCAATCACCCTGGCATGCCATTGTTCCAGCAGTGTCGCCATTCCCAGGCGTACGGCTTCATCATCATCGACTATTAGCACCTGCCATTGATGTAGTTTTGGCGCGGGCATCGGGTTTCGACTGTCGTTTGTATGAATACTTTGGGGGGTGTTCTGGCTGCAGGGAATGGTGATGCTGAAAATAGAGCCCCTGCCTTCTCTGGAATGAACGGTAATCTCATGTTCCAGCAGATGCGAGAGGCGTTTGATAATGGACAGGCCGAGCCCCAGTCCCTGTTGAGGATGGTTTTCGTTGTTGTACAGGCGTGTGAACTCGTAAAAGATCTCATCGAGCTGTGAGGTGGGAATGCCAGAGCCGCTGTCGCAGATCTGTATCTGTATGTGGTTTCCACGCCTGCGGCAGCCCAGCAGAATGCCGCCCCGGCGGGTATATTTGATAGCATTGTTCAGCAGGTTTCTCAGGATTCGTTCCAGTAGTACTGGATCGCTGTTTACTATTTGACGGGTAGTGATATAACGAAATTGTAGTCCCCGCTGGGCAGCCAGTGGGGCATACTCATCTCGCAGACTGTCCAGCAGTTCGGCCAGTTTGAAATCCCGCCGCCTGACTTCAACCACACCGGCATCCAGACGGGAAATATCCAGCATAGCATCCAGCATACGACGCAGGATGAGTATGGATTGTTCAATCTGGGCAAACAGCCTGCTGTCGCGTAATTCACTGTAGTGGTTTTGCAGGGATTCCAGAAACAGCCCCATGGCATGAACCGGCTGGCGTAAATCATGACTCGCTGCAGCCAGAAAACGTGTTTTAACAATAGCAGCCTGTTCCAGCTGTTCCTTTTTATCCGCCAGTCGAAGACGCAGGCGAATCGCCTCGGCCAGCATTGCGGCATATTTATTTGCAAAGGTGATAATTGCGCCAGTCATCATCAACAGTAGCAATGCTGTCATTTTTTCAGCACGGCCTTCCTGCATGCCAAGGGTAATAATAAAGGGCGCGATACAGGGCAGGTAATAAGCATAAAATGCGGGCATATAAACAGCCAGCGCCGCCATCGGCGCAACCGGCACCAGCGCCAGCAGGACTAGCATGTAAACTTCGTATTCGGGTTGCAGGGGAGGGTAGAGAAAAATTGCCGTGCTTCCCCAGATACAGCCGGAAACCAGCGCAAGGGAAATCGCCAGATAATGCCATACCTGTTGAGATTCTTCTGACCGGTTACGGGAAAAATATTTCCGATAAAGAAATATTCTTAGTATCGATATTCCCAGTATCCCGGCCAGTCCGATTTTAAGATAAGTGGTATTAACAGCATTCCACAAAACCCAGGCCGTAAACAGCGCGCCCAGCGCCGGGGCGATGATCATGGCTGGAAGCTGTTGATAATGTGTATGTAGTTGTTCGGCGCGAAGGCGCTGCCGGAGTTTATCCGAAACTGCGAGCGTATTTTCCATTACGCGGTTCCTGTTCCCTGTTGTTTTCAACCAGCATACCTGAATCCATGTCCTTATCCACTACTACATTTGTAGCAGTACTTTTTTCATATCTGAACATCATCTAAAAAAAGGACAATAGAAACAATGCATTGCAGAGAGCATATTGATGTTGCCAGAGAGCGGGTGGCTGGCAGGGTCTACAGCAAATGGCCAATTGAACACAGTGTGGCCGGCGGATACTGTGAACCTGGAAAAACAAGCGTTCATTTAATAATAAATAAAGGGAGATAAAGAAATGCTTAAAAAATATTATCGGGAAATACCAGCCTTGAGTCTGGTTCTAGGGGTGTTCGCTGTGCTGTCAAATACGGTGCTGGCTTCGACGGTTGAAAATGCCGTCGACACAGCTGTGCTGACCGGGCGTATCACGCTTGCTTATGGCGATCATACGATCAACAGTGGACTTGGCACTAACGTTGAAGTTGATAATTATCAGTTTTCGGGCGCGGCGGGTGATTCACTGCGCCTGGTTTTATCGACTACATCGGTTGGTCTGGATCCACAAATTGTTTTGCGTGATCCTGCAGGTGTCGAGCTGCAGACAACATCATGCATCGGTAATGCCTCTGATTATTATCGTACTCCTATAAGGTGTAGCACTGTTCTGGATCAGACTTTATCCAGTACGGGGACTTATTATCTCAATATATCTGATATTGGATCGAATGAAGCAGGAAACTATTCACTTCATCTCGATAGCTACCCGCCGACGGATAACTGGACAGGCTTTGCCTATGATGCCCCCGTTGATGAAACATTGGGTCATCTGGGGGACATGGATTTTCTGGCGTTTAACGGTGCGGCGGGTACGGGTATCCAACTCACATTGGCCTCATCAA
>JASBTR010000067.1 GCA_030148325.1 Gammaproteobacteria bacterium
AGGCCGTTCGTGCCCGGCTTCCTTGAGTCGGTCGAGATAATTCTGCCAGCGGGTTTCGTAGTTTTTGCCCAGATCATAAAGCGTGTCCCAGGAATAGATGCCCGTATCGTGGTTATCATCGAAGGACAACTGGATCGCGTAGTTGCCGACCTGTCCAATCTTGGTGATATTCACATCCTGTTTGCCGATTTGCAGGACTTCCTGACCGGGACCGTGGCCCTGAACTTCGGCGGAAGGGGAATAGACGCGCAGGTATTCGGTGGGCAGGTTGAAGCGGCTGCCATCATCAAAGGCGATTTCCAGTATGTGGGAAACCTTGTGAAAATTAATATCGGTGGGTTTGGGTGTGTTAGACATGTTATTTCTCTTTAAAAATTAGGTACGGGGAAAGATACAGGATAAAAGGGGGCGCCGTTTGTATCCTGTATCTTATCTTCTGGTTTTATAATATATAACGGCTCAGGTCTTCATCCTCTGCCAGCTCCCCAAGGTTTTCGTTGACATACTCGGCGTTGATTTGAACCTGTGTGCCGGCCATGTCTGGTGCACGGAAAGAAACATCTTCCAGCAGGCGTTCGATAATGGTGTGCAGGCGGCGCGCGCCAATATTCTCGGTTTTTTCGTTTACCTGCCAGGCAATATCGGCCATGCGTTTGACACCATCTTCGGTGAATTCGATGCTGACTTCTTCGGTTTGCATCAGCGCACTGTACTGTATGGTCAGTGAGGCATCCGGTTCAGTCAGAATCCGGACGAAGTCTTCCGCGCTCAGGGCATCAAGTTCAACCCGGATGGGAAAACGACCCTGCAGTTCCGGAATCAGATCAGAGGGTTTGGCGACATGGAAGGCGCCGGAGGCGATGAACAGGATGTGGTCGGTTTTGATCATGCCGTGCTTGGTGGTGACGGTGGAGCCTTCCACCAGCGGCAGCAGGTCGCGCTGCACACCTTCGCGGGAAACATCGGCGCCGCCACCGGATTCGCCGCGCTTGGCAATTTTGTCCATTTCATCCAGAAACACGATGCCGTTCTGTTCCACATTGATGCGCGCCTGTTCCTTGATGTCTTCATTGTCGATCAGCTTGGCGGCTTCTTCCTCGATCAGGTAGCGCATGGCCTGATGAATGGGCAGCTTGCGCTGGCTGGCGCGGGCGTTGCCGAGATTCTGGAACATGCCCTGCAACTGGCTGGTCATTTCCTCCATCCCGGGCGGGGCCATGATTTCTACACCGACTGATGGTGCGCTGATCTCGATTTCAATTTCCTGGTCGTCCAGCGTGCCTTCGCGCAGTTTCTTGCGGAATTTCTGTCGGGTGCTGCTTTCCTTGTCCTCAGCGGGTGTATCGCTATCGCCAAAGCCGCGCGCCGGTGGCAGGAGTATGTCCAGAATACGCTCCTCGGCGGCATCCTCAGCACGATGCTGAACTTTTTCCATTGCCTGCTCGCGGGTCATTTTGAAGGAGATGTCGGCAAGATCGCGAATAATAGAATCCACATCGCGTCCGACATAACCAACTTCGGTAAATTTGGTCGCTTCGACCTTGAGGAAGGGGGCATTGGCCAGTCGGGCCAGGCGGCGGGCAATTTCGGTCTTGCCGACACCGGTGGGGCCGATCATGAGGATATTTTTGGGTGTGATTTCATTACGTAGGTTTTCATCCACCTGGCTGCGTCGCCAGCGGTTGCGCAGGGCGATGGCGACGGCGCGCTTGGCGCCGGCCTGGCCAACAATATGCTTGTCCAGCTCCTGAACGATTTCTCGGGGCGTCATTTGTGACATAGGTGACGATTTCCTGGGGGTAGTTAGAGTTCTTCGAATACCAGATTGCGATTGGTATAGATGCAGACATCGGCGGCAATATTCAAGGCCTTCTCGGTAATTTCCCGAGCACTGAGATCGGTATTTTCCAGCAGGGCGCGGGCGGCGCTTTGTGCGAAGGGGCCGCCGGAGCCGATGGCCATCAGGCTTTGCTCCGGCTCGATAACATCACCGTTACCGGAAATAATCAGCGAGGCCTCGCTATCCGCCACTGCGAGCAGGGCTTCCAGCCGACGCAGGGTGCGGTCGGTGCGCCAGTCTTTGGCCATTTCCACTGCCGCGCGCACCAGTTTGCCCGAGTGCTTTTCCAGTTTTTGCTCGAAATATTCAAACAGGGTAAAGGCATCAGCGGTGCCGCCGGCAAAGCCGGCGATGACCTTGTCGTGATACAGGCGGCGCACCTTGCGGGCGTTGCCTTTCATCACCGTGTTGCCCAGTGTGACCTGACCGTCAGCACCGATGACGACGTGATCGTCGCGACGAACGGAAAGGACGGTGGTGCCTCGATATTGATCCACATTGTTCTCCTGAACATTAGAATTCGATGATGGATTGTACCGCAAAGCCTCTGAATAGAAAAAAGGCTGGAAAAAATTACTTATCGTCAGGCTAGGGTCTGTTGATCTTTCAGATGTTAGGCTGATTTTGAGGAAATTTTAGTCCTGACAAGGCATTTTTTACGTATCAATGCACTCCATTGATAGTAAAAAATAACGCAGGCAGGGCTAAGATTAGCCAAAATCAGACA
>JASBTR010000068.1 GCA_030148325.1 Gammaproteobacteria bacterium
CTGAATACCGATGGCAGTTATACGCGCCTGCAGGCAGACAATGAGGAGGCCTTCTCCGCCCAGCAGCAATTACTGGAAGAACTGGCCGAGCATTGATAATTTCAATTATTTAAATGTAAACCTGATGTTCCGCTTGCCCAACCTGCGGGCTTCTTCTTCAAAATCCATTAACGTCAGCGGGTGCTGTTGCAACCACTGGCCTGAGAATTTCAATCTCAGCGTTTTTTCTGTCAGGCGACAATCCGGCACTGGCACGGCTGCCGTACTACGACTGCGATGCAGGATCACCGCCAGGCGCAGCAACAACGCCAACTGTACCGCTTTTTTCCGCCAGCCCCCGGGTAAGCCGTCGAACAGTTCAGCAGGGAAACTGCGCCGGTGAGCCTGGACGATAGCAGCCAGTACCTGCTGCTCCTGCCAGGAAAAACCGGAAAGGTCAGCATGCCGAAGAATATAGCCCGCGTGCCTGTGGTGCTGGCTATGTGCGATGCTTAGTCCCAGTTCGTGCAGGCGGGCAGCCCAGCCCAGCATTTTCTCACAATCCCTGTCTGCCAGTGAATCGCCTGTCGCCACCTGGGACCACAACGCCAGCGTAGTCTGTTCCACCCGCTTCGACTGCATTTTATCCAGCCCGTAGCGCCTGTGTAGATCAACCACCGTTCGCTGGCGCGTGCTCTTTTCCTGGCTGCGTCCAATCAGATCATACAGCAGGCCTTCCCGCAGGGCGCCGCTGGACACCATCATCGACTGAATATCAAAGGCCTCAAAAATGGCAGCGAGAATAATCGCCCCACCCAGGAAAACCGGCGCCCGTTCCAGTTTCAGGCCGGCAAGTTTATTTGCTTTCAGGCTACCTGCATCAACATAGCTGTTAAGAATATTTGCCAGCGCGGCAGCAGTAATATCACCATTCGCCCAGCCATTAGCACGGGCAACCGATTCTACTGCACGCGCCGTACCCGATGCGCCAATGCTGTCTGTCCAGCCCAGATCGCGAAACAGCTTGATGTGTGGTTCCAGTTCCAGCATCGCGGCAAGCCGCGCCCTGGCAAGCCGTTTGGCGCTGACTTTTCCATCTGCAAAATAAGCCTGAGTCATACTCACGCAGCCCATATACAGACTTTCCATATGCAGGGGATCAAAGCGCTCGCCAACAATGATCTCGGTACTACCGCCGCCAATGTCCACCACCATGCGCCGACCGTTATCGCGGGCAATACTGTGCGCCACCCCCAGATAAATAAGACGCGCTTCTTCGATGCCAGAGATGATTTCAATCTCATGCCCCAGTAACAGTTGCGCCTGTTTGATAAATTTTTTGCTCTTGCGCGCAGCACGCAGGGTATTGGTACCGACGATGCGGATTGCAGCCGGGCTGATATGGCGTATGCGCTGACCAAAGCGGGACAGACATTCCAGCGCACGTTCCCTTGTTTCACTGTCGATGGTTCTGTCCGCCTGCAGGCCTGAGGCCAGGCGCACCATTTCCTTGTCCTGATCAATCACCTGTATGTCCCTGTTCACAGGCCGTGCAATCAACAGGTGAAAACTGTTCGAACCCAGATCGATCGCAGCGATACTATCAGACAAAACAGGGACTCCCGGTACAGATGATGAATCAAACCACACAAAGGCGGATATCTCTTTTTAACTATATTGCACTATACCCAAATAAACAAACCGTCAGAAAAAACGATGCCGATCCTGAACTATACTTGTCTAACTGTTCAGCTACCCTGTTTTCAAAAACCAGACTCTTCAAACAACGCGGACTGCATGAAAAAACAGCAACAAAAAATCAGTATCATATTGTCGGGTGGCGGCGCACGTGCGGCCTATCAGGTAGGTGTCCTCAGGGCTATCGCAGAAATGCAACCTGATGACAGCCATAATCCTTTCGATATTATCTGCGGCACTTCGGCCGGCGCCATCAACGCCGCGGCACTGGCCACCCATGCCTATAACTTCAATAAATCGGTACAGCGCATTCACAACATCTGGTCGAATTTTCATGCCCATCATGTTTTTAAAACAGATAGCTGGAGTTTACTGAAAACCAGTGCCAACTGGTTCATGGCCATGCTTTCTGCCGGCATGAACAAACGCCGTGGATCCCTCCACCTGCTTAATAGAAGCCCACTAAAAAAACTTCTCGAGCAATATATTAACAGCGAAGACATCCAGTATTCTATCGACAGTGGTTATCTGCATGCCCTGTCAATCACTGCCTCAGGTTATACCAGCCAGCAGTCCGTTTCTTTTTTTCATGGCAATGATTCCCTGCAACCCTGGTCACGCTCACGCCGCATCGGTGCGCGCGCCAAAATCACGGTGCCCCATCTGATGGCCTCTTCCGCCATCCCCTTTATTTTCGCACCCGTGCGCCTTAATCGAGAATTTTTTGGTGATGGCTCAATGCGTCAGATCGCCCCTATCAGTCCCGCGCTGCATCTGGGCGCCGATAAAATACTGATCATCGGTAATCGCCAGGAAGTTCTGCCAAGCATGCCCCGCCGCCGTGTTGTGGATGAACCTAGCATCGCCCAGATTGCCGGTCATGCACTGGACAGCATTTTTCTTGACAGCCTCTCGGCTGATATTGAGCGCGTCCAGCGGATCAACAAAACCATCGAAATCATTCCTGAGAAAAAACGCATTAAACACGGGATTGAACTACGCAAGGTGGATGTGCTGGTAATATCACCCAGCCGTAACCTGGGTGAGCTTGCACTGGAATACCTGCACGAACTGCCTACCAGCCTGCGCTTCCTGCTGAAAAGCATTGGCGCCTACAGCAGGAACAGTTCCAGTCTGGCCAGTTATCTGCTATTTGAAAAAGGCTACTGCCGTGCACTAATCGAACTGGGCTATCAGGATGCCATGATCCAGGCAGAGGAAATCAGAGAACTCCTGTCCCCGGAAAACCAGGTGCGAAGATAGAAAAATTAGTGTGCTATTTGGAATAGAAAAAGACTATCAACGCAAAGACGCAAAAAATTTTAACGAGATAACAGAATTAACCACCGAATATGGATATGAAAGATCAATTAGAGTGTAATATTGGAAACTACATTATTGGCTAGTTGAGCATCAATTATTATCCCCCAGGCACTTGAATTAATGAATATTTTGCGCCTTTGCGTCTTTGCGTTGAGAAAAATCAGTTGTGCCCCTACTATTTCTGCAGAGAAACCAACGATTTGCAGATGAAACAGCCCTTCTCAGGCAGAAATAATATCCGGGTGAATGCCTTCGCTTTCCAGTTTTTCGACAATTGACATCGGCACGTTGTAGTTGGCGTCAAACTCGATCAGTATATCGTGGGGAAGTTTATCGTTGAACTCGACATTGTGCACATGCGGAAGGGTCATCATCATGTTTTTCACATCCTGCAGACGGTTGGCATTGAGGGTTTCTTCAATATAGACTTGCACCGTATTCATAAATCCTCCAGATTAACAAACTATATAATGGATATAGAAGAGGAACATGGGGGCGTCAAGATGGTCATTTGTAAGAGCAGTCACACAACGAAAAAATATGCAGAAAACCCTTAACATTCAGACCCGTGGGCGCGGGACTTATGACATCAGCGCTGAGCTGAGCCGTTGTGTACAGGAGTCCGCTATCGACTGCGGACTCTGTCACTGTTTCGTGCACCACACCAGCGCATCCCTGATACTGTGCGAGAATGCCGATCCGGATGTCCGTCACGATCTGGAAACATTTATGAGCAAGCTGGTTCCCGACGGCGATCCCATGTTCATCCATATCGATGAAGGGGAAGACGACATGCCGGCGCATGTGCGCAGCATCCTCACCCAGGCGGGAATCAGCATCCCGATTACTGATGGTCGCCTCGGACTGGGCACCTGGCAGGGTTTATACCTGTGGGAACACCGACTGCATCCGCAACAACGAAAAATCACCCTCACCCTTATCGCAGGATAAGCCTGTGCCCATTCAGACCGTATGTCTTAGCGCCTGACTAATACGCGTCTCGATTGTTCCAAGCGGCTCACGCGCCTGGGCAATAATGGCGATACTGCCGCCGTCCATCGGAATCAACAGCCCCTGCAGATCTCGCCCCTGCAACGCCTTGCGCGCTATGACATATTCACCCGGCATAATCAGTACCGTCACTTTGCCATATTCACCTTCCATCACCAGGTGCGCACCGACATACTGGCGAATTCGGCAGGGCATGGCAAAGGCAACGCGGCCAATAGCCTGCTGCAACTTCAGGTTATAGGGTGCCAGCAAGTCATTCAGCTGAGTGAGCTGGATATTATCCTCGACCTGTAATGCCATTGGCTCATCCCGCACATGTGCCAGCGCAACTTCTTCCAGTGAATAGGGATAATTGACCATGAACATGCCCGCGATCAGCCCTACTGCCAGCAGCACACTCGCAGCAAGCGCCTGCCAGTAATCACGGTGGCGGCGGTAACGTTTCTCTTCTGTCAGGCGCTGCTGCAGCATGATCCGGGATGTCAAACCATCCGGCACAGCAACATTCAGCTGCCTGTCGATGCGCGCACTAAGCAGCTTTTCACGCTCAGCATAGCGCGCACAACTCTGGCATTGCTGGAGATGCCGAAGCACATCCGGCTCTCGGGAGGCCGGGGTCGCAGCCAGTATTCGTCGAACATCAATACAGTTCATCCTGCTCTCACTCTATTTTTCTTTCATGGACTTCACTCTCGAGTGAAGCCCGCAGTTTCTGTCGAGCCCGAAACAGTCGGGTCATCACCGCACCGGATTTTATCTGCATAATCCCGGCAATTTCCTCACAACTATATCCGCCCAGCGCCTGCAACAGCAGCGGCTCCCGATATTCCAGTGGCAGCGCATCAAGCGTCTGGGCAAATTCCATCTCGGCAGCGCCATCACTGCCGGGGGTGGCAAAATGCTGTGACTCAAAATCCATCTCATCCATGGATACCAGATCCAGTGATGGCCGGCTGTAATGACGGGCGTGTTCACGCCGGAGTATGGTAAACAGCCAGGCTTTTGCCGCCTTGCTATCCTTGAGTCCATCCAGCCCTTTCCAGGCGCGCATAAAGGTCTCCTGCACCAGATCCTCGGCCTGCGCCTGATTGCGGCAGAGCCAGAATCCATAACGGTACAAATCAGCGGCATAGGCATTTACCAGCGCTGCAAATGTCATATTTCTGTTGTCCATAGAAATTAAAGACCCGGGGATCGAGCAGATTCTTACAGGCTATAGTATATAACACCAAAAAAAATCATGGCATACAGAGCTAATACCGTCACAATCCGGATAAATAAAAAATTTTCTGCACCTGTAATATTGACAAGCAGGATCAGGTCTAGTTACATCAGCACAGCCCGCTAGCCAACGCTGTGCGGGCACTTAATAAATATTTAACCACACACTGGAGAACACAATGAAAAACATGAAAACTCTGCTGAGCGGCATGCTTGCACTGGGTCTTATAACTGGCGCAACGGCAGCCTTCGCCGGCAAACCCGGCATGGAAAAATGTTATGGCATCGTCAAAGCCGGCATGAATGACTGTGGTAATAGCAACCACGCCTGTGCCGGACAGGCATCCAAGGACAAAGATGCTTCCGAGTGGGTCTATGTCCCGGAAGGCACCTGTAAAAAAATTGCCGGTGGAAAAACCAAGGGTAAATAAACAGCAGCTGTAATTCGCTGCGTATTACCCGGATGAGGCGGTGGGACAGGCCTGTTTTCAGACAACACCCACCGTCTCAATCCCTGCCAGGCCCGCCCTTTTTATCTGTTCCTGATTTTTTACAGCTTACGGAGTTCCCATGGCCAGTCTTGATAACCTGATAAATTCTTCCCTGATGCAAAAAGCCTTTGTCCTCGACTCACTGTATGGTCGGGTTCTCGCTGCCATAACACCCGCAATCGAACTGGCGCTGAAACTCTGGGTCGCCAATGCTTTTTTCAAATCGGGGCTAACCAAGATCCAGAGCTTTGAAACCACTATTATGCTGTTTGAATATGAATACAGTGTACCGCTGCTCTCTCCCACCCTGGCAGCCTACATGGGCACGGCTGCCGAGCTGGTATTGCCCGTACTGCTGGTCATTGGTCTTGCCGGCCGTTATGCCGCGCTGGCGCTGTTCCTGTTCAATATTGTTGCCGCCATATCTTATCCTGACATCAGCCCACTGGGCCTCAGCCAGCACTACCTCTGGGGCATGGCCTTATTAATGCTCACGCTTTATGGCCCGGGGAAATGGTCACTGGATCACTTTATCTGCAAAAAATGTTCGGCTGCCTGTTCATAAGATCCGCTTAATTCCCCACAGCCTGCTGTGATTAATACCCTGTAGCCTGGCGAGGTTGTTTATTCGTTGCTGAACTCCGGTAGTAGTTCATGACAGACATGTTCGGCAAAACCGGCGCCGGCCTCGGCATAAAGGTTAAACGCCGCATGCACCCCCGCGCGCTTTAAGGCTTCAATTTCATCGGCATACTTGGCTACCGCTGCCACCTTCCCGGCATAACCGGCATCTTTCAGCTGCCGGGCGGCATACAGGTTTTCCCTTGCATTTGGCATGGCCAGAAAAATCAGGCTAACACTGTCAAAATCCAGGTTCATACGGTTCCAGAAATCCGGGTCGGTCGCACTACCATGGATCACATGGCGATTGCTGGCCTTTAGTTTTTTAACCGTGTCTTCATCATAATCCACTCCCAGCACCTGCTCACCCATGCGTTGCCGCATGGCATCATAGGCGCCACTGCCAACACGCCCCATACCGAATATGATCACACGGGTATCGCCCGGATTAATATCCTCTTCCTCAGCAACATGCTGGCTGGTTTCAAACTGTATTAGTCGCGTACGCATGTATTTATATAGACGGTAAGAAGCGCTATTCAACGGTGCTGCAACAATAAACGACAGGGACAGCGCAATCGCGATAATAATGAGCCACTCATTCCCCAGCCAGCCATTACTGACACTGACAGCCGCAACAATCAAACCAAACTCACTATAATTAGCCAGACTCAATGATCCCAGCAGCGAGGTTCGCGCACGCAAATGGAACTTGCTAAACAGGACAAAGAACAGCAGGGCTTTAAACGGCACCAGTAACAACAACAGCATGGCAATTACAACAGCATCCCAGCTAAGCGGCCCGGACAAACCAATGGAAAGAAAAAATCCCACCAGAAACAGATCCTTAAAGCCTAATAGCTGATGCGCTAGCTCGGCGGCACGGGCGTGCCTGGCAAGCATTACGCCTAGAATCAGGGCGCCCAGATCGCCTTTGACGCTGACCAGTTCAAACAACTGTGCACCACCCAGCGCCAGCGTTAAACCAAACAGGATCTGCAACTCACCGCGCCCTGATCGTTCCAGCAACCGATACAACAGCGGTCGCAGAGGAATCAGCAACAACAGACTCAGCGCCCAGACGGACGGTATCTTGCCGGCTGAAACCGCCAGAAAAACCACGGCGGCAATATCCTGCATGATCAGGATACCGATAGAAATGCGGCCATAGAGTGAATTCATTTCACCTTTTTCTTCCAGCACCTTAACCGCAAATACCGTACTGGAAAAACTCAACGCAAACGCCACCAACGCTACCACGGCAGGATCGAGGCCAGTAAACAGGGATACGCCGACAACCCCCATAACGACAATAAACATCGCCGTCACGACGACCGTGGCCAGCATATGCAGTGACGCTACAGCCCAGATCTGCGGCATCAACAAACTGCGAAGCCGCAGCTTGAGACCGATACTGAACAACAGCAGGGTTACGCCTATTTCCGAGAACTCCGCCAGCGTGGGCGTCATATGACTACCGCTGGCATACAATCCAAAACCAGCGACCAGATAGCCGATGAGCGGAGGCAGCCCCACAGCACGTGCGAGCAGTCCAAGCGCATAGGCGATACCGATAACGATGATGTCTAACTGCAAGGAAGCTCCTGGTTCGCGTAGATCTTTATCTATTATGAAAGACTAGCATATGAACAGGAATTGAAGGTACATCAGATTCCAGGCCGAAGCTTAATTGCTATGTCGGTGGTGCTGCCTGAATCCACTGCCATACATCGATAAGCTACAACATTACTGCGCACCGGCAGCCTGGGCTGGGTAAAACGAAGCCCAATAGAACACCGCAGACAGGATAAAAAATTTAGCGAAGATGATAAGGATTTTAACGCTTTCCTCGCCGAGGAAATGATTTTATAGCGTTAATGAAAAAAAGCGCATTGCGTCCTCTTCCAGCATGCCGATGGGTTTCGCTTCGCTCTACCCATCCTACAGGACTACAGTAACTGGTTGGGCCAGGCGAAGGTAATAAACCACCCCGCAGCAAGCTGCGGGGTATTAGTCGAAGGAACAATCTGAACCGCCAGGAATTGTTTGGCTAAAACCTGGCGTCCTTTGCGTCCCAGCGGTTAATATTAATCACAGCAAGCTGTGGGGAATTAAACCCGTGGAGATTAATATCAATCACAGACCACATGTTCTACCACAGCCTCCGGAAGCGCAGGGTGGCGCACTGTCACCCAGACTGGAGCTGCGCACCACCTGACCGCCGGTCGCCAGTTTCCTGACCACGGCATCTTTTTCAGTGTCACCCGTATCAATACCGGCGCGCTCACATAATTCACCCCAGTTGTTAATCGTTTCACTCATGCGATGCTGGACTTCTACAATCCGTCCATTTGCTTCACAGGCATAATCGTAGGTAGGCATAATATTTACTCCTCATTTATCACTATAACCCAGGCTCGGGCCAAGAATAAAATCAACGGTCTCGAAACCGTGCGCTTCCAGTTCGGCCGCAATATCATCCCAGTCATAATCGGCATTATCTTCTTCCACTCGGGCGATGACACCAGTGACATGGCGATAAACCTCGTGTTCCTCAAAGTCCTCCGGCACCTGCAATAATCGAATGGCGCCGGCATCAGCGGCAGGCAGGATCATCAATCTGGTTTTCATAGTTTACTCCTTTCACAATACCCTGTGCTTATGGCTGAGCATGCTCATCCAGCCACTCGATAAGATAATACAGCCTCACGCCTTCAGAAGAACGCGCCGGCCCCATCAGCCGTGCAGCATAGTAGCGCTCACCCGGCTCGGCCTGTGCCAGCGCCGCTTCGGCGGTATCCACCACGCTGACATTGGTTTCAGAATAGCGGCTGCGCTGCCGACCCGGTATATAGACCACAGCAAAAACTTCGGCCGTTACACGGGTTTCTGAATCAAGATGGATGCCTTTCATATAACCAGGTTTCCCTCATATCCGGAGGATCTAACACAACATATTATGGTATTCTTCGCCTTTATTAAAATTTTGGCGGAACATATTATGCAAATAGCAGAAAATCGGGTTATCACACTCAATTACATACTGAAAGATGATGAAGGCAACATTATCGACAGCGCAGAAGATGGCAGCTTTGCCTACCTGCATGGCGCCGCCAATATCATCCCCGGACTGGAACACGCCCTGCAGGGCAAATCGGCCGGTGATGAACTTTCAGTCGCCATCAAGCCCGAGCAAGGCTATGGCGAGCGCAACGAAGACATGACTCAGGTAGTACCCCGCAACATGTTCGACACCGATGAGGAGATCAAGGTCGGCATGCAGTTCCATGCTGAATCCCCGGACGGCCAGCCCCTTAGCGTCACGGTTGTCAATGTCAGCGATAGCGAAGTCACGATTGACGGCAATCACCCGCTGGCAGGTGTTAACCTGAATTTTGATGTCAAAATCCTGGAGATTCGCGAAGCCACAGAAGAAGAACTGGAACATGGCCATGCTCACGGCGCCGGTGGGCACCCGCACTAACGGGTTATCTCGTTCCCACGCAACCTACGCTTTTATCGTTATCAGGCAAGGCGCTTTTTAGCTATCGTCCTGCTGCTGGCCATAGAGGCGGCTGTAAAGGCCGTTGCTGCGAATCAGATCCTCGTGCACACCTTCCTCGATAATGTGCCCGTCTTCAAACACATAGACCCTGTCCGCCTGTTTTACCGCGCTTAGGCGGTGAGCAATAATCAGGGTCGTGCGCGTCTGCAGGAAACTGCGCATGGCCGCGTGCAGACGGGCTTCGGTGGCGGTATCCAGGGCCGAGGTGGCTTCATCCAGAATCACCACTCTGGGTTCAGTCAGAAGCATGCGCGCAATCGCCAGACGCTGGCGCTGGCCGCCGGACAGGCGCACGCCCTGCTGGCCGACAATCGTCGCCAGCCCCGCCGGCATTGCCGCCACCACATCGTTCAACTGGGCCATCTCCAGCGCCCGCCATAACACCTCATCAGCGATATCCAGTCCCAGGGTCAGATTCTGGCGCACCGTATCGTTGAACATGGCCGGATGCTGCATCACCGTCGCCACGTTGTCGCGCACCACATCCAGACCGATTTCCGTCACCGGTGCGCCATCAAAATAAAGCATACCCTGCTGCGGGGGATACATGCCCAGAATTACCTGCACCAGAGTGGATTTGCCACCGCCGCTGGCCCCAACCAGGGCCACGGTTTCCGCCGGGCGGATATCCAGATTGACATGCCGAAGCACCGGCTCGCTCTCTTCACTATAACTGAAACAGATATCCCGCACTTCGATGCCAACGGTTTGCCTGCCATCGAAGGGATTACGCAGATGCGGGTATTTCGGCTCCTGCTGCAGCTCAAATAGATGATTAATACGATTCATGGCTGCCCTTGCCGCATACCAGGCGTACTGGATATTCAGCACATCCTGCACCGGCCCCATCATGAACCAGAGATAACCGAATACCGCCATCATCTCGCCGACACTGAGATCAGAAAACACCACCATCAGCATGCTGATGGCGCGGAAGACATCGAAACCAATCAGGAAAATACCGAAGGAAAAACGATTAGCGGCATCAGCCTTCCAGGAAAAAGCAGCCGAATGTTCCTTTATTCGCCTCGCCTTTTCCTTCACCCTGCCAAGATAGTAGCGCTCGCGATTACCGGCACGAATTTCATGAATGCCATCCAGCGTTTCCACCAACGCCTGCTGAAAAATTTCGAAGGCGCTGTTTTCCTTTTTTTTCAGCTGCTTGACCCCCTTGCCCAGCACTACGGTGAAATAAATCACCAGCGGATTCATGAGCAGGATAAACAGCGCCAGCTGCCAGTGCATCCACAACAAAACTACGGTAATGCCGATCAGGCTCAGCACCGAGACCAGTGTCTTGCTAAGCGAAGCACCGACAAACTCATCAATAACATTAAGATCCGTAACAAAACGCGATGACACCGCACCACTGCCCAGCGTTTCATACTCAGCCATGGAAATACTCTGCAGGCGATCCAGCAGGCCCCGACGCATGCGGTAGGTCACATCCTTGGCCACCAGGGTAAAGCGCATGGTCTGCCACACACTCAGCAGCAAAGCAAACAGACGCAAAACAACCGTTAACAGAAGAATAGCGCCGATATATAACACCGGTCCATGCCAGGAGGCTGGAAACAGGGAATCCATCAACCCCACCAGAGTAGCGGGTTTCTGCAGCAGGACCTCGTCCACCAACAGTGGCATCAATAGAGGAATCGGCACATTGGCCAGCACTGCGAGAATAGCGACAAGATGAGCGAGGATCAGATCGCGCCGATGCTCCTTTGCCACCGTGAGAATATAGCCCCAGTCATAGCGGCCGGAATCGGGACCTGTCCTGTCCCCCCGAGCTAATCCGGGTTCTGTTTGTTGCGTGCGCTGCAAGTTACTCACTTCTCATAAGTTAATTTATTAATCGTATTTCATGTAGGTACAGCTTCAGCCATACAAAATACAGGCTATCCCGATGTTGTTCGCCTGCAGGCGAACCTACTGATTCATGCCGGAGCTTGATACAATGCCATCTTATCGGCTCAGACCACAAATGAGAATATCCCTGACAGATGAGGCCCCTGCCTGTTAAATCCAGCTCCACAAAACAGCGTTATCTGATCGTCGACGTACTGCGCGGACTCGCCATTGCCATGATGTTCCATTATCACTTCAGCTTTGATTTGAACCATTTCGGTTTTATTCAACAGGATTTTTACCGCGATCCCTTCTGGCTCAACTACCGTACCCTCATTGTCAGCCTGTTTCTCGCGCTGGTCGGCGTCAGCCTGTCGCTGGCCACCCGGCGCAGCTTCAACCCAAAATCTTATTTCCGCCGTCTGGGGATGCTGGTTTTTTTTGCCGCACTGGTCAGCATCGCCAGTTATATCCAGTTCTCCGATCGCATGATTTTTTTCGGCATCCTGCACTTCATTGCCGTAGCCAGTGTGCTCGGACTAATTTTTGTGCGTTTCTACAGGCTCAATCTCATCCTTGGTGCAGGGCTTGTCATTCTCGGCAACCAGTTCCAGCACCTCGCCTTCAACCAGCCCTGGCTGCAATGGGTCGGCCTGATGACACATAAACCCTTTACCGAAGATTATGTACCCCTGCTACCCTGGTTTGGGGTAGTTTTGCTGGGGATCTTTTTCGGTAAGCTTTTCTTTGAAAAACAGCCACAGCGCTGGCTGATAAACTGGCAAAGCGAGCAGCCATTGATACGCGTGCTGAGCTTTGGCGGCAGACACAGCCTGATCATCTACATGTTGCACCAACCCCTTTTCATGGGGCTGCTGTATCTCATTTCACTTACCATAAGCTAAGAATTATTCATGACCATTCCCTGCACGGCCAAAGCCGGTAAACAACCTCCAGAAGAAATCATTGCCTACGAACTGCATGGCAACTGTTATCTCAATATCACCTGGCACTGCACCCTGCGTTGCGCCTTCTGTCCAAAATATCATGGCGAATGGGTTGTCCAGGGCTATGATCTGAGATTGCTGCGCGAACCGGAAGTGGATGAAGTCATCAGCGCTATCGGCGATCCCACGCCCTATAAACAGATTGTTTTCTGTGGCCTCGGTGAGCCGACCCTGCGTCTGGATACCCTGCTCGAGGTTGCCCAGCGGCTGAAAAGCACACACCCGGATACTTATATACGCATCAATACCGATGGTCTTGCCAACCTGATTTATGAACAGGATGTCACTCCTCGCCTTGCCAGTCTGATCGACGAGCTGTCCATTTCCATGAACGCCCATAACGAGGCGCTATATATACAGCATTGCCGCCCCAAACGAGCGGGCGCCTTCGAAGCCATGCTTGAATTTGCTGTTCACGCCAGTCAGCATGTCGCCAACGTCAGCCTGACCGCCATCGACGGACTCGAAGGCGTGGATATTGCCGCCTGCCAGAAACTCTGTCAGGAACGTGGTCTGAATTTCCGCCGCCGAGTGCTCAACATCGTCGGCTAACCATTCCCGTTTCACAAACCTGCCATATTCACGTCATATCGCAGACATAAACCTTGCCTATATTTTCTGTATGTTCGACACAGAGGATATGCGCATGCAAAAGTATCGCCTTCTTATGCTGGAAAAAACACAGCCCCCCGCCGACGCAAAAACAAAGCGCTGGTATCGTTATGTCATCAGCAACGGTATCACCGAGATCAATGGTTATCGTTCAGGAACAGAAAAGGAAGTCAGGGAGTTTAGCAAAAACTGCATTAAACATCTGAACAAGGATATTAAACAAAGCAACCGGCCGCATACCTTCCGACCGGCCTATATGCATTATGCCTATGAAATGAGTCTGTAATCGTTAACTCAGACCTGAGCAGGACGTCCCCCGCATTTTTACGTCATAAACGCAGAGAACGCGGAGACGCAAAGACGCAGAGGTTCTATAGTTGGATTGTGAGCCTATGGTTAATTCCTCCGTTCATGGTGAGCCTGTCGAACCATGAACAGACTCGATAGCAAATATTACAAAAAGATATGTACTATTAAATTCATGGTTCATAAACCGCAATAATAATATTCGCGTCGAAATTTCTTAATCTCTGCGCCTTTGCGTCTCCGCGTTCTCTGCGTTACTTAACAATGATAACTATTCAGGCAAGGTACAGTCAGCTTACGATACTACGCAGAAAAACATCCAGCTCATTGTTGATAAAGTGCTGCCTGTCCCATGCGTTGGCACTCAGCAGTTCCCGACTTTCCTCCGGCACCACATAGGCCAGCGCATCCAGGGTCATGCCATTTTCCGTTATTACCTGCAGTCTGCGTTTTTCATAGCAGGTATCTTCATATTCATCTATTCGCGCCATTAGCACATCATCGAGATCCAGATACAGGGTTCCAGCAACACTGGCGCCGGCTTCCTGTATAATGCCCGGATAGGCATGATTTTTTAACTGGTAACGGGCGTAACCTTCGAGCCGGGCAGGCGCGCCGGTTAGTACCTGACCTGTTATAATCTGAACAACCTGGGGGATTTCGAGAGTTCCGTAGGTAAAAAGGCTATTATTCATGGGCGCGTAGTGTAAAAGAATTCCAGCCACGGGTACACGACCCATCCCACTTTCCAGATTTAGATTACTTCCATATAACACCATCCTGAATGACAAATAACGATTTTATTCCCGGCCAGCGCTGGATCAGTGATACCGAGCCTGAACTGGGCCTGGGTGTGATCGCAGGGGCAGACGCACGTACAGTCAGCCTGCATTTTCCCGCCAGCAATGAAAACCGCGTCTATGCCCGTGAGGGCTCGCCCCTGACCCGGGTGCGTTTCAGCCAGCATGATAATATTGAAGATATCGAGGGCAACAAAATCAGGGTAGTCGAAGTCAGTGAGGCTAACGGCCTGCTGACCTACCACGGCGAGGACGAGACCGGTGAAACGCGCATGATCGAGGAAGGCCGCCTCAATCATGCCATGAAACTGAACAAACCCCGGGATCGCCTGTTCAACCTGCAACTGGATAAAAACAGCGCCTACGAGCTGCGCTACGAAACCCTCAACCGCCTGCATAGCCTGCTGCCTTCACCTGTGCGCGGTCTTGTCGGTGCGCGTGTCAGCCTTGTCCCTCATCAGTTATTCATCGCTCATGAGCTTGCCTCTCGCAGCGCTCCACGGGCGCTGCTGGCCGATGAGGTGGGTCTTGGGAAAACGATTGAGGCCGGATTGATCCTGCACCAGCAATTACTCAACGGGCGCGCCCGGCGTGTTTTGATCATGGTGCCGGAAACCCTGCAGCACCAGTGGCTGGTGGAAATGCTGCGCCGTTTCAACCTGCGCTTCAGCATTTTCAATGAACAACGCTGCGCGTCACTCGAACATGACAATGAAAATCCCTTTCACAGCGAGCAACTGGTACTCTGCAATCAGGCCTTTTTACAGGAGAATCCCCTTCGCCGGGAACAGATCCTGGCGGGTAACTGGGATACTCTGGTGGTCGATGAAGCCCATCATCTGCAGTGGCATGCCGGCAGGGCCAGTCCGGAATATGAACTGGTAGAAGCCTTAAGCAAAGTGACGCCCGGCGTCCTGCTGCTGACCGCGACACCGGAACAACTGGGCGCCGAAGGCCACTTCGCCCGCCTGCGGCTGCTGGATCCGGATCGTTTTTTCAGTCTGGAAGAATTTCTTGCTGAGGAAAACCTGTATGCACCCATCGCCCATGCCGTTGAAAATTTACAGGAACATGCCCGCCTGAATGAGGCACATCAACAGGCACTGAAACTGGCCCTGGCCGACAGTCCCCAGGCTCTGAGCCTGATTGAGAAGCTGGCTGACGCCGAAGAAAAAGACCGCGTCGAGGCATCTGAAACTCTGATCCAGTTACTGCGCGATCGGCACGGCACCGGCCGCATCCTGTTTCGCAACTCACGCAATACCATCAGGGGATTCCCCGAACGAGAATTACAGTGCTTTGCGCTGGAAGCCGAGGCCGACTACCTGCAAACGATTGTTCAGGCCACAGAAAATGCTGAACCCCATGCGGATGTCGCCCGCTTCGCCCTCACTCCGGAGCGTATTTACCAGGAACACAAGAAAGATCACGAACCCGACTGGGTCGATCGGGATCCCCGGGTTGACTGGCTTTACCGGACCATAAAAAGCCTGCGAGGTAAAAAAGTACTGGTCATCTGCGCCTCGGCTGCGACCGTACTGGAACTCGAAGCCGCACTGCGGCGACGTCACGGCCTGCATGCGGCGGTATTCCACGAAGCCATGAGCATCATCGAGCGGGATCGCGCCGCCGCCTGGTTTGCCGACATGGAAGACGGTGTGCAGACCCTGATCTGTTCCGAGATTGGCAGCGAAGGCCGCAACTTCCAGTTTGCCCACCATCTGCTGATGTTTGATCTGCCGCTGAACCCGGATTTGCTGGAGCAGCGCATCGGCCGCCTGGATCGCATCGGCCAGACCCATGCCATCCAGATTCTTGTCCCCTTTATCAGGGACAGCGCACAGGCAATCATGCTCGACTGGTATCATCAGGGCATCGATGCTTTCACCCACACCTGCCCGGCAGGACAGAGTGTGTATCAACAGGTACAGCCGGCCTTGCTGCGGCTGTTGCAACAACCACAAAACAGTGAACGCGCAAAAGAGGCGCTACTGCAGCAAACACGCCCCCTGTTCAGGGAAATTTCCGAGCGTCTGCAACAGGGACGGGATCGCCTGCTGGAGCTGAATTCCTTCCGCGAAACCGAGGCGCGTCAGATAGTCTCCCGGCTTGAAGAGTATGATGCCGATTCAGGCTGCGCCGACTACATGCAGCATGTGTTTGATACTTTCGGCGTGGATTTCGAACAACGTGATTTCCGTAGCTATGTGGCACGCCCCAGTGATCACATGCTCATCCATCATTTTCCCGAACTACCCGCCGAAGGTCTGACTCTCACCTATTTGCGCGAACATGCGCTGGTGCATGAAGATCAGCATTTCATGACCTGGGAACATCCCATGGTCACCGGCATCATGGATCTTATTCTCAGCAGCGAACAGGGCAATGCGGCGCTCGCCATCTGCAGGCATCCCCGACTGAAAACCGGCGACATCCTGCTCGAAGCCCTGTTCCGCATCGAGGGCGCCGCGCCCCGGCAGTTGCAGATCGACCGTTTCCTGCCACCGCAACTGATCCGTCTGCTGGTCGACACCCGGCTCAGGGAACACAGCGACACAATTCCCTTCAGCGAACTGCAGGCCCTGCCGGTGGAACTGGATGCGCACACCCTGCGCCAGATCATCGACAGCCAGCAGGAGAATCTGCGAAAAATAATTGAACACGCCGAGGAACTGGCTGCACAGCAACTGCCGCAAATTATCGACAGGCACACGACACAGATGCAAAAGCAGCTGGGTAATGAAATACAGCGCCTGCGAGAACTGCAACGGGTCAACCCGAATGTGCGCGATGAAGAAATCACCTTCCTTGAAAATCAGCGCAGCCAACTGCACGAACACATGCAACAGACCAGCCTGCGCCTGGATGCGCTGCGCCTGATCATTGCGGCCTGAGGATCAGGCTCGAAGTGAAGGCTGCTCATCCTGTCATTCCGGCATGCTGTTAGCCGGAATCCAGATAAATGTTGGGCTTCGTTTTACTCAGCCCATATATGGTCTCCTCCCATTTTGCAAGATTCTGTATTGGTGCTGACAGGGACAGGATTGCTCTCATATATCCGGCCTGTTGGTGAGGAGGTTTTATTCCTCTGGCCTCGATGAAAT
>JASBTR010000039.1 GCA_030148325.1 Gammaproteobacteria bacterium
TGGCGATAACCGGAATGAGTCGCCCCCTGTTTAACAATCTGGCGGAAGCCTATAAATCCTGAATAAATGGAGACACAAGATGCGTGCAGATCTTCTTAACTCAATTCTAAGCGACCTTAATGGCAGTTCCGCTGATATCGAGGCCTCTGCGGTTATCTCCACAGATGGCCTGATGATGGCGGCCATGTTGCCGGCCAATATGGACGAGGATCGTGTCGGCGCCATGGGTGCGGCAATGCTTTCTCTCGGTGATCGCACGGCCCAGGAGCTGGCGCGCGGCCATCTGGAGCAGGTTCTTATAAAGGGAGACAACGGCTATGTATTGATGACACATGCCGGCGATGAGGCGGTGGTTGCTGTTCTCGCCAAACCGGAGTCGCGTCTTGGTTTGATTTTTCTTGATGTCAAACGGGCGGCAGAAGCGATTGCAAAGACGATTTAAAAGAGAATAAAGGTTGATGTGTTTCGCTGTGCTCCACCCTTCCTGCCCTTTGTGCCCCTTCGCAGGATGGGTAGAGCGAAGCGAAACCCATCAATCTCTGATTTGCACAGGAACGGGTAATCGAACATGAAAGACATGAGTCCCGACGATATTGTTGGTGAATACAAAAAAACGCTGCTGAAGTTTACCGATGGCAGTGAACGGATGGTGTATACGACCGAGATCGAAACACCGATGCCGAGTGGTCGTCTTATTGTCTCGCGCACAGACGCTGAAGGGATCATTACCCATGTCAACCAGTCCTTTGTTGATATGTGTGGCTACAGCGAAGACGAACTAATCAATACACCACATCATATTCTGCGTCATCCTGATATGCCTGCGGTGGCTTTCAAGGGCTTATGGGATACCCTTGCCGAAGCCAAAAAATGGCATGGCTATGTTAAAAACCTGCGCAAGGACGGTGGTTACTACTGGGTGTTCGCGACGGTTATTCCGAACATTCGAGAAGGGAAATTAATGGGGTATAGTTCGGTTCGGCGCAAACCCTCGCGCCAGAAAGTAGAAGAAGCCGAAGCCCTGTATAAAACTTTGTGAGGGAAGCATACAATCATGTCCTATACGTTTACCATTAGCCCGGATTTCAATCCACAGCACCTGCCCTCCTGGTATATTTTTAACACCTGGCTACAGAAATCCCTTAACGAAGCGATACATCTGGAGTGGTATAACGATTTTGATTCACAGCATGAGGCGATCAGGGCGGATCAGATTGATTTGATTTATGCCAATCCCTTTGATGCCGCGATGCTGGTGCGTGAAAAAGGCTTCAAAACGATCGCCTGCCCGACCGGTGTTTCCGATGAGGCTATTATTGCGGTCAGCAGTGATAACCCGGTAACTGAAATCGAAGCGTTAAAGCCGGGTTTGCGGATAGCGTCAACCGATGATCCGCACGTTCATATGATGTGTATGATGATGCTGGAACCGGCCAACCTGGATAAAGACAACACAAAAATTCATTTGCGTGATACCTATGTGCTGGTTAGCAAAGATTTAATACAGGGAGATGCGGATGTCGGATTTTTTCTGGAAGCCACATTTAATGATCTGTCTGATATGGTGCGGCAGAAACTTCGCCCAATTGGTTCCAGTAAAATTCAGCTGATTCGGCATGTGTTAATGGCCGGGCCGGGGTTTGAGCAAAAACATGAGCAAATAAAACAGCAGATCACGGGCATGGCGACTGACAGTAAAGGTCAGGAGGTTCTGAAAAGCCTTGGTTTTACGGGCTGGGAAATGCAGGATCAGGAGTCAACGGAATTCATGATCGATTTGATGGACACGCTGGCGAGCGATTGATCTACGAAGCCCGGGACAGTTTTTCCGCATCATGGGCAGCCAGGAAAGCCTCGGCGGAATCTCCCATATAGCGGCGCAGCACACGGGGATCGGTTTCACTCAGATCGACCATGATCAGGCCGTCGATAGCATCATTGAAATCTTTGTCCACATTGAAGGCCAGCAGGTGGCCGCCCATCTTCAGGTATTGCCTGATCAGGACAGGTACGCCTTTGCCATCGGGCTCAAGTTGGGCCAGCAGTTCTGAGACATCATCCACATCTCTGGACTGGCGGGCGGCATCCTGACAAAGTTTTTTCAGGTTCTTTTGCTGACGAAAAGGACGACGTGGTTTTACCAGGCGGCCGAGGTCCGGCAGGGAATGATTAACCCTGAGGAATTCCACCAGCAATTGTTGTGAGTGGTTCTGGTAATCATTACTGATGCTGACCGGCCCGAACAGTATTCTGTAATGAGGATGTCGCACAACATACTGACCGATGCCTTTCCACAACAACATCAACGGGGCAAAGCTGCGCTGATATTCCTGACGTACAAAAGAGCGGCCTAATTCCAGCGCCGGGCTGAGGGTGTTTAGCAGTTTCCGTTTATAGTGGAACAGCGAATGGCTATAGAGTCCTTTTTTTCCGAAGCGCGCGAGGATATCG
This sequence comes from Gammaproteobacteria bacterium, assembly GCA_030148325.1. Classification (GTDB taxonomy): domain Bacteria; phylum Pseudomonadota; class Gammaproteobacteria; order UBA6429; family Thiohalophilaceae; genus JAADGZ01. The sequence goes on from JASBTR010000039.1 coordinate 2,452, forward strand.
TCGGACTCGCCCAGACGGTAGGCGCCGATCACTTCGCGACTTTCGGGGCGCCAGACGAACAGGTGGATGTAGTAGCTGTCGTAGAGATCGATGTCCAGAGATTTGCCGGTGCCTTCGCCGTTGGCGCGGAAGGTGATCTCGCGCAGGCGACCAATCTCATTCAGCAGGCGTGGAATCTGGCGCGAGCGGGCGTAATAGACCGCGTATTCGCTGCTTTCAAGTAAACACTGATTACCTGGCAAGGCCATTATTTCGGCAGACAGGATTGCGGGTGACTCCGGTTTGGCAACAGTCTGCCAGTGTGTTTCTGTCGGTGCCGATTTTTCGATGTTGTCTGTAGCAGCAGGTTGCTCGTTGTGTAACATCTCGGTGCGCAGGCGCAAATAGTCTGTTATTGCGACCGCATCTTTTTTGAAACCCTGCAGGCGTTTCTCGCTAATAATTTTACCGACACGCACCACCAGCGTTTGTCCGGATTTATTTATCATTTCACGGGGTAACAGGGCGGTGCGCAGATGCGGATGGAGTAAGCCGGCGAGCTGGAATATCGCACCATTACGACCTTCGAAGAATACCGGTAGAACGGGAACCCCGCTGCGGCGGACCATGCGTCCAATACTGGGATGCCAGGGGGGGTCGCTCACGCGGCGGCGGCGCACATCCAGATGGGCAACTTCACCGGCCGGGAAAACCACCAGCACGCCACCCTGTTTGAGCCAGCGCATGGCATCTTTCATTGGTGACATATTACGTTGCCTGGCCTCATTACTACCAAAGACATCGACGCCAATAAACAGGTCGCTGATTTCGGGGACGCGCTGGAGCAGGCCATTGGCGAGGATTTTTATATCATCACGCAGGCCGCGCAGCATGGCCGCCATAATTACTCCCTCAATAGCACCAAAGGGGTGATTGGCGACGATGATTAAGCCGCCTTCGCGCGGGATGCGCGCCAGGCCCTGGTCAGCTACGTGGTAGTTGATGTTAAACAGATCCAGAACGGTCCTGAGGAAATCCCGGTCATCCCGGGTTGGCGGCAGGCCGGCATACAGACGGTTAAGGTGATCAAGGCAACAGGCCTTTTCCATCACCGTTTCCAGCAGGCCGCCCAGGTGGTGTCTAAGGCCGTGGCCGCGTGTCCCACTCAGCACGCCATTGAGGTTAAAGGGCTGGCTGCTTGTCGCCCGTGTCATCTGACTCATAAACGGTTTCCATCATCTGAGGTAACAGTTGCGAGTCTAGGTGGGGAAAGTGACGTTTTATTGAAAGATTAGCGACAGTCATATGACAGGATGGTCAATAAATATTCATCAATCTGTTACCGAACTGTCATATCGAACGGGCAAGGTGACGGCGTATTAGAGCGCAAAGAGCGGTCACCATGTCAGACTTTAAGCAACGTGCAATCTTTATTTCCGACACGCACCTCGGTACGCGAGATGCTCAGAGTGAATATTTGCTCGACTTTCTACGCAATAGCGAATCTGACTATCTCTATTTGCTTGGCGATATCATTGATATCTGGAAGTTGCGTTCAGGCTGGCACTGGCCGCAGCTGAATAATGATCTGTTGCAACTGGTTTTCAAAAAGGCGCGCACGGGCACCCGGGTGATTTATGTCCCGGGGAATCATGATGAGATGTTACGCAAGTATGTGGGCAGTAATTTTAACGGCATCCAGATCCAGCAGGATGCGGTTCATGTCACCGCCGATGGTCGTCGCCTGTTGCTCATTCATGGTGACGAGTTTGACAGTGTAGTGACTAACAACCGATGGCTGGCCCATATCGGTAGCTGGGCCTATGATGTCCTGCTCTGGCTGAACCGACACTTCAACAACCTGCGCCGACGACTGGGGTTTCCCTACTGGTCGCTTTCACACTACCTTAAACACCGGGTCAAGAATGCGGTAAATTATATCAGCAGCTTCGAACAGGCGCTGGTGCGAGAGGCGCGGCAACGCGGTGTTGACGGTATTGTCTGTGGACATATTCATCATGCTGCGATTGAAGAAATGGAAGGTATCAGCTATGCCAATCCCGGTGACTGGGTAGAAAGCTGCACGGCCCTGACGGAAAACAATCAGGGCCAGATGCGCATTATCCACTGGCTGGAGGAAAGTGCTTCGCTTTTGACAGGAGAGCGGGAATGGAGCCCTTATATGGATATGCCGGAAGACAGCAAGGCAATGGATATTCCAAATAGCGCTTATTCCCGCGGCCTGGAATTACAGGAGCCGATTGAATATATGATCGATCTGATCAATGCCCCGGTGAATGATTCAAATTAGGTAAACTACCGCCTCTGGCGGTGAGACTCAAACGGGCTCTGCCGTTATTGAAATACCGGGAGGGTGGGCACGTTTTTTGTGCCCACGCGTTACGCTGTTTTTGGATATTAAAATGTGAGGCGGAGTCTTGAATCTCTCCGCGTGGGCGACCGAAGGAAGTGCCTGTGGGGCACAAAAATCGTGCTCACTCTACAAAGGCTATTTGGTCCAGATTCGGCGGGTAATTTTCAGCGAATGTCCACTGTCGGCATAGCGAGTCGCTCCGACTGTTCGCGCAGGCTGTAAAGCTGTTCTTCCCAGTAACGGGGTGTATTGAACCAGGGAAAGGCGCGCGGGAAGGCGGGATCATGCCAGCGCCGTGCCAGCCAGGCGCTGTAGTGCAGCATGCGCAGGGCGCGCAGGGGTTCGATGAGCTGCAGCTCGAGCAGGTCAAAATCAAAAAAAGTCGTATAGCCTTCCAGGATCTGTTGCATCTGGATGCTCATCTGATCCCGGTCACCGCTGAGCAACATCCATAGATCCTGAATCGCCGGGCCGCTGAGGCAGTCATCCAGATCGACAAAATGGGGGCCGGTATCTGTCCAGAGGATATTGCCGGGATGACAGTCACCGTGCAGGCGCAGTTCGCGCAGCGGAAGCAGGGCTTCCCAGGTATTTTCGATCTGTGTCAGCACGTCTTCTGCAGCAAGTTGATAGTTGTGCAGGATCTCTGCGGGAATAAAGCTGTTTTTCAGCAGGTAATCCAGCGCTTCGCGGCCGAAACGCTGTGTTGTCAGCCGGGGACGGTGTGCGAAGCGGCGGGTGTTGCCGGTGGCGTGGATGCGGCCGAGAAAGCGGCCCAGCTGGCGCAGATGTTCCGGATCGTCCAGTTCCGGCGGCCGACCGCCGCGGCGGGGGAACAGGGCGAAACGGTAACCCTGATAGTGGCGCAGGGTCTGTTGATGGGCATCCGGCAGGGGCGCGATGACCGGGATTTCCTGTGCCGCCAGTTCCAGGCTGAAATCGTGTTCCTCGATAATGGTCTCATCATCCCAGCGCCCGGGACGATAGAATTTGGCGATAATAAAGTCCCCGTCTTCAAGGCCAATTTGATAAACCCGATTTTCATAACTGTTCAGCGCCAGCAGGCTGCCGCTGGTCTGGTAGCCGCCGGCATCCACCGCATCAAGAATAAGATCCGGGGTCAGATCCGCATAAGGCAAAGATTCATCGAGCATTCGATTTCCTGTTGTGATTCATCGTGTTAAATTAGCTGGCCGTATTATGACAAACAAACCCGCAAGGTTACGATTTATATGTCCAATCCCCTGCTTGAGATGACCGGCCTGCCGCCGTTTTCCCGCATTAAACCTGAACACGTTGAGCCCGCTATCGATACGCTGCTGGCCGAAATTCGCGCAGAGGCAGACCGGCGTCTGGAGGAATATGCGGGCAGTTACAGCTGGGATAACCTGATTCAGCCGCTGGAAGATATGGATGATCGCCTGGGTCGGGCCTGGTCACCGGTTAGCCACATGAATTCGGTGGTTAACGGGGAGGCCCTGCGTAAGGCCTACAATGCCTGCCTGCCAAAATTGAGCGAGTATGCCACGGAAATGGGGCAAAATCGCAGGCTCTATGAAGCCTACCGGTTGATCAAGGACAGCCCCGACTTCGCCGAGCTGGATCAGGCGCAGCAGAAAATCATCGAGAACGCGCTGCGTGACTTCCATCTTTCCGGTGTGGATCTGTCCGAGGAAAAGAAAACCCGCTTCCGGGGCATTCGCCAACGCCTGTCGCAGCTAACCACGCGCTACGAGGAAAATGTGCTGGATGCCACCCAGGCCTGGAATCTCCTGGTTGAGGATGACGCCCGCCTGGCCGGCCTGCCGGATTCCGCGCGGGCGATGGCGAAGCAGGCGGCGGAACAGAAAGAAAAAACCGGCTGGTTGTTCACGCTGGATTTTCCTTCCTATTACGCAGTGATCACTTACGCGGATGATCGCGCTCTGCGCGAGGTGATCCATCATGCCTATGTGACCCGCGCCTCGGATCTGTTTCCGCTTCAGGCGCCGGAGGCCGGCAAATGGGACAACGCGGAGGTGATGGACGAAATTCTCGCCCTGCGTCACGAGTCGGCACAACTGCTGGGTTATGAAAATTACGCCGAGCGCTCGCTGGTTACCAAGATGGCCGATTCACCCGAACGGGTGGTCGGTTTTCTGCGCGATCTGGCGCGACGTGCGAAACCGGTGGCCGAAAAAGAACTACAGGAGTTGCAGGATTTTGCCCGTAAAAATTACGGCAGAGACGATCTGCAGCCCTGGGATATTGCGTATTATTCGGAAAAGTTGCGTCAGCATACTTTCGATATCAGCCAGGAAGAACTGAAACCCTATTTCCCGGAAACGCGCGTTATTCCCGGTATGTTCGAGGTGGTAAAGCGACTTTACGGCCTCACGATTCAGGAAGTCGAAGGCATTGATACCTGGCATAAGGATGTACGTTTTTTTGATATCTATGATGAGGATAACGAATTACGCGGTCAGTTTTACCTGGATCTGTATGCGCGGGAGAACAAGCGCGGCGGCGCCTGGATGGACGACTGCGTTGGTCGCAAGCGCAATCCGGATGGCAGCGTGCAGATTCCGGTGGCCTATCTAACCTGTAACCTGACGCCGCCTGTCAACGGGGAACCGGCGCAGTTCACCCATGATGAAGTCATTACCCTGTTTCATGAATTCGGCCACGGCCTGCATCATATGCTGACCCGGGTCGATCACCTCGGCGTTTCGGGGATCAGTGGCGTAGCCTGGGATGCGGTAGAGCTGCCCAGTCAGTTCATGGAGAACTGGTGCTGGGAAAAGGAGGCGCTGAGCTTGATCTGTGGTCATGTCAAAACCGGTGACCCTCTGCCTGATGCGTTATTTGATAAACTGTATGCGGCAAAAAATTTCCAGTCCGGTATGCAAATGGTGCGGCAGCTGGAGCTTTCATTGTTCGATTTTCGTCTGCATCTTGAATATGATCCTGCTGATAAATCGGAACGGGTGCAGAAAATACTGGATGAGGTGCGCGCCGAAGTTGCCGTAATCCAGCCCGCGTCCTATAACCGGTTTCAGAACAGCTTTTCACATATCTTTGCTGGCGGTTATGCTGCGGGCTACTACAGTTACAAGTGGGCGGAAGTGTTGTCGGCGGACGCCTTTTCATTATTTGAAGAACAGGGTATTTTTAATCCGGATTGCGGGCGTAAGTTTTTACATACTATTCTTGAGCAGGGCGGCGTCAAAGAACCCATGGACCTGTTCGTGGATTTTCGCGGCAGAGAGCCGCAGATTGATGCCCTGCTGCGCCACAGCGGGATTGCAGAATAATAAAATTTAATTCAAGGAAAGACCGATGGTATTAACAACACGCATTTCAGTTTTTTTACTGATGCTGTTCGCACACAACCTCTGGGCTGAAAGCCTGTACGTGACTGATCGTATTCTGCTGGGCGTTCATGAAGCAGCGAGCAAGGATAGTCCTTTGATTCAGTCGGTGCCGAGCGGTACGTCGCTGAAAATTCTGGCAGAGGAAAACGGCTTTAAAAAAGTCGGCCTTGCAGACGGCGCCCAGGGCTGGGTTGATGCCGCCTTTCTGGTGAGCGAACAGCCGGCCCCGGCGCGCTATGATTTATTGCTGGCCAAATACAAAAAAACCGAAAAAGAAATCGCTGCGCTGAAAGAAAAACTGAAAAAAACGGAGAAAGAGTTGCAGGTACGCCGGGATCAGGTTTCCAATGCCAAAACCTCGATGCAGGAACTGAAGAAAAAGCTGCAGAGCAAGCAGCCGCTTGCGGTGGTTGATGATCAGCCGCTCAGGCAGGCAGAGGCGGAAATAAACAAACTGAAAGCAAGAATTCGCGAGCTTGAGGCAGAAGAAAAAACAACGACTGAAGAAGTAACGAAGCAGGTGGATGCCGCCGCAGCAGAAAAAGAGCTGGCCAGTTTGCGTGCCCGTATCGATCTGGCTTTGCGCAGTCTGCAGGGGCGGGAGCTGCAAAATATAGAAGACCTTGCCAATGCGCCACCGGGCTTGCCCGACTGGTACTGGGGCGTGATGCTGCTGTTTTTAATTACGGGTATCGTGACAGGTATTGCCATCATGGACTATCGCAACCGCAAGCGTCACGGTGGGTTCCGAATTTAATGAAATACAAAGATCTCCGGGACTTCATTCGCCTGCTGGAAAAAAGGAGCCAGCTTAAACGCGTCAGCCAGCCTGTCGATCCTTTTCTGGAGATGACCGAGATCTGTGACCGTACCCTGCGCGCCGGTGGCCCGGCACTGCTGTTTGAAAACCCGCGCGGCTCAGAGATCCCGGTGCTGGCTAATCTGTTCGGCACAGCAGAACGTGTCGCTATGGGCATGGGTGAGGAATCGGTAGATGCGCTGCGCGAGGTGGGCAAACTGCTGGCTTATCTCAAGGAACCGGAACCACCAAAGGGCATGAAGGACGCCTGGCAAAAACTGCCCGTTTTCAAACAGGTCCTGAACATGTCGCCCAACGTGGTGAAAAAGGCGGCCTGCCAGGAAGTGGTGTTTGAAGGCGAGGATGTTGATCTGGGCAAGCTGCCGATCCAGACCTGCTGGCCGGGTGATGCCGGACCCCTGATCACCTGGGCGCTGGTCGTGACCCGCGGCCCACATAAGGAACGGCAGAATCTGGGTATCTATCGTCAGCAGGTGATTGGACGCAACAAGGTCATCATGCGCTGGCTGGCTCACCGCGGCGGTGCGCTGGACTTCCGCGACTGGCAAAAACAGCATCCAGGCGAGCCGTTCCCGGTTGCCGTGGCTTTGGGTGCGGATCCCGCCACCATCCTTGCTGCAGTGACGCCGGTGCCCGATAGCCTGTCCGAGTACGCCTTCGCCGGCTTGCTGCGCGGCGCCAAAACCGATCTGGTGACATGTCTGGGATCCGAGCTGCAGGTGCCCGCATCTGCCGAAATCGTACTGGAAGGATTTATTTATCCCGATGAAGAAGCGGACGAAGGCCCGTTTGGCGATCATACCGGCTATTACAATGAGGTAGATCGCTTCCCGGTGTTCACCATCGAACGCATTACCCAGCGCAAAAACCCGATCTATCACAGCACCTATACCGGGCGGCCGCCGGATGAGCCGGCCATCCTCGGCGTGGCGCTGAATGAAGTTTTCGTCCCTATTCTGCAAAAACAGTTTCCGGAAATTACCGATTTCTATTTACCGCCGGAAGGCTGCTCCTATCGCATGGCCGTGGTAAGCATGAAGAAGCAGTATCCCGGTCACGCCAAACGGGTGATGCTGGGCGTCTGGTCCTTCCTGCGCCAGTTCATGTACACCAAGTTTGTTATCGTAACCGATGATGATATCAACGTGCGTGACTGGAAGGATGTGATCTGGGCCATGACCACACGTATGGACCCGGCGCGCGATACAACCATGATTGAAAACACCCCGATTGACTATCTCGATTTCGCCTCGCCGGTTTCCGGTCTGGGTTCCAAGATCGGCTTTGACGCCACTAACAAGTGGCCGGGTGAAACCATGCGTGAATGGGGCCAGCCGATTGAGATGGATGAGAAAATCAAATCACGCATCGATGAGATCTGGGATGAACTGGGTATATTTTCCTGATCGGAAAAGTTGATGAGTTTCGCCCATCCTGAACAGGCGAGCCTGAAGAGTCCGTAGGTTGATGAGATGGTCTCCTCCCCCCTTATAAACGGCGTCACAATGCGCCAAGATGGAAAGGTACAAACCACCATCAAAAAAGAGAGGAGAAGACCATGAGTAAGATTACGACAGTTGGGCTGGATTTGGCAAAAAATGTTTTTCATGTGATGTGCTGTGACGAACGGGGCAAGGTGGTAAAAAAGCGGATGCTCAAGCGTGGTCAGGTACTTGCCTTTTTTGCCCCGCTAGCGCGGTGCCTGATTGGAATGGAGGCCTGCGCGAGCGCCCATTACTGGGCACGACAGCTTGCGGCGCTGGGTCATGAGGTCAAGCTGGTTCCGGCGCAGTATGTAAAGGCGTATGTGCGCGGCAACAAGAATGACTACAATGATGCGCTGGCGATCAGTGAGGCGGTTACACGTCCGCAGATGCGGTTTGTCTCGGTGAAGACGGTGGCGCAACAGGACGTGCAGGCGTTACATCGACTACGTGAGCGCAGCGTACAAATGCGAACCGGATTATGCAATCAAATCCGGGGGTTAGTCGGCGAATACGGTCTGGTTTGT
>JASBTR010000092.1 GCA_030148325.1 Gammaproteobacteria bacterium
TCCCGGATGATACGATTTATTTGATTTTTGCTTTTGAAACTTACAGGGGAACACTATGTCATCTCGTAAACAACTCGCTAATGCCATACGTGCATTGAGTATGGATGCTGTACAGAAGGCGAACTCCGGTCACCCGGGCGCCCCCATGGGCATGGCAGATATTGCCGAAGTTCTGTGGAATGATTTTATGGTACACAATCCGGTTAACCCCAACTGGGTCAACCGCGATCGTTTCGTGCTGTCGAATGGTCATGGCTCCATGCTGATTTATTCCTTGTTGCACCTGACCGGCTATGATCTGTCGATTGACGATCTAAAAAGCTTCCGCCAGCTGCACTCGAAAACACCGGGCCACCCTGAATACGGCTATGCGCCGGGCGTAGAAACTACCACCGGTCCACTGGGACAGGGGATTACTAACGCCGTGGGTATGGCGATTGCCGAAAAGGCACTGGCGGGTCAGTTTAACCAGAAAGGGCACGACATCGTTGATCACCACACCTATGTGTTCATGGGCGATGGCTGTTTGATGGAAGGTATTTCTCACGAAGCCTGTTCATTAGCCGGTACCCTGGGTCTGGGTAAACTGATTGTATTCTGGGATGACAACGGTATTTCTATCGATGGTCATGTCGAAGGCTGGTTCTCCGACGATACGCCCAAACGGTTTGAAGCCTATGGCTGGCATGTGCTTGCCGATGTGGACGGCCATGATCCCGAAGCCCTGTTAAAAGCGACCGAAATGGCGAAAGCCATGACCGATAAACCAACACTGATTTGCTGCAAAACAACGATTGGTTTTGGTTCGCCAAATAAAGCCGGTAGTCATGCCAGTCATGGTGCGCCACTGGGCGAAGAAGAAATCAACCTGACCAAGGCTGCTCTGGGTTGGGAATATGGTCCTTTTGAAGTGCCTGCCGATGTTTATGCCGGTTGGGACGCAAAAGAAAAAGGCGCGGCGGCAGAAACCGCGTGGAATGAAAAGTTTGCGGCCTACAAGGCAGCCTATCCTGAATTAGCCGCCGAGTTCGCGCGTCGTACTTCCGGTGAGCTGCCGGCAGACTGGGCGGCCAATTCGGCCAAATACATTGCTTCTGTAAATGCTGAAGCAAAAAGTCCGGCCACGCGTCAGGCCTCTTTAGCCTGTATCGAAGCTTACTCGCCCATGTTGCCTGAAATGTTTGGCGGTTCGGCGGATCTGGGTTGTTCCAACCTGACCGAGTGGTCTGGTTACAAACCCATGATCAATCACGAAGATGCCAACTACCTCAATTATGGCGTACGTGAGTTTGGCATGTCCGCCATAATGAACGGTATCGCTTTGCATGGTGGCTTGATCCCCTTCGGCGCCACCTTCCTGATGTTTTCGGAATATGCGCGTAACGCCCTGCGCATGGCGGCGCTGATGAAGCAGCGTTCGATTTTTGTTTACACGCATGACTCAATTGGCCTGGGTGAAGATGGTCCGACCCACCAGCCTGTCGAGCAGATTCCAACCCTGCGTATGATTCCGAATATGACGGTATGGCGTCCCTGTGATGCAGTTGAATCTGCAGTTAGCTGGCAGCAGGCTATTGAGTGTAAAGATGGTCCTTCCTGTCTGATCTTCTCCCGTCAGGGTCTGCCTCATCAGCAGCGCACGGATGAACAGATTGCTGATATCACAAAGGGAGGTTACATCCTCAAAGATTGTGATGGCGCACCGGATGCGATTATTATTGCGACGGGTTCTGAAGTTGCGCTGGCAACCGGCGCGGCTGAAGCACTGTCTGGCAAGAAGATTCGTGTTGTCTCTATGCATTCTACCAATATTTTTGACAAGCAGGACGAAAGCTATCGTTCATCAGTGTTGCCCAAGGGTACGCCAACTGTTGCGGTTGAAGCCGCTGTTACAGACGCATGGTACAAATATGCTGATGCCGTTGTTGGTATCGATCGCTTTGGTGAGTCAGCACCTGCGGGGGAGCTGTTTAAAGAATTCGGGTTCACCGTTGAGAATGTTGTCAAGGCCGTGGAAAGCGTGCTCTAAGCGATATTCGACTATTGAATAATTTTAAATAATTTATTTTCAGGAGAAAGATAATATGACTATCAAAGTCGGTATTAATGGTTTTGGTCGTATCGGCCGTATGGTTTTTCGTGCAGTACACAAAGATTTTGCAGACATCGAAATTGTAGGTATCAATGATCTGCTGGATCCTGAGTATCTTGCATATATGCTGAAGTATGATTCTGTCCACGGTAATTTCCCGGGTGAAGTTTCTTCTGGCAAAAATTCAATGATCGTTGACGGCAAAAAAATCCGTTTAACTGCCGAGCGTGATCCGGCCGATCTTAAATGGGATGATGTTGGTGCGGATATCGTTATCGATTGCACCGGTTTCTTCCTGACCGAAGAAGGTTGCCAGAAGCACATTGATGCCGGCGCCAAAAAAGTTGTTCAGTCTGCGCCTTCCAAAGATGGTACGCCCATGTTCGTATATGGTGTTAACCACGAAACGTATGCAGGTCAGGCAATTGTTTCTGCCGCCTCCTGTACCACCAACTGTCTCGCACCTGTGGCCAAGGTTCTGAATGACAAGTGGGGCATCAAACGTGGTTTGATGACGACTGTGCATGCCGCCACTGCTACTCAGAAAACAGTTGACGGTCCTTCGATGAAAGACTGGCGCGGTGGCCGTGGTATTCTGGAAAACATCATCCCTTCTTCAACCGGCGCCGCCAAAGCTGTGGGTGTTGTGCTACCTGAACTGAATGGCAAGCTGACCGGTATGGCTTTCCGTGTGCCGACTTCAGACGTTTCTGTGGTTGATCTGACGGTTGAGCTGGATAAAGAAGCTTCTTATGACGATATCTGTGCCGCCATGAAAGCCGCTTCAGAATCCGGCGACATGAGCAAAACTCTGGGTTACACCGACGAGAAAGTTGTTTCAACTGATTTCCGTGGTTGCGGCTACTCTTCTATCTTCGATTCAGAAGCCGGCATTGCGCTGGATGGCACTTTCGTGAAATTGGTTTCATGGTACGACAATGAGTACGGTTACACCTGTAACATGCTGCGCTTTGTCGAGCATGTGGCGGCTAATTAAATAAAGGGGCGAGGAGCGAGGGACGAGTGACGAGGCAAACAGCCCTTGCCACTCGTTACTCGTCCCTCGTAACTTTTTGTTTAGAGACTTTTGTTAATTATAAATGATTAACAAAATTCTTTGAAAAATTGTGGAGTATTTACAATGTCTTTTATTAAGTTGACCGACCTTGATCTTGCCGGTAAGCGCGTTCTGATTCGTGCTGATTTAAATGTCCCTGTTAAAGATGGCAAAGTAACCTCGGATGCGCGTATTGCCGCTTCTATGCCGACCATCGAACATTGCATGAAAGCGGGCGCTGCTGTGATGGTGATGTCGCATCGTGGTCGTCCTGAAGAAGGCAAGGCTGATGAAGAAAATTCCATGCAGCCGATTGCAGAAGATATGTCAGCCAAGCTGGGCAAGGACGTCAGGTTAATTAAAGATTACCTGGAGAAGGCGCCGGAAGTCGCTGCCGGCGAAGTCGTGCTGCTGGAAAACGTGCGTTTCAACGCCGGTGAAAAGAAGGATGACGAGGCATTGGCGAAAAAATATGCGTCACTGTGTGACGTATTTGTCATGGATGCCTTTGGCACTGCACACCGGGCGCAGGCTTCGACCCATGGTGTGGGCAAATTTGCACCGGTTGCATGCGCGGGTTTGTTGCTGGCGAACGAACTGGATTGCCTTGCCAGAGCGCTGGCTAATCCGGCTCGCCCAATGGTGGCGATTGTGGGTGGTTCAAAAGTATCGACCAAACTGACAGTGCTTGAAGCCCTGTCTGAAAAAGTGGATCAGCTGGTGGTTGGCGGCGGGATTGCCAATACCTTCCTCAAGGCCACCGGGCACAATGTAGGTAAATCATTGTGCGAAGATGATCTGGTTGATACGGCTAAAGCACTAATTGAAAAGATGAAAGCGCGTGGTGCCAATATTCCGATAGCCACCGATGTTGTCTGCGCCAGGGAATTTTCTGAAACGGCGGAAGCAACCTTAAAAGCGGCTTCTGATGTTGAAGATGATGATATGATTTTTGATATCGGTCCCGATAGCGCCAAAGAGCTGGCTGATATTATTGCCAAAGCCGGCACGATTATCTGGAATGGTCCGGTAGGCGTATTTGAATTCGATCAGTTTGGCGAAGGCACGAAGACATTAGCAATGGCTATTGCTAATGCGGATGGTTTTAGTCTGGCCGGGGGCGGCGATACCATTGCCGCCATTCAAAAATACAATATTTATGATAAGGTTTCGTATATCTCAACAGCGGGGGGCGCATTCCTTGAGTATCTGGAAGGTAAGACTTTGCCAGCCGTTGCCATGCTCGAAGAGCGGGCCAAATAATACAGTAACGAGGGACTAGGGACGAGGGACGAGGAAAACCTGGCCGTTATAGCGGCTGTTTGCTCTCTTTGCTCGTCACAGAACGTATATGCGTAGAACCAAAATCATTGCGACATTAGGTCCTGCAACCAGCGATGCCAGGATGCTCGACAAGATCATCGAGGTTGGTGTGGATGTGGTGCGGGTAAACTTTTCCCACGGTACACCGGAAGAACATATTGCGCGGGCGGAACAGTTGCGCAATCGAGCGCGGGCGCATGGCCGCCAGATCGGAGTGCTGTGTGATTTACAGGGCCCCAAGATTCGCATTGAATGTTTCAAGGATGGCAAGGTTGAACTCAAGGATGGCGCCAGTTTCGTACTCGATACAGCGATGGATCCGAAAGCGGGTACGGTCGATCGGGTCGGTATTTCCTACAAGGCTCTGCCTGATGACGTCAAACGGGGTGATACGCTGCTGCTGGATGACGGCGGCATCGTGCTCTGGGTCGATAATGTTGAAGGTACGGCGGTAAACTGCAAGGTGGTTGCCGGGGGCGAATTGTCCAACCGCAAGGGCCTGAATCGCCAGGGCGGGGGGCTGTCAGCTGCTGCCCTGACCGAGAAGGACAAGGAAGACATCAAACTGGCCGCCAAAATGCAGGCGGACTATCTGGCGGTTTCTTTTCCACGTTGCGCCGATGACATTCATACCGCGCGTGAACTGATGCAGGTAGCCGGCGGGCATGCCGGTATCGTGGCCAAAATTGAACGCGCCGATGCACTGGAGAATATCGAGGAAATTATCGAAGCCAGTGACGTCATCATGATTGCGCGCGGTGACCTGGGCGTGGAAATCGGCGATGCGGCCCTGCCGCCCGTACAGAAACACCTGATCAGTCTGGGACGGACCATGAACAAGGTGGTGATCACCGCCACCCAGATGATGGAGTCCATGATCCATAGCCACATTCCGACCCGGGCGGAAGTGTTCGATGTGGCCAATGCCGTGCTTGATGGCACCGATGCAGTCATGCTTTCGGCTGAAACCGCAACCGGAAAATATCCTGACAAGGCCATTGTCGCCATGGACAGGGTCTGTCGCGAAGCGGAAAAACAGCGTATTGCCACGCACTCGGATCATCGCATCGATACGACTTTCAAACACATGGATGAGGCCATTGCCATGGCCTCCATGTATACGGCCAACCATTTGGGTGTGAAGGCGATTGCCGCGCTGACCGAATCAGGTTCTACAACCCTGTGGATGTCGCGCATCAGTTCAGGGATCTCGATTTACGCCCTTACCAGCCATGTGGAAACACGCCGAAAAGTCACGCTGTATCGCGGGGTTTATCCGGTCAGTTTTGAAGTCACCAGCAAGGATCATGCAGAGATTAACAAGGAAGCGGTAGATGAACTGTTGCGTCGTGGTGCGGTGCGCGATGGTGATCTGGTCATTATTACCAAGGGCGACCTGATGGGCGTCATGGGTGGCACCAATGCGATGAAGATCGTCCGAGTTGGCGAAATGGTTGAACCGGCCACCGAAACAGAATAGCGAACGGAATAATTCGCTTATAAATGAACGAATTCCCGGAGGGTAAATTATACCCAGATGGCTTTAACTAAATAAAAGTTCCAAAAGGGTGTCCGGATGTTATTAATCTGTAGGATGTGCTGAGGAACGAAGTGCATCATTTCAGACTGGGTACACGAACGATGCGCTCAGCACATCCTACGAAGGTTTAAAACCATTCTGAAAAATGGACAGGAATTCGGAACTTTTATTTCGTACGATTTTTTTACCATTTAACTTAAAACTAACTTTCTAAAGGAGGTCGAATATGGCCCTTATCTCGATGCGTCAATTACTGGATCATGCAGCGGAAAATAACTATGGCATGCCCGCATTCAACGTCAATAACATGGAACAGGTGCATGCCATCATGCAGGCTGCGGATGCAACCAATAGTCCGGTTATCATGCAGGGTTCCGCCGGTGCGCGTTCCTATGCGGGCGAACCCTTCCTGCGTCACCTGATCAGCGCTGCGATTGAAATGTATCCGCATATTCCGGTTGTAATGCATCAGGATCACGGTTCCGAACCTGCAGTTTGTCTGCGCTCCATTCAGTCCGGCTTTAGCTCGGTGATGATGGACGGTTCCCTGATGGCCGATATGAAAACGCCCTCCAGCTTTGAGTATAATGTTGAGGTAACAAAGGAAGTTGTAAAAATGGCCCATGCCGGCGGCGTTTCCGTTGAAGGCGAGCTGGGTTGTCTGGGTTCACTGGAAACCGGTGAAATGGGCGAGGAAGATGGCCACGGCGCGGAAGGCAAGCTGGATATGGATCAGCTGCTGACCGGTGTAGACGAAGCGGCTGATTTTGTTGAAAAGACCGGCGTGGATGCGCTGGCGATTGCCATCGGTACTTCCCATGGTGCGTACAAGTTCACCAAGGAGCCGACGGGTGAAATCCTGCGTATCGATCGGATCAAGGAAATTAACGCGCGTATTCCTGATGTTCACCTGGTTATGCACGGATCCTCTTCCGTTCCCCAGGAATGGCTGAAGATTATCAACTCCTACGGTGGTGACATGGGCCAGACCTATGGCGTACCGGTGGAAGAAATCGTCGAAGGCATCAAGAACGGTGTGCGCAAGGTCAACATCGATACCGATCTGCGTATGGCCTCTACCGGCGCTATCCGCAAACACCTGGCGGAGAATCCCGCTAACTTTGATCCGCGTAAATTCCTCAAGGAATCGACCAAAGCCATGATGGAAATCTGCAAGTCGCGTTATGAAGCCTTTGGCTCTGCGGGCAATGCCGACAAGATCAAGGCTATCAGCCTGGAAAAGATGATTTCTTTCTATAAATAAATCTGACCGGCTCCAGCAGGGTTCTATTTTCGCTGGCTGGACTAAAACGGTAAAAGGGCAGGTGGATTCACCTGCCCTTTTTTATTCCCCCTTTTCTTACCAGGGAGCAACGAACATGACTGAGAATCTACTTGAACAGGTCACCGCGCTGATTGAAGCCAATCCCCGCTCCGGGCAGGCCCTGTCACTGTATGCGCTGTGTAAAACACTGGATATTGAGAAAGGCGGGCATATGTATATGTTAAGAAAACTGGCGGATATGACGCCTGAGAACCGACAATTTTCCTATGGGCTTATGGAGATGATGAGCCGCGGTGAAAATCACGGGGAAGTCTGGGATAGCGCGCTGGCGCGCATGGATGCTGCCATTCGCGGATAAAATGAGAACCGCTATTACATAAAGATCAAGCATAAACAGGAAGAAAAAAGCTAAAGTCGCTCACAACCAAGACGTTAAGACATATAGAGCCTGCAAAACAGGCACTGTGCTGGAGAAATCTTATGCGTCGTAATCGGTTTAATTCGAGTTCCATCCCTGCTGTACAGGCAAAGAAAATTGCGCTGCGGCAGGTCAAATTCGCCCTTATCTGTGTCTTTGTCCTGTTTTTGCTGGCCATGCTGCCGGCGCATGCTCAGCTGCAGAAAACTATCAATATCGGCAATGGTGGGGATCTGGGCAGTAGCCTGGACCAGCTTGGCCAGAAAATGATTCAGGCGCAGGCTGAATTCAAAAAGGGCGCACAGGCGTTTAAAAATAAGGATTTTTACCGTGCGGAGAGGATCTGGTTGTCGGCGGCCCGAGATGGTTACGCCAGGGCGCAGTTCTTCCTTGGTGTGCTGTACGAGACTGCCAGTAACGACCGCTATAAGGCAATCCACTGGTATCTGCGTGCTGCAGAACAGGGGGATCGCGATGCCCAGCATAATCTGGGACTGGCCTATGCGCGGGGATTAGGGGTAAAGAAGAATATCCCCAGGGCCATAAAATGGTGGCGCACGGCGGGTCTCAAGGGTAATTCAGATTCCCAGTATAACCTGGGGATTATTTATGCCACCGGTGCCAGTGGCGTTCACCAGAACTTCAAGGAAGCGGAACGCTGGTGGCTGCTGGCGGCGGCCAGTGGCGACGCGCTGGCGCAGTATAATCTGGGTGCCATGTATGCCAATGGTGTGGTCGGCAAGCAGAGTTACTGCGAAGCTGCACGCTGGTGGTTAAAGTCCCAGTCCAATGGTTTTATTCAGGCCAATATTGCACTGGAGAATCTGGGGCGGCGCGTGGATGTGCTCAACTGTCGATAGCGCTGGATCCCTCTTTTTATCCAATGCCTATTGTGGTTTTTTTCGGTTATTCGTTAGAGGATTTTATCTCTGAGGGTTTTAATCTCTATGGGTTTAATTTCCCTCAGCTTGCTATGATTAATATTAACCGCCAGGATGCAAAGGACGCCAGGTTTTAGCCAAACAATTCCTGGCGTCCTTTGCGTCTTGGCGGTTCAAAATTATTCCTTCCTACGATTTAATACCCCGCCGCTCGTATTGCATTTACCCATATGCAACATGCCCCCTATTCCCCTGCACCACTATGATCACATTTAGCTGGTTTTGCACAACCATGAAGCGTACGCTCGCGGGCAAATACAGGCAGGCGTGGAATAATTCACCTGTAAAAATTAAAAACTTACTAAATATAAGCACTTAAATATACAAGTGATTTGGTATGAATTGTGCTGGCAAGAATATTGCTTAATAGCTTGCCGATTCAAGAAATCATAAAAATTGTAACGTTACGATGCACGCATCACCGTACCAGGGGA
>JASBTR010000096.1 GCA_030148325.1 Gammaproteobacteria bacterium
TTTAGGAACCAGGAACAAAATATGATGCTACAATTATTTTATGCTACTTAATTATTTATGCACAAAATATTGATTAATCATGACTGACCGCAACTACAGCCCCCTCGACCAGCTGGTGATGAACCTGGATACCGGGCTGCGTACCCTGTTCGGCAAACCCTGCGTCACTGAGCGAGCTAACCCGGCTAACGCCAAGGTAGAAGCGGAACTCAGTGAATCTGAACGCGAACTGGCCGCTCGGCTGATGCGCATCAACCACGCCGGTGAAGTGGCGGCGCAGGGGCTGTATCAGGGGCAGGCGCTGACGGCGAAACTGCCCAGGGTGCGTGAGAAAATGCAGCGCGCCGCTGAAGAGGAAAACGATCACCTGGACTGGTGCGAGCAGCGGGTAAAGGAACTGGGCAGTCATGTCAGCTACCTTAATCCATTGTGGTACGCAGGCTCGGTGACCATCGGCGCACTGGCGGGGCTGGCGGGTGACAAATGGAGCCTGGGTTTTGTCGCGGAAACCGAACATCAGGTTGTCCGCCATCTGGATTCCCACTTGCAGCAAATCACGCCAGATGATCAGAAAACCCGCGCTATTCTAGAACAGATGAAAACCGATGAAGGCCAGCACGCGACCATGGCGCTAAGCGCCGGCGGCGCGCCTTTGCCCGAACCGGTTAAAAAATTCATGGGC
Source organism: Gammaproteobacteria bacterium (assembly GCA_030148325.1). GTDB lineage: Bacteria > Pseudomonadota > Gammaproteobacteria > UBA6429 > Thiohalophilaceae > JAADGZ01. The sequence goes on from JASBTR010000096.1 coordinate 683, forward strand.
CTGACTTCAAAGATCATGACGCGTACGGCGTGGTGGGTGTAAACAGGAGGAGGCACATCTATCATTTTCATGTAATCAACGCAGAGTACGCAAAGGCGCGGAGACGCAGAGTTTTATCAGGAAATCTCTGAATACATCATTCTAAATAAGTGTTCCAAATACCAGTACACTTTAGGGAAACTCTGATTAATTCCACCGTTCGTCCTGAGTCCTTCGGCTTCGTTCAGTGCGAACGGTTTTGACTGGACAGGAATTTGGAATACTTATTTAGAGAAGCTCTGATTAATTCCACCGTTCGTGGTGAGCCTGTCGAACCATGAACACCAACCGTAATAAAATCAGCATGTTAAAAACAACACCCTTCGACAGGCTCAGGGCGAACGGAATTAATCAGAGCTTCCTTAGAGTAATGAGGAAATGATTACCCCAATATTTCTGCAATCACAAAAAACTCCGCGCCTTTGCGACTCTGCGTTATTCATGTTCCTTTACAATAACCCTTAGATATTCCTGCCGTAAAATATTTCCAGCATTTCCTTCTGCACCCGGTCGTGGATTTTTTTATATTCCCGCGGCGGCAGCTCTTCACCTTTAATACCAAACAAATAATTTTCCAGATCAAAATTTTTGAGTATCATCTTGGTGTGGAAAAGATTCTCCTGATAGACATTCACATCGATCATGGAATAGGCTCGTTTGGTATCACGGGCGATGAAGTTCTGAATCGAATTAATCTTGTGATCGATATAATGCTTGCGCCCGCGCACGTCACGGGTGAAACCGCGCACCCGGTAATCCATGATCACGATATCCGAATCAAAGCTGTGGATCAGAAAGTTCAGCGCCTTGAGCGGCGATACGCGTCCGCAGGTTGAGACATCGATATCGGCGCGGAAGGTGCTGATGCCATTGTCGGGATGACTTTCCGGATAGGTGTGCACCGTAATATGGCTCTTGTCCAGATGCGTAACCACTGACTCTGGCAATGGACCCGGCGACTGGGTATTGGATAGCTCTTCCGCCGCCACCGGTTCCTCGGCAATCAGCATGGTGACACTGGCGCCTTCCGGCTCGTAGTCCTGGCGCGCGACATTGAGAATACTGGCGCCGATAATGTGGCTGACTTCGGTGAGAATATCCGTCAGCCGTTCGGCATTGTACATTTCATCGATGTATTCGATGTACTGCTTGCGTTGAGCGACGCTCTTGGCGTAACAAATATCATAGATATTGAAACTCAGGGTCTTGGTGAGGTTGTTAAACCCATGAAGTTTGATTTTCTTTTTACGTGGCATGGCCCATCTCATTAAAAAAAGGTTGATGGGTTTCGCTTTGCTCTACCCATCCTACAAAAAGGAGTTTATTAAGGGTGGGATGGGTAGAGCGAAGCGAAACCCATCGTTTACTCCGCCTCGGCAAAAACTTCCCGGCGCACACTCTTCCACAATGGTTTCCCAAATACGCGAGGGATTATCGATGCCACCGGCACCGAACCCATCGACAGCAACTTATCATGGAAGTCCCCCAGGCTAAAATTTGATTCCATCGACTGCAGGCGCGAACGGGTGGCATTGATCAGGGCCCAGCCGGTGGCGTAGCCCATCGGCACGGTTGGCATGCGTGTATACCACTGAAGATCGGCCAGCGCCTGCTCCGGCGAAAAACCCAGCCATAACTGCATGCGTTCAGAAGCCAGTTCCAGACTCAGGCCGCGAGTATGCAACTCCACATCCAGCATAATGCGCAGGGCGCGCCAGAGTCGATCCTTGAGCAGGATAAAGCGTGACTCGGGCGCATCGAGAAAGCCCTGTTCCTGCATCAGCTGCTCACAATACAGCGCCCAGCCTTCATACAGGGTGGCGGAGGGGTTCAGCAGCCGCGGCAACGTGCTGGACTGCGGCCGGAGATTGGCGGTAACAAACTGCAGATGGTGCCCCGGCCAGGCTTCGTGTACACAGGTGTGACGCAAGCTGATGGCATTGTGCTCACCCATGCCGGCATCACTGTCGGGCAGACTGACATAATAAAGTCCCTGCTGTCGGCTATCATTGCGAGCCGGTTCCAGATAAGCGGCAAAGGGGATTTCATGGCGCAGGAACAGCGGTGTCTCCACCACCTTGAGCGACTCACGCGCCGGCAGACTCAACAGGTTTTTCTCGGCCACAAAGGCCCGCGCCTGCGCCATCACCTGCCGGTAACTATCCAGCAGGGTATCAATATTCTCGTGCCGGGCATGGATTTTCTGCGTCAGGCCATCAATATCCTCATCGCCCTGCAGTTCACGGGTAACAGCCTTGAGCTCGAGCAGGGTTTCATCAAACAGGCGCTGGCCCAGCTGGTGCAGGGCAGCGGCGCTGATATCCAGCCCGTGGCGATGGCGCAACAGCATTTCAAACTGTTCCTGACCACAGGCATAGTCCCCCTGCGCCAGTCGGGATAAATCGGTTTCCAGAAAATGGCCATAGTCATCCAGTGCATGCGCGGCGCTGTCCAGCTCTGCATCCAGCCGGTAGCGGCTGACCACCGGATGATGATGCAGCTGGCGCAGCCAGGCCGCGCCTTGCTGCGCCTCGACGATGGCGGCCTGTAACCAGTTGGGAGGAATCTGGGCCGGATCGACCTGCAAATGACTGCGCGCCGAACGCAGATAACCCGGAATGGCCGACAGGCGCGCCGAAAATGCAGCGGGCCTGTCCTGTACTTCGCGCAGGGTTAGCTGATAGATGGCGTGGACAGGCAGAAAACGAAGCGGATCACGCTGGCGCCAGTCCTTCTCCACCAGTTCCTTCAGCTCCAGCAGGGCGGCGCTGCGCAGAATATCGAGATCCAGCCGCTGATCCTCGTCCAGATCCTGCTCATTGAACTCCTCCAGCGCGCACAGCATCTTCTCATTCAGAGCAGTCAGCGCACCGATATCATCATCGTCGCAGGGAGTGAGCAGGTGCGCGTAGCCTTCTACCCCGGCATCCACCGCGGCCTCAGGATGAAAGCGGAACCAGGACTGGTAATACTCGCGGATCAATTTATCCGGATCAGCCATATTTTATTCGTCACCCGCTGCTTCGTGAATTTCATAATCATGGCTGATTTCCACTCCCGCGCGTCCGAGCATGATGGAGGCCGAGCAGTATTTTTCCGCCGACAGGGACACCGCCCGTGCCACCTGTTTTTCCTTAAGCCCTTGACCGGTAACGATAAAATGCACATGAATGCGGGTAAACACCTTCGGTTCGGTATCCGCCCGATCGGCCGACAGCATCACCTCGCAATCGGTCACGGACTGACGGGATTTTTTCAGGATCAGCATGACATCAAAGGCGGTGCAGCCGCCCATGCCCAGCAACAGCATTTCCATCGGCCGCACACCCAGATTCCGGCCGCCATGATCCGGCGGCCCGTCCATCACCAGCGTATGCCCGCTGCCGGATTCCGCCAGAAAAGTGGCATCCTCCACCCATTTCACCCGTGCTTTCATTTCATCAACCCCATAGTAATAAACCAGACTAAAAAACTGCTCCCGCCATTTTAACCACCGACAGGAACTAAAAACCCATTTTCCGGTCACCCGGCTGCTCACTCAAGAGCATGAGTGACGATATTCTCACTTTTCACAGGAAGTCGGACACATCTATTTACAATGCCCGGCATTCATATACCATAAGAAGGATAATACGTCAGTAACAACTAAAAGGAATACAATGGTACAGACGGCAGCCCAGCACACTGGAATTGAATCTCTGGATCGATTTCTCGAACATTGCCACCGCCGGCAATATCCCGCCAAAAGCGTCATCATCTATGCTGCGGACAAGCCCGATGTGCTCTATTACATCGTTGACGGCTCGGTCTCTGTACTCATTGAAGATGCCGACGGCCGCGAGATTGTCCTCGCCTACCTGAACAAGGGTGACTTTTTCGGTGAAATGGGACTATTTAGCGAAGATGACAATCGCAGCGCCTGGGTGCGCGCCCGTACCGCCTGCGAAGTAGCCGAAATCAGTTACAGCAAATTCCGCCAGCTTTATCAGGATCACCCCGACGTACTCTTCGCCCTCGCCTCACAGATGGCGACTCGCCTGCGCGACACCAGCCGCAAGGTCAGCGATCTCGCCTTCATGGATGTGACCGGCCGCGTTGCCCGCACCCTGCTGGATCTGTGCAAACAGCCGGATGCCATGACCCACCCCGACGGCATGCAGATCCGCATCACTCGTCAGGAAATCGGCCGCATCGTCGGCTGCTCACGAGAAATGGTTGGGCGTGTTTTGAAAACCATGGAAGAACAGGGACTGATTTCGGTCAAGGGCAAGACCATCGTGGTATTTGGGACGCGCTAAGTCTGCCTGAGAGCGGCCTGGCCCCATTATTTTGTAAATATCACAGAGAACGCGACCGGAGCAAAGTGTAGGAAGTCCTCTGCGTTTATTTAAAAAAACAGTTCCCGCAACTTCTCTCCCGGATCATCGGCTTTCATGAACGCCTCACCAACCAGGAAAGCGTTGATGTTGTTGCTGCGCATCAGAGCAACATCTTCTGCTGTATGAATACCACTTTCGGTCACCACAATTCGCTTATCCGGAATCATGCTCAATAGTTCAAGACTGGTCTGCAATGAGGTTTCAAAGCTGCGCAGGTTACGATTATTAATACCGACCAGAGGTAAGTCCAGCGGCAGCACCCGCTCCAGTTCTTCACCATCATGCACTTCGATCAGGGCATCCATTTCCAGCCGTGCGGCAAGTTCGGCCAGCTCTTTCATCTGTGCATCTTCCAGCACCGCAGCAATCAATAAAATACAATCCGCGCCCAGTGCGCGCGCTTCGAATACCTGATAAGGATCGATCATAAAATCCTTGCGCAGCACCGGCAGCTTGCAGGCTGAACGGGCCTGTTGCAGATAATCATCATGGCCCTGAAAAAAATCGACATCGGTTAAAACTGATAAACAGGCAGCCCCACCTTTTTCATAGGATTTCGCGATCTCGGCCGGATGAAAATTCTCACGCATCACACCTTTACTGGGCGAAGCTTTTTTTATTTCAGCAATCACCGCCGCCTGGCCCGCATCAATTTTATTTTTTATCGCCGCAACAAAACCACGTACGGGTGACGCTGACTGAGCACGCTTTTCTATTTCCGCTAAAGAAACGTCTGCCTGACGCTCTGTGATTTCTTCTGCCTTGCGCTGGATGATTTTTTTTAATATATCGGGAGTTTTATTCATAGGTTGTCCTGCTTTAAAATTCGGGCGGGTGCGTAATTGGTGTTTATTTTTTACCACAGAGGACACAGAGGTGATTTAAAGAAGATCGGGTTCTCTATTATAAAATGTGTAGTTAAAACTAAATAGCTGTTCCAAATACCAGTCCACTTTAAGCAATTACCGTTCATCCTGAGCCTGTCGAAGGACAAGCAGATTAAACACTCTATTCACAGTATTTCCACGCTCATGGTTCGACAAGGCTCTCCTGAGCGAAAC
>JASBTR010000097.1 GCA_030148325.1 Gammaproteobacteria bacterium
GGTTTCGCTCAGGAGAGCCTTGTCGAACCATGAGCGTGGAAATACTGTGAATAGAGTGTTTAATCTGCTTGTCCTTCGACAGGCTCAGGATGAACGGTAATTGCTTAAAGTGGACTGGTATTTGGAACAGCTATTTAGCCTGCTTAATTCTGTTTCTATATCGCAAAGCAGCCGGACAGTAGCTATGCTTAAACTAAATAACAGGAAACTGCAAACATGGCGAGCCTGACAAAGATATTTTTCGTCATACCGCTATTGATAGTGGCTGTTTTTACGGAGCCCGCGGTTTGTGCCGACAGGCTGGGTGGGCATGTTGTTCAACTCACCATCGAAGATGCCATTGGCCCGGCTACGGATGATTATATTGAACGGGCGCTTGAATCGGCAAATGAGCAACAGGCCGAACTGGTGGTGATTCGAATAGATACCCCCGGTGGGCTTGATACCGCCATGCGCGGGATCGTTAAAAATATTACCAATTCTTCTGTGCCTGTTGTCAGTTATGTGACGCCAACCGGTGCCCGTGCCGCCAGTGCCGGTACCTTTATTCTTTATGCCAGCCATATTGCGGCCATGGCGCCGGGTACCAATCTGGGGGCTGCGACACCGGTGCAAATAGGCGGCCTGCCGCAACCCAGCGCCCCCAATAAGGAAAGGAATAAGAACAGGGAAAAAGAAAAGAATGACAAACCGGAAATCAGAGCCGGTAATGATGCTATGAAGAACAAGGCCATTAATGATGCGGTGGCCTATATCCGGGGGCTGGCCGAACTTCATGGTCGGAATCAGGACTGGGCGGAAAAAGCAGTACGGGAAGCGGCCAGTCTGCAGGCAAGTGAGGCCTTAAAACTGAATGTTATTGATATTATCGCTATCAGCATGGTCGATCTCCTGAAACAACTGGAAGGTCGGGAAGTTAACGTACAGGGTCAGAAACACACCCTGCAGACAGGGGGGCGGGTTATTCAACAAATTGAGCCTGACTGGCGTAGCCGCTTGCTTAGCGTGATAACCAACCCGAATATTGCCTATATCCTGATGTTGATCGGTATTTACGGCCTGATCTTCGAATTGTCCAATCCCGGTGCCATTGCGCCGGGAACCATCGGTGCCATCTCCCTGTTACTGGCATTGTATTCATTCCAGATGTTACCCATCAACTATGCCGGGATGGCACTCATATTACTGGGTGTCGCCTTAATGGTGGGGGAAGCCTTTGCACCCAGTTTCGGTATGCTGGGTATTGGTGGTGTTATTGCGTTTGTGTTTGGCTCCATCATTCTTATGGATACACAGATCCCCGGCTTTGGTATTGATATTTCAGTAATCATAACCTTTGCCATCACCAGTGCCCTGATATTTGTTTTTGTTATTGGCCTTGCGGTTAAGGCGCGGCGACGACCGGTAGTGAGTGGGCTGGAAGAATTGATCGGCGACACGGCTATTGTGATGGCTGACTTTGAGCACAGGGGCAGAGTGTCTATTCATAGCGAGAGCTGGAATGCCATCAGCAATGTTCCCTTACACGAAGGCCAGCAGGTCAGGGTGATCGGGATCACGGGTTTAACTCTGGAGGTTGAACCGTGGGATAAGATAACAGAGGAGGAAGAACCATGACTATGACGGCGTATACCTTTTATATTGTGGGATTTTTTGTTCTGCTGCTTCTGTTCAGCGCAATCAGGATCCTGCGTGAATATGAGCGTGGCGTAATTTTCCTGCTGGGTCGTTTCTGGAAAGTAAAAGGTCCGGGCTTCATTATCGTTATTCCGCTTATCCAGCAAATGGTTCGGGTTGACCTGCGTACTATCGTCATGGATGTGCCGAGTCAGGATGTCATTTCGCGTGACAATGTCTCAGTAAAGGTTAATGCGGTAGTTTATTTCCGGGTGATTGAACCTGACAAGGCGATTATCCAGGTCGAAGACTTTTATGCAGCGACCAGTCAACTCGCCCAGACCACCCTGCGATCCGTGTTAGGGCAACATGAGCTGGATGAAATGCTGGCGGAACGCGATCGACTCAATACGGATGTGCAGGGCATTCTGGACCAGCAAACCGATGCCTGGGGTATCAAGGTCAGTAATGTTGAAATCAAACATGTGGATCTAAATGAAAGCATGGTGCGTGCTATTGCCAAACAGGCAGAAGCCGAGCGTACCCGACGTGCCAAGGTTATTCACGCAGAAGGTGAAATGCAGGCGGCCGAGAAGTTACTGGAAGCAGCAAGGATGCTTTCGCAACAATCCCAG
>JASBTR010000098.1 GCA_030148325.1 Gammaproteobacteria bacterium
GTTTCGCGTTGAACTTCCTCCAGACCCTGCCTCGCGACAACGCCCTTGTCCTTTCGCTAACCTTCGGCTCCACGATTACCTGGTATCGGGACTTTCACCCGACTAGTCTAGTGCCATGCCCGGCACACACGACCTCATCAGCTGCTGGCAAAAGTGGCGCGACTTTTTGCGACAGCAAAAATCGCGACACTTTTGGCAGTCTGCTGGATGACCTTGTTAGCCGCAGCCCGCCAAAGCCAATAATTAAATGGCACACACTGTTGTGAACCACTGCACCAAAAGCAGACATTTTTTAAAAATAATGAGCTTTAAAAAATGACCCATTAAACTCTAAAAGGTATCGGTTCCTGATGGTTCTTTGCGTACCGATTTAATTACGATTGGCGCCATAATTGAAAATACTTGCCGCTGGTATGCGGCTTTTTTTATGGCACAACTTTAAACGCTTTTATAAAACCTTCGTCTTTCAAGCGGCTAACACCCTCATCAGTGGCTGGCGAAAGTGGCGAGGCTTTTGCGTTTTTTGCAAAAGGCGCGACACTTTTGGCAGTCCACTGGATGAGCTTGTTATCTGAGAATTTTAAACTTTGTTCAAAAAATGGACTTTCTATAGTGAACCACCTTACCAAAAAAATTGATATACAGGAAAACCTTTAAAAGTGACCCATCACACTCTAAACGGTATTACTTCCTGCTCGGACTGGATGCACCACTGCCAATTACGATTCGCAGCATTCATCGCACGAAGTTAGACCTTGTTTACTGTTCATTTTGTGGCACATCCTTCGCCGCCTTTTTTATTTAACTCGTTTAGTGGTTTCACAGATAACGCCCTCATCAGAGGCTTTCAGAAGGGGCGCGATTTTTGCGTTCTTTGCAAAAAATCGTGAACCTTCTGAAAGTCCTCTGGATGAGTTTGTTATATTTAAAATGGGATGTAATCATTGCTAAATATGTAATCCCCACTATACCGATAATATTTCAGCAAACTTTTTCTTACGCCTTCATTAAGACTCTTGTCACTGTTTAATTTTTCTATAGCAGCATCTTCTGATTCAGATGGAAATTGAATCCCTAAAGATAAATCTATTTCCAACGAGCCTTTATCTTTATTCCAGAAAAGATTAAAATCATCTTCATCCACCAAAGTATTATGATATGTTTTTAACACCCTATTTACTTTAAATATAATACTTTTTAAGAACGGTTTTTTAAAAACCTCAGTTTTATCTATATTTTTTACGGCATCTTTATAAAAGTTAGATACTAACCCCTTAAAATACACCCTGTTCATTTGATGCAATTTATCATAGCTACTAATAACATCATTTATTTTTTCACTGTTTATAAAGTGTATTCTAGATTGAACGTCATTATTATTAACTATGTAACTTCCGATATATTTATCATTATCGACTAATGATGCATCTACACTTTCTTCTCCGAAATGAAGTTTCACCAATTCCGTATCAGCAACAGAAATTAAATTGAAGTTATAAAGACAATCCTCCTTTTTTCTTTTTGAAAGAGAAGATAACTCATATCCTTCTGCTTTCATTAGAGAACTAATCGAAGCAAAAATATTTTTATCATTTTTCGGAGAACCATTAGCCTTGTTCATTTCTTGAAATGCAAAAATATGGTGTTCTGGTTCTATTAGATCGGCGTGAATATCATAATCTTTGCATAGTGACAAATAACCATCTTTCCAATTGTAGTTGCTGAGCATATATTTTAAAACTTCATTATTTGACCATGCACTAACAGGATACCAGTCCGTATTTGGATCATTAATATTTTTATCTTTAGACAATAACCCCCATATGTTTTCCTCATTTTTTTTGCAACTCACAATAAGCACTGTGTAAACATAAATGGATTCAACTATGTTTATTTTATAGGCAATTAAATCTATTTCTCTTACTGTGAGGGCAACATCATCAACATAGTATTTATTATTTATAACAGTCCATTTATGTTTTCTAAGACACTCGGAAACATTGAACTCTAGTTCAAATCCTGTTTTCCTTATTGTTGTTTCAAACTTTTTAATGTCCATGATGCTAGTTTTTTAAATATAACAGTTATTTAGACAGAATCTGCTTTTTTCAAGAAATAGACAGACTCTATCTATTATTATTTGATTATTTGTCATTTATTTTCCATAATCCTATCAGGCAAAGGAGTTGCCTGCGACTATAATTGCTAAGGATGTGCGACTATAATTGCTAAGGATGGCCTCATGAAAGACGAAACCGCTTCCCGTTTCTGGGATAATTTCATATATAAATCAAAATCATACGGCATCAACCAGAAGTCGATTCGCTGGTATGTCCGCCGAGCAGAAGAATACATAAAAGCGAATCCGAGGCTAAGATTAAGGCAACACTCAGCGCAACATGTCGAACGATATCTGCAGAAAAAAGGCAGAAATCCCCGCCTTGAAGATTGGCAGTTTAGGCAAATTATTGAGGCTCTGAGGATTTTATTCAAAGAGATAGTTAAATCACCATGGGCCAACACCTTTCCGTGGGATGACTGGCTGATCGCCGCAACCTCTTTGCCTGATAGTCACGCTACTGTGGCGCGTGACTATCAGCCTGTCAACTCGCGGCTGGAAGAACATGAACCTGCCGATCGTGATGATAATCATTCCAGTTTATTTAAGCAGGTTAATCTGCGTTTCCCGGAACATATTGCCGAGCTGGTAATACAGATTCGTATTCAGCAGTATTCCATCCGTACGGAACACGCATATCTTGGCTGGTTTCTTCGTTATGTACATTTTCATAACATGAAAGATCCCGCCCAGCTAAATGAGGCAGATATTTCTCGTTTTCTTAAACATCTCGTTATCGCTAGAAAAGTGTCAGCCAGCACCCAGTCGCAGGCATTGAATGCCTTAATATTCTTCTACCGACAAGTTATGAAGAAAGAGCTGGACAAGAACATAAAATTTCCCCGTTCAAAAAAACCGAAGCGACTGCCTGTTGTACTTACTCGTGATGAAATTCAGCGCTTATTCGAAAAGATTGATAACCCAACGCAAAGGTTAATGGCAAACCTTCTGTATGGATGCGGCTTGCGTTTAATGGAATGTGTGCGATTACGTGTTCTTGATCTGGATTTTGGATATAACCAGATTCTTGTGCGCTGCGCCAAGGGCAAAAAAGACAGGGTGGTGCCCATTCCTGATAAATTACAGAATAAACTGGAACAGCAAATAGACAAGATTGAGGCCTTGCATTCTGAGGATTTATCGGAGGGCTTTGGCAGCGTATATTTGCCTGATGCTCTGGCCCGTAAATATCCTAATGCTAAAAAAGAGTTCAAGTGGCAGTATATCTTTCCTTCCTCCAGGCTATCGGCCGATCCACGTTCGGGCGAGACCCGACGTCATCATGTACATGAGAATGGTCTGCAGAAACACATTAAAAAAGCAGCGGAGATGGCCGCGTTGACAAAAAAGGTGAACTGTCATGCCCTGCGGCATTCATTTGCGACGCATTTGCTGGAGTCGGGCTACGATATTCGAACTGTACAGGAATTATTAGGTCACGCGGATGTTTCCACAACCATGATTTATACCCATGTACTTAACAAGCCGGGGATCAGTGTCATCAGTCCATTTGATACCTTGCCGGTTGACTAAATAAGCATTTCGAAAGGATGTCCAGATGCTATAAATGTGTAGGATGAGCTAAGCAACCGCGAATGATGCGCTTCGTTCCTCAGCACATCCTACGAAAGCTTAAAACCATGCTCTAAAGTGGACTGGAGTTTGGAACTTTTATTTCGCCTGATTTCTCACTTTATCACGCAAAAAAATGCTTGAATCACTGGAGTAAATCAGGTCATCATACGCAACGAAAAACATAACCCGATTCACTGATAACAAACTTCAACTTAACTGCCCATGCGTTTCTGGCTAACCCATGCCGCCCTGCCGGCCACCCTGCTTTTTATTCTCACCATTTTGCTCGAACACAGTCAGTTCGATGTGCATCTGGCGAATCAGTTTTTTGATTTTGAAAACCGGCGCTGGACGGCGGGTGAAAGCTGGTGGGCAAATCAACTTCTGCACAAAACCGGGCGGGATTTCATTGCCCTGATCGCTATTTTCTCCCTGCTCGGCTTCCTTGGCTCCTGGCTTTCAGTTCACCTGCGTCCCTGGCGCCGCGCCTGCGGTTATGCTGTTCTCAGTATTGTACTGACCACCAGCCTGGTATTTTTTGGCAAAAAATATACTAATGTGGACTGTCCCTGGGATCTGGCCATGTATAACGGCAGCCGGCCCTATGTGCATATTTTCAGTGACAAACCAGATAATATCGATGCCGGACGCTGCTTTCCCGGCGGCCATTCCTCCGGCGCTTTCTCACTGCTGTTCCTGTATTTTCTACTGCGCGATAAAAACCGGCGTCTGGCCTTTGCCGGGCTGGGCTTCGCCCTCCTGCTGGGCGGTCTCTACAGTTACGGTCAGTGGGTGCGCGGCGCGCATTTTTTCTCGCACGACGTGTGGTCCGCCTTTATTGCCTGGTTTGTTGCACTGGGACTGTATCGTGGTCTGTTCAAAGGCCGGGTATGGCCTGATGAACATAAAATAGAATAAGCTGCTCACATCGAGCTACGGGGTATTAATTGCAGGTTGCCTTCAGGCGAACATGTGCGGCTGAAGCCGCACCTACAATAGAACTTCGTGGTGAAATATTTTTATTGGGCGTCCTCAAAAGTGCCTGTTGGGCTTGGCGAATTCATAAACACCATTCAGCGCAACCTGCATGAGAAAATTCCTCTGTGAAACTTCAGGCGAACAGATGCGGCTGAAGCCGCACCTACAATAAAATTCTGCGATGGAATATTTTTCTCACTTACATTAGCTGCGAATGCCAACACCCTTGTTAAGCAGATACAGGCTGAGGGCGAACAGGACGGCGACAAATAACAGGATCATGAGCAGGGCGTGGCTGACGTCGACATCCGAGACACCCAGCATGCCATAGCGCATGGCGTTAATCATATACATGATTGGGTTTAGCAGTGATACCTTCTGCCAGAATTCAGGCAGCATATCAATGGAATAAAAAATTCCGCCGAGGTAGGTTAGCGGTGCGAGCACAAAGGTTGGGATGATAGAAATATCATCGAAACTATTTGCGAATACGGCATTGAGAAAACCGGCCAGGGAAAACAGTACGGCTGTCAGTACCACCACCGTGAGCGTAATAGCGATGTTGAACGTGCCCAGTTCGGTAAAAAACATGGCGACGAAGGTAACCGCCGATCCCACGATCAGTCCGCGCAGAACCCCGCCGCTGACGAAACCCAGCAGGATCAGATAATTCGGCATGGGCGAGACCAGCATTTCCTCCACATGGTGCTGGAACTTGGCACTGTAAAATGACGACACTACATTGGCGTAGGCATTGTTAATAATCGCCATCAGGATAATGCCCGGAACGATGTAGTCCATATAGGAATAACTACTGATATCGTTGAGCTGCGAACCAATCATCTTGCCAAAAATAACAAAATACAGTCCGGTGGTAATCGCTGCCGGTAAAACGGTCTGCACCCAGATACGCATGAAGCGCAGTACCTCCTTGATCAACAGTGTCTTGAACGCAGTAAACTGTTGACGAAGGTTCATGCCGCTTCCCCATTGCCGCCGGTCAGTTGCAGAAACAGTTCTTCCAGCCGGTTGCTCTTGTTGCGCATGCTTAGCACACGAATATTGCACCGGGTGAGTTCAGCAAACAAGGCATTGATACTTTGCTCGCGTGATATATGCGCCTGTAGAGTCGTTTCATCGATCTGATAGATTTTATAACCAGGAATATCTTCCAGTTCAGACAGCGGTTCACGCAAGTCGAGAATGAAGATTTCCTCGTGCAATTTCAGCAACAGATCTTTCATGGCTGAACTTTCGATAGTGCAGCCCTCGTTGATGATGGCGATATTGCGGCATAGCTGTTCGGCTTCTTCGAGATAATGGGTGGTCAGGATTATCGTCGTACCCTGGGCATTGATCTCACGCAGGAAATCCCACATCTGTCGACGTATTTCGATATCTACGCCGGCGGTGGGTTCATCCAGGATCAGCAGGCGTGGTTCATGCACCAGCGCACGGGCAATCAGCAGACGACGTTTCATGCCGCCGGAAAGATCACGTGCCATCTCCCGCCGCTTGTCCCACAGAGACAGTTTTTTCAGGTAGGTCTCGGCTCGTTCATAAGCCAGCTTGCGCTCGATGCCATAATAACCGGCCTGGTTGGCGACAATTTCGATAAGCGGTTCGAACTGGTTGAAATTGAATTCCTGCGGCACCAGACCGAGGCAGCTTTTCGCCGCATCCTTTTCACGCATAATGTCATGGCCGAAAACTTCCACACTGCCACCACCGATATTTACTAACGAGGTAATAATGCCAATCGTGGTGGACTTGCCTGCGCCATTGGGCCCCAGCAGGGCAAAGAAATCCCCTTCCTCAACCGACAGATCGACCCCTTTCAAAGCCTCGACGCCGCTGGCGTAGGTCTTGGTCAGGTTTTTAATCGAGAGTGCGCAGGTCATGGAACCTGTCCGGGCTGGGTATTTAAACGCAGAGGGCGCAAAGACGCAGAGGCGCAGAGAAAAATATTTATTCGTTTACAGGCGATCACTCCGAACAAAACATAATGCATCCTAAATCGAACAACATACCTCAGAGCTACACATAATAAATCTCTGCGTCTCTGCGCCTTTGCGTCCTCTGCGTTAATCATCAACACTCAATCCACCCACGCGCGTGCGTTGCGGAACAGCCGCATCCACGGTCCGTCTTCGCCCCATTCATCGGGATGCCAGGAATGCTGTAAGGCCCGGAACACGCGTTCGGGATGGGGCATCATGATGGTGAAGCGGCCGTCTTCGTTACACAGGCCGGTAACGCCGGCAGGTGAACCATTGGGATTGAAAGGGTAGCGCTCGGTGGCCTGACCGTGATGATCCACATAGCGCAGGCTGATGAAACGTTCATCGATGGCCTGCTCGCCAAATTCGGCCCTGCCCTCGCCGTGGGCGACGGCAATCGGCATGCGCGAACCGGCCATGCCCTGCAACAGGATGGAAGGTGAGTCCTGCACTTCTACCAGCGGGAAGCGTGCCTCGAACTGTTCGGACAGATTGCGCTCGAAACTCGGCCAGTGTGCTGCACCGGGAATCATGTCTTTCAGGCGCGAGAGCATCTGGCAACCGTTGCACACGCCCAGCCCGAAACTGTCGGCGCGGTTGAAAAAGGCTTCGAACTGATCCCGCGCCTGCGCATTGAACAACACCGACCTGGCCCAGCCACCGCCGGCGCCGAGCACATCGCCATAGGAAAAGCCGCCGCAGGCCACCAGGCCCATGAAGTCGTTGAGATGGGTGCGGCCTTCAATGATATCACTCATGTGAACATCTACGGCGGTGAAACCGGCGCGATTAAAGGCTGCCGCCATTTCGATCTGGCCGTTCACACCCTGCTCACGCAGGATGGCAACGCGCGGCTGCGTGTTCAGGTTCAGATAAGGCGCGGCGATATCGTCGGCCGGATCAAAGTTCAGCGCCACGTGCAGGCCCGGATCATCCGTATCCAGCAGCGCATCGAATTCCTCGACAGCGCAGTCCGGATTATCACGCAGGCTTTGCATCTGGAAGGAGGTCTGTTGCCAGAGGCGCTGCCAGTCTACCCGGCTGCCCGAGAGAATATCTTTATTGTCATCCATGAAGACAATGCGATCATCTTCGGCAAGCGTGCCGATCACATGACTGTGGTGTTTCAGACCGGCATCACGCAACCAGGACATCACTTCATCGGTATCACAGTGACGCACCTGAATGACGGCGCCCAGTTCTTCGCTGAACAGCGCCGCCGTTTTGTCATCACCAAGATCGTCCAGCAGTACCCGCAGGCCGGTATGCCCGGCAAAGGCCATTTCGCACAGGGTGGCGAACAGGCCGCCGTCACTGCGATCGTGATAGGCCAGTAACAATGATTTTTCATTCAGCAACTGGATAGCGGCAAAGAACGCTCTGAAGCCGGTGGGATCATCCAGATCGGCCGGGTGATGCCCGAGCTGTTTATAGACCTGCGCCAGACAGGAACCGCCCAGACGATTACGTCCCTTGCCCAGATCAATCAGGATCAGATCAGTATCGCCGCAATCGGTGCGCAGTTGCGGAGTCAGGGTTTTGCGCACATCGCTTACCGGCGCAAAAGCGGAAATGATCAGCGACAGGGGCGCGGTCACGCTTTTCTGTTCGCCGTCATCCTCCCAGACTGTTTTCATGGACATGGAATCCTTGCCCACGGGAATGGCGATGCCCAGCGCCGGACACAGTTCCAGACCAACGGCTTTGACGGCATCATAAAGCCCGGCATCTTCACCGGGATGACCGGCCGGGGCCATCCAGTTGGCGGACAGCACGATGCGGCTGATGTCATCGATTTTTGCCGCAGCGATATTGGTCAGCGCCTCGCCTATCGCCAGTCGCGCCGAGGCGGCATGATGCAACAGCGCCACCGGGGTGCGTTCCCCCACCGCCATTGCCTCGCCCGTAACGTGTTCAAAGTCGGTCGCCGTCACCGCTACATCCGCCACCGGCACCTGCCAGGGGCCGACCATTTGATCGCGCGCCACCATGCCGGTGATACTGCGATCACCGATGGTGATCAGAAAGCCTTTCGAGGCCACCGTGGGCAGGGAAAGAATACGCGTGGCGGCATCGGCAAGCCTGATGCCATCGGTTTTAAATTCGGTTCTGTGGAAAGAATGATGTTTGACTTCACGCAGCATTTTGGGCGGCTTGCCCAGCAGCACTTCCATCGGCATATCGATCGGTGTGTCGTCGAAATGGCCATCGCCCACCACCAGCTGCTGTTCCTCGGTGGCCTCGCCGATCACTGCATAGGGGCAGCGCTCGCGTTCGCACAAG
>JASBTR010000099.1 GCA_030148325.1 Gammaproteobacteria bacterium
GGTTGGTCATGATACCGCCACAGGTGTAGTGGGCGGCGGGAACCACAGGGATGGGTTCTTTGGTGATATCGATGCCGAACTTGAGGCAGCGCTGATAAATGGTGGGAAAGTGGCGGGTGATGAAGTCCGCCGATTTGTGGCTGATATCCAGAAATACGTTGTCACAACCCAGGCGTTTCATTTCGTGATCGATGGCGCGGGCGACAATATCCCGGGGTGCCAGCTCGGCGCGTTCGTCATAACTGTCCATGAAGCGGCTGCCGTCGGGAAGTAGCAGTTTGCCGCCCTCGCCACGCAGGGCTTCGGTGATCAGAAAGGACTTGGCTTTGGGGTGATACAGGCAGGTCGGGTGGAACTGGTTAAATTCCATGTTCGCGACCCGGCAACCGGCGCGCCAGGCCATGGCGATACCGTCACCGGTGGCGGTATCGGGATTAGTCGTATATAGATAAACCTTGCTGGCGCCGCCGGTGGCGAGAATTACGAAGCGCGCGCGGTAAACATCGACATGATTATTACCTCGGTCAAGGATATAGGCGCCCAGGCAACGGTTGTCGCCGTCCAGTCCCAGTTTGCGGGTGGTAATCAGATCGACTGCGATATGTTGCTCATCGATCTGGATATGCGGGTGTGCGAGGACAAGTTGCTCCAGCGTAGTTTCGACTGCCTTGCCGGTTGCGTCGGTGGCATGGAAAACCCGGCGATGGCTGTGGCCCCCTTCGCGGGTGAGGTGGTATTCGCCGTGGGTGGAGCCCGAGGCATTGCGGGTGAAGGTGATCCCCTGATCGATCAGCCATTGAATATTTTCGGCGGCGTGCTCAACTGTGAAGCGCACGGCCTCAGGATCGCAGAGGCCGCTCCCGGCATTGATTGTATCTTCAATATGGGAGTTCAAACTGTCATTCGGGGCATTGACTGCGGCGATTCCACCCTGCGCGTAGAAAGTCGAGCCCTCTCGCAAAATACTCTTTGAAATCAATCTGATAGAGAGAGTGTCGGCAAGTTTTAGCGCCAGTGTCAGGCCCGCTGCGCCGCCACCTATAATCAGGACATCAGATTCAATTTGTTTTGCGGCCAATGGATTTCAGGGTTCCAGTTTGTCATGCATGGTCATAAAAAATTAATAATTCAGCCGAACGGTAGCAAAGCTTCATTCAGCACGCCACAGAGATTGCGGATTAACGGCGCAACTCACAGGGAATAGCAATCATTCTGTTTAGTATTATGCGGGACAAAAACAGTTTAGAATAGTAGTCACACCCGAGGCCAGGGGAAAAATCGTGAGTAACACGATATATTTAGCCAAAAAATCCGCCAGAAGCGCGAACTCCATGCACAGAACACTGTCCATATAATCAGTTCAGGCGGGTTCCATACGAATTCAGCATTTACAAGGAATCGGCCCGAATGGGCGAAAAAGAAATTGATCAGGCGCTGGTAGAGCGCGTACAGCGAGGTGACAAGAAGGCATTTGATATCCTGGTTCTGAAATATCAGTTAAGGATAATCAAGGTGCTGTCACGCTATATGCGGGATCAGGCCGAGGTGCAGGATGTGGCGCAGGAGGCATTTATCAAAGCCTATCGCGCACTGCCGAATTTTCGCGGTGATAGCGCATTCTATACCTGGCTGTATCGTATCGCGATCAATACCGCCAAGAATTACCTGGTGGCGCAGGGACGTCGGCCACCTAATGCTGACATTGATGCAGGTGATGCGGAACAGTACGATGGCGAATCCGCCCTCAAAGATTATGCCTCACCGGAACGTGAAGCCCTGCGTGATGAGATCCAGAAAGTCGTGTTTCAGGCTATCGAGGAACTGCCCGAAGATCTGAAAACCGCCATCACTCTGCGTGAGCTGGAAGGCATGAGTTACGAGGATATCGCCCAGGCGATGGACTGTCCGATTGGTACCGTTCGCTCACGGATATTTCGAGCGCGTGAGGCGGTTGATGAAAAGCTTAAACCGCTATTATGAGAACAGGGCTGAATCAGGTATGTTTTGTTTCAGGAAGTTTGGATATTTACGTTTTATCAGGGTGTGCAGACAATGAGTGACGAAGCAAAAGAACGACTATCCGCTCTCATGGATGACGAGCTGGTTGATTTTGAGCAGGATATCAACCATCTGCAGGGCGATGACAGCCTGAAACAGCGCTGGATGCGCTATCACCTGATTCGGGATGTAGTCAGCGGCCACCTGCCTGATACCGTCGCACCTGATTTTGATCTTGCTGCGCGTGTCAGCATAGCGCTGGAGCATGAACCCACTATTCTGGCGCCGCGCCGGTTCCAGCCTCGCCAGTTGATGAAACAGGCGGCCGGTCTGGCGATTGCCGCTACGGTCAGCGCCATTGCCATTATCAGTATCCAGAATCCAGAACTCGATCAGACCGGGGTAGCGCCGTTGGCCTCTGCCGGTAAACAGAGCGAGAGTGTGATTACCTTTAGTCCTGCAGGACAAAATTCGGCGCGGGTTTCACTACCGGCTACTAACCCGGTAAAGGGCGCTACCGTGGCCTTGACCCAAACTGGTCATGTGCATGGTCACAAGCCGGCTGGCAATCGTGCCAGTACGTCGAAATTCAGTGGTTACCTGCTGAATCACAATGAATACTCGGTTAGCGCAAATATGCAGGGCATGTTGCCCTATATGCGTATTGTCGGCGCGACCCAGAATCAGCCTGTCATTATTCGGATAGCCAATGAGAAATAACGGGCTGCTTCCGGTTTTGTTGCGCATTTCCTGCAGATGTTACCAACAGCCGCTTAAGCGTCTTGTCATTTTTGCCAGCCTGCTGATGCCGCTGAATCTGGTACTGGCGGATCAGCATCAGGAGGAAATACAGGCCTGGCTGGAGAAAATGCATTCAGCAGTGCATGGACTAAGCTACGAAGGTATTTTTGTTTACGGTCAGCACAACCAGATAAGTTCGATGAAAATTATTCACAGCGTGGATAAAAACGGTGAACGCGAACGACTGATTTCCATGGATGGCAGCGGCCGGGAGGTTATTCGTAATAACAATAAGGTAACCTGCTATTTGCCGGACAGGAATTCTGTGGTGGTGCAAAAAAGCCGCCCACGTAGTATTTTCCCGCCACGTTTTCCCATTGATATAAATACACTGCAGAAAAATTATTATTTGTCACTGGATGGCAAGGGCAAGGTGGCGGGTTATATTTCACAAAAAATTAACATTCTGCCAAAAGATAATTTTCGCTATGGTTACCACCTGTGGGTGGAGGAAAAAACCGGGCTGCTGCTAAAGACGCATCTGGTGGTGGAAGATGATACCCCGGTTGAGCAATTCATGTTTACTCAGTTGCACTTCCATGATCAGATTCCCGATGCGCTGCTGCAGCCGGGTATCGACAGCAGCAAGTTTAACTGGTTCGAAGCTCCGGCTAAAAAACAGCATGCTGAAAACAAAGCTGTAAGGAACTGGCGGGTAAAGCACCTGCCGGCTGGATTCCGGCCGGATATGAAACGTATGACTACGCTGCCCGAGAACCTGATGCCGGTAGAGCACCTGATTTTTAGCGATGGTCTGGCAACAGTGTCGGTGTTTATTGAAGAAATGATGGACAGCGAGAACAATCTTCGCGGTGGTTCACATATGGGCGCCGTGCATGCTTTTGGCCGGGCGCTGGATGATTTTTATGTCACCGTCATTGGTGAAGTCCCGTTTGTTACCGTCAAAATGATCGGCGAGTCGGTTGCCCCGGCTGTTAAAGTTTCTGAAAAAAAATGATTGAAGAAACCGCCCTTGTTGTGAAGTGTGAAGGTGAATTTGCCTGGGTAGAAGCACAGCGCAAAAGCGCCTGTGGCCAGTGCAGCGCTAACAAGGCCTGCGGGACCGGCACCATTGCCAAAATCTGGGGCCAGAAAACAGCACAAATGAAAGCGATTAATCAGGCGCAGGCGCGCGAGGGCGAGACAGTTTTGATTGGCCTGCAGGAAAGTGCGCTGGTGCAGGGTTCGCTTATCGTTTACCTGTTGCCCATTGTCAGCATGGTGCTGTTTGCCATATTCGGTGACCAGATGGCTGCGCAGTGGCAACTTGCTTCTGCCGAGGGCGCGAGTATAGTGTTCGGCGTTATTGGTTTTGTGCTTGCCGGTATCGGTGTAAAACTATTTTCCAGACACGTTAGTTCAGATGTGCGTTACCAGCCCGTTATTCTTAAACGCCTTCATACACTTGATAATTTGAGTATCTGATTCTATTTAACGGATAATACAAAGTATAAAGTAATTTTACTAAACTAGACGGTGATGAGTACCCATGAAATCTCCAGTAGCAGTCTCTTTCAATCATTTTTATAAAATATTTCTGGCCACATTTGCGCTGGTGGCGCTAATGCAGGCACTGATGATATCAAGTGTAGAGGCAGTTGAATTGCCGGACTTTACCGAGCTTGTCGAACAGAACAGTGCCGCAGTAGTAAATATCAGCACCACACAGAAAATAAAACATACTCGGCGCATGCCGCATGGCTTTAGTGTGCCGGACCTGCCGGAAGGCTCCCCCTTCGGCGATCTGTTTCGCCACTTTTTTGGTGAAGGTGGAGGTGGTAACAATAATGATGAGATGCCGGAAGAGTTCAAGAGTCAGTCACTGGGATCCGGTTTTATTGTTGATAAGGACGGTTATGTAGTAACCAATTACCACGTCATTAAAGATGCCGATGAAATTATCGTCAAATTAAGTGATCGCCGCGAACTGAAGGCAAAAATTATTGGTGGCGACGAACGTAGTGACATGGCCTTATTGAAAATTGACGCCAGTGACCTACCAGTGGTGAAAATTGGCAAATCCGGTGATCTGAAAGTGGGTGAGTGGGCGATGGCGATTGGTTCGCCTTTTGGCTTTGATCATTCCGTCTCGGTTGGTGTTATCAGTGCCATCGGCCGTAACCTGCCGAGCGAAAACTATGTGCCCTTCATCCAGACCGATGTTGCCATTAATCCGGGCAACTCCGGTGGCCCGTTATTCAACCTGGATGGCGAGGTGATTGGCATCAACTCACAGATTTACAGTCGCACCGGCGGCTTTATGGGTCTCTCATTTGCTATCCCTATCGATGTGGCGATGGATGTCATAGCCCAGCTCAAGGAAAAAGGTAAAGTTGCACGTGGCTGGCTGGGTATCCTGATTCAGGATGTAAACCGTGAACTGGCGGAATCTTTCGGCATGGATGATCCCCGTGGCGCGGTGGTGTTGCAGGTGATGCCGGACAGTCCGGCGGAAAAGGCTGGTTTCAAGGTCGGCGACGTCGTGGTTGAGTTCAACGGCAAGAAAATAATCCGCTCTTCGGATCTGCCACTGGCCGTCGGTCAGGCGCCGATTGACGTCAGGGCGCGGGTCAAACTGATACGGGAAGGCAAGAGCAAAACGCTGTCAGTGATAATAGCTGAACTGCCCGCAGAAGAAGTGCTGGCGGAAAACAGTCCGGCGGTGACGCAAAAGGGCAAGGAAAGTCGTCTGGGGCTGGTAGTCGAGGATCTGACCGCCGAACAGCGCCAGCGCCTGCAGCTGGGCGAGCGGGGCATCGTCGTGCGCAGCGTGGAAAAGGGGCCGGCGCAGGATGCCGGCATCCGTCGTGGTGATGTCATTCTGATGCTGGACAGCAAGGACGTCAAGAATATCAAGCAGTTCAGTAAAATAGTCAAAGGACTGAAAAAAGGCAAATCCACGCCGGTACTGGTGCAGCGTGGCAATGCGCCGATCTTCCTGCCCCTGAAGATTCCAGAATAAGGATGCCGGAAAGACTACAGGCCTATGTGCGCCACGGCTGTCATCTCTGTGATGATATGCTGCTGGCGCTGGAGAGTATTGAAACACGCCGTCCGTTTGAGCTTGAAGTCATCGACATTAGCGGCGATGAGGCGCTTGAAGCCCGTTATGGAACACGGGTGCCGGTATTACAGGCTGAGCATGAGGAGATCTGTTACTACTTTCTTGATGAAGAAGCCCTGCAGGCGTATTTCAGTCGTTCGTAAAATCCTGTAAAATGCATATAATTAGGCAGGCTTTGAGTTAATCCCCACAGCTTGCTGAGAAAGTTCTATTGTAGGTACGGCTTCTACCCTTTGGGGATAGATGAGCCCGTACATGTTCGCCTGAAGGCGAACCTACATAAAGGCGCTCTTGCAGCGCCTTTTTCATTTTCATCATAAACAGCAGGTGAGTAGTGGGTCAATTGACGCATATCCGAAATTTCTCAATTATTGCCCACATCGATCACGGTAAATCGACCCTGGCGGATCGCCTCATTCAGATGTGTGGCGGCCTGTCCGAAAGGGAAATGGATGAACAGGTGCTGGATTCCATGGATCTGGAGCGAGAACGGGGGATTACCATCAAGGCACAAAGTGTCACCCTGGACTACAAAGCGCAGGACGGCGAAACCTACCAGCTTAATTTCATCGACACGCCTGGCCATGTGGATTTCTCCTACGAGGTTTCCCGCTCACTGGCGGCCTGTGAGGGCGCATTGCTGGTTGTGGACGCCTCCCAGGGTGTGGAAGCCCAGAGCGTCGCCAACTGTTACACCGCTATTGAGCAGGGGCTGGAAGTGCTGCCGGTGCTGAACAAGATTGATCTGCCTGCTGCTGAGCCTGAACGGGTGAAACAGGAAATTGAGGAAATTATCGGTCTGGATGCCTCGCAAGCCCAGCTGGTCAGCGCCAAGACCGGTGAGGGCATGGCCGCGCTGCTGGAAGATCTTGTCACCTATATTCCACCGCCGCAGGGTGATCCTGATGCGCCCCTGCAGGCGCTGATCATCGATTCCTGGTTTGATAACTATCTCGGTGTAGTCTCGCTGGTGCGAGTGATGCAGGGTCGACTACGAAAAAAACAGAAAATCCGCATCATGTCCATCGGTCGTGACTATCAGGTTGACCATGTCGGTATCTATACGCCGAAGAGAAAAGATCTGCCCGAACTGTGCGCCGGCGAAGTGGGTTACATGATAGCGGGCATCAAGGAAGTGGACGGGGCGCCGGTAGGGGATACCATTACCGATGTTGCTCGTCCGGCTGAAAAACCACTGGCCGGCTTCAAGCCCGTGCAGCCGCAGGTGTTCGCCGGCCTGTTTCCGGTGGCCGGGGATGATTATGAAAACCTGCGCGAAGCGTTATCCAAGCTACGCCTCAATGATGCCGCACTGTTTTATGAACCGGAATCTTCGCAGGCGCTGGGTTTTGGCTTTCGTTGTGGTTTCCTTGGCCTGTTGCACATGGAGATTGTGCAGGAACGGCTTGAACGGGAATATGATCTGGATCTGATCACTACCGCACCCACAGTGGTATTTGAAGTAGAAACCACCAAAGGCGAGATTATCCGTATTGATAACCCGGCCGATCTACCGCCAGTCAATCATATTAACGAAATCCGTGAGCCCATCGTACTGGCCAATATTCTGGTGCCGCAGGCATATGTTGGCAATGTCATCACCCTGTGTATCGAGAAACGCGGGGTGCAGAAGAAAATGGAGTATGTTGGTTCTCAGGTATCGATCAGTTACGAAATGCCCATGAATGAAATTGTACTGGACTTTTTCGACCGCCTGAAATCAGTCAGCCGTGGTTATGCTTCGCTGGATTATGAGTTCAGCCGCTTTCAGGCGGCCGATCTGGTGAAAATGGATATTCTCATCAATGGTGAAATTGTCGATGCTCTGTCCGTAATCGTGCACCGGGATCAGGTGCAACATCGCGGGCATGATTTAACTGCTCGAATGAAAGAGATTATTCCCCGGCAAATGTTTGATGTGGCGATACAGGCCGCCGTGGGTTCAAAAATTATGGCGCGCACCAACGTCAAGGCCTTGCGCAAAAATGTCACCGCAAAATGTTATGGTGGCGACATTACGCGTAAGCGTAAATTACTGGAGAAACAGAAGGCCGGCAAGCGACGCATGAAGCAGGTCGGTAAGGTTGAAATACCGCAGGAAGCATTTCTGGCGGTGCTTAATGTAGGGAAAGATAAATGAATGTAGATTTTTCACTGATTCTGGTCATTGCCGTTTTTGTTACCGGTGTTGTCTGGCTGCTGGATAAATTTGTTATCAATCGCGGTAAAAAACCGGACGATATCCAGGACGAAACTCAATCCGGCATCAGTTCAATCTGGACAATGCTGGCTGAATTCTCCCGCTTTCTTTTTCCGGTGGTGTTAATAGTCCTGATCCTGCGCGGCTTTATTGCCGAGCCTTTCCGTATCCCTTCCGGTTCTATGTTGCCCTCGCTTGAAGTCGGCGATTTCATTCTGGTCAAGAAATTCAGTTACGGCATTCGCCTGCCGGCCTGGAACAGGAAAATAATCGATCTGGGTCAGCCGCAACGCGGTGACGTAATCGTGTTCCGCTATCCGGAAGATCCATCCATTGATTATATCAAACGGGTAGTCGGTGTTCCCGGCGACAAGGTGGCCTATTACAATAAGGTGCTTTATATCAATGACAAAATGATGCCGCAGGGGCCGGAAACCGTATATCGCCCCGGCTATGATCATATCGTACGCAAGACGGAAAACCTGAGCGGTGTAGTACATGAAATACTGGAGAACAAGATGTACCCGGCGCGGGATTTTGTTATCACGGTTCCCGAAAACAGGTATTTTGTCATGGGTGACAATCGTGACAATAGTCGAGACAGTCGGGTGTGGGGTTTTGTCCCGGATGAAAACCTGGTTGGTCACGCCATGGTCGTCTGGCTTAACTGGGAGCTGGGTGAATGGCCACGCTGGGGTCGCATTGGCACGTTAATCGACTAATATTAGTAAACAGACGCATCCTTATATCAGACCCTGGTGAAACGAGAGGATATTTCATGAACATGAAACGAAAACAGGCGGGCATGACGGCTATTGGCTGGATGGGCGTAATTGCCCTGATTATGATGTTCGTTCTGCTGTTCCTGAAACTTTTACCCATTTATATGGATGGGTACAAAGTGGGATCGGTTCTGAGTGATCTGAAAGACGAGCCAGGCGTGGCAAGCATGACCCCGGTCATGATTAGCAAGATGATAATGAAGCGACTGGATATCAATATGGTCGATAATGTAACCAGGGACGACATTTATATTGATAAACTGAAAAACAGCATGAATGTGGAAATCGACTATGAAGTCCGGGAAAATCTGGTAGGAAATGTCGATATCGTTGTGCACTTCCAGAAAGCTATCAGCATACCGACACAGTGATGCCCGATCTTGTACGACTCCAGCGCAAGTTAGGCTATGATTTTAAAAAACCAAAACTGCTGGAAATGGCGCTAACCCATCGCAGCGCCTCCGCGAACAATAATGAGCGGCTGGAATTTCTTGGCGACTCCGTGCTGGGGCAAATTATCAGTATTGAACTTTATCAGAGATTTCCCCATGCGCGGGAAGGTGAGCTGAGCCGTTTGCGCGCGAGCCTGGTCAAGGGCGAAACACTGGCTAAAATTGCAGCCGAACTGGAATTGGGTAATTACCTGAAGCTGGGTTCCGGCGAGCTGAAAAGCGGTGGCTTTCGGCGCGCTTCTATTCTTGCTGACGCACTGGAGGCGGTATTCGGTGCGGTCTATCTGGACAGCGACCAACAGACTTGCCATGATTTTGTTTTGCAATTTTTCAGCAAGCGGCTGGCGCAATGTGATCCGGATTCGATACTGAAGGATCCCAAGACGCGGTTACAGGAATATCTGCAATCGCGGGGAGAGTCGCTGCCTGAGTATGAAGTCATCGCTATCGATGGACAGGCGCATGCGCAAACTTTTACCATTGCCTGCCATCTTCCGAATTTTGATAACCCCATTCAGGCATCCGGCAGCAGCCGCCGCAAGGCAGAACAGGCTGCGGCTGAAGAGGCGCTTAAACAGCTGAGTTATGACTAAGAAAACGACAGAAAACGATTTTCGTTGTGGTTATGTAGCGCTGGTGGGCCGACCCAACATGGGCAAATCCACACTGATGAACCACCTGCTGGGACAAAAACTCAGCATTACCTCACGTAAACCACAGACCACCCGCCAGCATCTTCTCGGTATCAAGACCACGGATACGGAACAAATTATCTATGTCGATACGCCGGGTATCCATGAAAATGCGCGGCGTGCGATCAATCGCTATATGAACCGCACCGCCTATAGTGCGCTGGACAGCGTGCATGTGATCATTTTCCTTATTGAGGCCATGCAATGGACTTCCGAAGATGAAATGGTGCTCAAACGGATTAAGGATTCGGGCATCCCGACTATTCTGGCGATTAACAAGGTGGATAAACTGGAAGATAAAAATCTGCTTCTGCCTTTTATTCAGGATATCTCGAATAAATTAGACTTTATCCAGATTATTCCGATCTCGGCGACTAAAGGTATTAATCTGTCGGAACTCGAAGCGCAGGTGCGTGAGCAGCTGGATGTATCAGAGCCGTTTTATCCTGCCGATCAGATTACCGATCGCAGCCAGCGCTATCTGGCGGCTGAGCTTGTGCGTGAAAAACTGATGCGTATGCTGGGGCGGGAACTGCCCTATGATCTGACGGTGGAAATCGAACAATTCAAAGAAGAAAAAGGACGGTTGCATATTCATGCCCTGATCTGGGTTGAACGCGCCAACCAGAAAGCCATCGTCATTGGTAATAAAGGCAGCCGGCTCAAGAATGTCGGCATCCAGGCGCGCCTGGATATGGAAAAACTGTTTCATAAAAAGGTATTCCTGGAAGTCTGGGTCAAGGTCAAGGAAGGCTGGTCCGATGATGAACGGGCCTTGCAGAGCCTTGGATACAGGGATGAGATCTAGCCTGCAGGCCAGCTATATCCTGCACACTCGACCCTATCGCAACACCAGCAAGTTGCTTGAAATTTTCAGCCGCGAACAGGGCCGCCGGGTGCTGGTCGCACGCGGTGCGCGCAAGGCTAATTCCCGGTTACAGGGGCAGTTACTGCCCTTCGTTCCGCTGCTGCTGAGCTGGCAGGGCGGGGGTGAGGTGCAGACACTGACTGCCGCCGAGGCAGGCAATCAGCTCGGACCACTCGCCGGAAGAAAGTTACTGACCGCTTTTTATCTGAACGAACTGTTGTTGCGACTGCTGGCCAAAGGTGACCCGCATCCCGCACTGTATGATGCCTATGCACAAACCCTGTTGAGTCTGTCAGGCGCTGCGGGTTTTTCCCATAATGAACAGCCTCATGATAAAGAAGAAGCCAGCCTGCGGATGTTTGAATGTTTTCTGCTACAGGAACTGGGTTATGGACTGGTGCTGGATCACGACGTCAGCAGCGGCGAGGTTTTGCAGGCAGATCAGTTGTATTGTTATCAGCCGGAACATGGGCCGAGGACATTTACTCCTGAGCAGGGTTGTGAAAATGGTCTGCCAGTGCATGGCTATACGTTGCTGGCCCTGCAGCGTGGCAACCTGTATGCTGCCAATAGAAATGACCTCATATTGCGTGAGGCCAAAGCCCTGATGCGTATGAATCTGGCCCGTCATCTTGGCGCTAAACCCCTGAAGTCACGTGAGCTTTACAGGCAGCAAAAGCAACTATTAAAATCCCGATTATGAGCATGAGAGAAAAAAATCCGATCTACCTGGGTGTCAATATTGATCATGTCGCCAGCCTGCGGCAGTCACGGGGCACGCGCTATCCAGAACCGTTACAGGCCGCACTGGTGGCGGAGGAGGCGGGTGCCGATGCAATTACGGTGCACCTGCGTGAAGATCGGCGGCATATACAGGATCGGGACGTAGACATGCTCATCAATGTCCTGCAAACACGCATGAATCTGGAAATGGCGGTTACTGATGAAATGCTGGCTATCGCCTCTCAGCTTAAGCCGGCCGACTGCTGTCTGGTGCCGGAACGGCGGCAGGAATTGACAACTGAAGGTGGTCTTGATGTGGCCGGGCAGAAAGCGCGCATTACTGAAGCCTGTGCACAGCTTGCTGAAGCACAGGTACGGGTATCGCTGTTTATCGATCCTGATTCGCGCCAGGTGGAAGCAGCCGCGGATTGTGGCGCGCCGGTGATTGAACTGCATACCGGAAACTATGCCGATGCAACCAGTCCGGTGCAGCAGGAACAGGAGTTACAGCGTATTGTACAGGCGATGGAAAAAGGGGTGGCCTGTGGCCTGCAGGTCAATGCCGGGCACGGCCTGCATTATCACAATGTTACGGCGATTGCCGCTCTTAACGATATCTGTGAGCTAAACATTGGTCATGCCATTATTGCCCGCAGCCTGTTTAGCGGGCTGGATGAAGCGGTCAGGGAAATGAGATCGCTGATGCGTGATGCCCGCTATCTATGATTTATGGAATTGGCACCGACATCGTCAGCATTGAGCGTATGCGCAACAATCTTGAGCGCTTCGGTGATCGTTTTGCCGAGCGGATTCTGACCGATGAGGAATTGAAAGAATTTCGAGAAATCGGCAATCATGCCCATTTTCTGGCCAAGCGCTTTGCCGCCAAGGAAGCCGTTGCCAAGGCCATGGGCACGGGCTTTATTAATGGTCTATCATTACGTCATATAGGTGTTAGTCATGATGCCCTGGGTAAACCCGTACTGGAATTCAGTGGTAAGGCGGAAGAGTTTGTCAGCCAGGAAAAAATTACTTCATCGCATATCAGCTTAGCAGATGAAATGGAATATGCGCTGGCCTTTGTAACATTGAGTGGTTAGTTATTAAGGTGAATTCATGCCAGTAAAAACAGTTATTGATGTAGATCAGAACCTTGTTCTGCATCTCATAACAGACAGCTTCAGAATGACGGATATTGAGCCAGCATGGAAGGCTATGCTCGCTGATCCACAATTCCGGCCAGAGATGAATGTACTCTGGGATTTCAGGAAAGGCACACATGCGCTTGAATTCTCAACCGACGATATACAGAATATTGTCAGCATGACGGCCAACCACATTAAACAGCGGGGAGCCAGTTACCGGTTGGCCTTACTGGCCACGAAGGATCTGTTCTTTGGTCTTTCCAAAATGTTCGCAGCCTATGGCGATGAGATCCCGATTGATATCCATGTTTTTCGCTCAATGGATGAGGCGCTGGACTGGTTGCATGCTGATTCTTCTGTAAAGCAGTCTTCTCAGTCATGAGAAGATTTTTTTCCTGTTAAGGAAGAGGATGAACAGGTAGCTGCTGTTCGCCTGAAGGCGAACCTGCAGGACCGGCGGGGTTATTTACCTGCTACCAGTTGCGAGTGAGAATTTCCCTGCCGTGTTCCAGTAATCGATTTATTTCGGTATCAAGTTGTCGGAAAGCCTCAGCAAGCTGATCCCGGTTGTCCTGTTTGATTAGATCCTCAAAGGTTTTTACCGCCTGGCGCAGGGCGGGTACGCCCAGATAAGCGGTGGCGCCGTGCAGCTTGTGTACCGGATCCCAGAGTCGATCAATTTTCACATCCTCGCTGCTCACCGCCCTGAAGGCAGCATCGATTGCCTGCCGATGATCGGGCAATTCATCCAGCAACATAGTAAACAATTCGCGTGCCAGGTTTTCATTGTCAGCAGCCTGCTCAAGCGCAATGCCGGCATCAAAAATATCGCTCATAGTCGTATTTCCCGTGGCCTCTTATCTGTCGCTCTTTTATGTCATAGCCCGATACATTACACTCTGCGCATGAATTATAAAACGATTGAATCTCAAATTGGCAACACGCCGCTGGTTCGCCTGCAACGCCTTCCCGGACAAACCGGCAATACAATCCTGGTCAAGCTGGAAGGCAACAACCCTGCCGGTTCGGTCAAGGACAGGCCGGCATTGAGTATGATCCGTCATGCCGAGGCGCGGGGTGAGATCAAGCCGGGCGATACCCTGATCGAAGCCACCAGCGGCAATACCGGCATTGCCCTGGCGATGGCGGCGGCGGTCAAGGGTTACCGGATGATCCTGATCATGCCGGCTAACATGAGCCTTGAGCGGCGAGCCTCCATGCGCGCCTACGGCGCCGAGTTGATCCTGGTCAGCGAAGAGGAAGGCATGGAAGGGGCGCGGGATCTGGCCGAGAAAATGGGGCGCGAAGGCGGGGGCCGGGTGCTGGATCAGTTTTCCAACCCGGACAATCCACTGGCACATTATGAAACCACGGGGCCTGAAATCTGGGCTGACACCGGTGGTGACATCACTCATTTCGTCAGCGCCATGGGCACTACAGGGACGATTATGGGCGTCTCCCGTTTCCTCAAGGAAAAGAATCCAAATATTAGCATCGTCGGCGTGGAACCGGCCGATGGTGCTAAAATTCCCGGTATTCGGCGCTGGCCACAGGAATACCTGCCTGAGATCTATGACGCTTCACGGGTGGATAAACTCATGGAGGTAAGCCAGGAGGAAGCCGAACAGACCACTCGCGATCTGGCCAGTCGGGAAGGTATTTTCTGTGGTATTTCCTCCGGTGGTGCGGTGGCGGCGGCGCTGCGGCTGTCGCAGGAAGTTGAGAATGCGGTGATTGTCGCCATTATCTGCGATCGGGGTGATCGCTATCTTTCGACCGATGTATTTCCAGCCGAGTAGTGCTCAGAATCTCACAGGACAGCAATCCCATGAATGTGTTTGTATTTGACATTGAGACCGTGCCGGATGTGGAAGGCGGACGCCGGCTTTATGATCTTGACGGTCTGGATGACGGGGAAGTGGCCAACATTATGTTCCACAAGCGTCGCCAGGAAACCGGCAATGATTTTCTGCGCCTGCCGGTGCAGAAAATTGTTGCCATTTCGGTTGTGCTGCGCAGTCAGGATCGCCTTGCCGTCTGGTCTCTGGGTGATGAGGATGCGGGGGAAAAGGAGATCATTGAGCGATTCTTTAACGGCATCGACAAATACATTCCTACCATTGTCTCCTGGAATGGCAAGGGTTTTGATTTACCCGTGCTGAATTACCGTTCATTGATACACGGTGTCGCCGCACCACGATACTGGGAAACCGGCGAACATGATCAGAGCTTCAAATGGAACAACTACCTCAGCCGTTATCACCGTCGGCATACGGATCTGATGGACGTGATTGCCGGTTATGAAAACCGCGCCATTGCGCCCCTGGATCAGGTCGCGACCCTGTTGGGTTTTCCCGGCAAGATGGGCATGAGCGGCGCGAAGGTCTGGGATTATTATCAGCAAGGCAGGATTGCCGATATTCGCAATTATTGCGAAACCGATGTGCTGAATACCTACCTGGTTTATCTGCGTTTTCAGCTGATCAACGGCAGCCTGAACAAGGACGAATACGAGCAGGAAATCGAACGGGTGCGCAGTACATTAAAAGAAGAAAACAGGCCGCATTTTAACGAGTTCCTTGAAAATTGGGCTCAGGTATAAAAGCCTTAGCTAAAACTTTTATAGAGTAGCGTCCATTCATAAACATGGATGATTAACACGGAGAACGCAGAGGTTGTGTAATTTTGATTGTTAGTAACTTTTTCTTTGCACCCAAACTGCGGACATTTCACGTTCCCTGTGTTTAATACAAACCTTTGTTATTAATGTGTAGGATGTGCTGAGTGAAACGAAGCGCATCATTCCAGGCCGGACACACGAACGATGCGCTTCGTTTCACTCAGCACATCCTACGAAAGTTTAAAACCATCCTGAAAAGTAGACGGGAATTTGGAATTTTTATTGAGAATAGATTATTTAAATGTCACGTAAACGCAGTAAAAAACCTGATCCCACCCCCGTACAGGCCACGATTGAATCCCTGACGCATGAAGGCAGGGGGATAGCCCGTATCGAAGGCAAAACGGTCTTTATTGACGATGCGCTTGCCGGTGAAGTTGTGGAATTTATTTATACGCGTAAAAAACGCGACTTCGATGAAGGCCGTCTGCATCAAATTATCTCGCCCTCTGAACACCGAGTCGAACCGGCCTGTGCACATTTCGGCATCTGTGGCGGTTGCCGGCTGCAACATCTTGAGGCCACGGAGCAATTCAGAGTCAAGGAAAACGTCCTGCTGGATAATCTCAGGCGAGTAGGGAAGGTGGAGGCGGAAACGATTTTTCCGCCGCTCAGTGGCGACAGCTGGGGCTATCGCAGAAAGGCGCGCCTGGGTGTACGTTACGTACACAGGAAAGAGCGGGTACTGGTGGGATTCCGTGAACGCGGTTCTTCATTTCTGGCCGAGCTGGACAGTTGCAGGGTTCTGCATCCTTCGGTGGGTGAAAAACTGGTGCTGCTGGGTGAGGTGGTTCGCAAACTCAGCATCTACCGGCAGATTCCGCAGATCGAGGTTGCCGTGGCTGACAATGCTGTTGCACTTATATTTCGCAACCTGGAAGAATTAACTGAGGAAGATAAAAGCATCCTCAGTGATTTTGGCAGTACACATAATTTCCAGATTTATCTGCAGCCCAAAGGGCCGGACACGGTTAACCTGTTGGCGTCTGAATCTGAACCAGAACAGGCGGGACTCTATTATGAACTCCATGATTATGATTTAAAGCTGCAGTTTGAGCCGGCCGATTTTACCCAGGTTAATCATGACATCAATACAAAGATGGTGAAGCGGGCGCTGGAATTGCTGCAACTGGATAAAGACGATATGGTGCTGGAGCTGTTCTGCGGGCTGGGCAATTTTTCTCTGCCGATGGCACGATTGGCGAAACAGATCATTGCCGTGGAAGGGGATGCCGGGCTTATCCAGCGCGCACGAGAAAACGCGATTGCAAACGGCATTGATAATGTCGAGTACCATGTTGCCAATTTGATGGAAAATCTGGACAACATGCCCTGGCTAAAGAAAGACACTTATAACAAAGTACTGCTGGATCCGCCACGCAGCGGCGCCAAAGAAGCGCTGCCGTATATTGCAGCAAGCGGCGCCCGGCACATTGTCTATGTCTCCTGCCATCCGGGAACACTCGCCCGCGATGCCGGCGAGCTGGTGCATGAATACGGCTACCATTTGCGCGCCGCCGGGGTCATGGATATGTTTCCACATACCGCGCATGTGGAATCTATCGCGTTGTTTGAAAAATAATGGGCATCGAAATAGAAAAAAAATTTCTCCTGCGTAACGATGCCTGGCGTGCAGAGGCTGATGCGGGTACGGCATTCAGGCAGGGCTATCTTGCGGGTTCAGACAAAGCCTCCGTACGTGTGCGTATTGAAGGCGATAACGCCAATATCAATATCAAAAGCGCAACCCTGGGCATTACTCGGCAGGAGTTTGAATATCCGATACCCCTGGAGGATGCGCAAAGCCTGCTGGAAAATCTGTGCGAGAAGCCCCTGATTGAAAAGACCCGCTATCATGTGCGCCATGCCAAGCATGTCTGGGAAATCGACGTGTTTGAAGGCGAGAATGCCGGACTGGTGGTGGCGGAAATCGAACTGGATGATGAAGATGAAGCATTTTCTCGGCCGGACTGGCTGGGTGAGGAAGTTTCAGGTGATCCCCGCTATTATAATGTCAGCCTGGTTAAACATCCTTTTCGTGACTGGTAATGCCGCAGCCCTTTCCCCACATAGAAGTCGATATCGGTCGCCAGCGCCTGCGCCTGATTGAGGCGCATGGCGTAGAAGAATTCACTGTTTCCACTGCCGCCAATGGCGCGGGTGAATTTTCCGGCAGTGAATGTACGCCACGGGGAAAGCATGTTATTCGCGCTAAAATCGGCGCAGGTAAGGTGGAAAATACGGTATTTGTCGGTCGCCGCCCGACGGGTGAAATTTATACACCTGAACTTGCTCGTCAATTTCCACAGCGAGACTGGATTCTGACACGCATACTCTGGCTCAGCGGGCTGGAACCCGGCTGCAATCGGCTGGGCAGGGTTGATACCATGCACCGCTATATTTATATCCATGGCTGCCCGGATGGAGACAGACTGGGTGTACCCAATTCCCATGGCTGTATAAAAATGCATAACCGGGATGTTATCCGCCTGTTTGAACGGGTGCCCAGTGGAACGCTGGTAAGCATCCATGAGTAAATGTCAGGCTGTTACTCAGAACAGGCTTGTCGAAGAGCCCAAGGGTATATAGTATGTAACATTTTGATTTTGCAGTATTCTCCGTTCAGGAGAGCCTTGCTCAACAGGGTTGCTCAGGAACGGAAGAATCGACGTTGCCCTGAGGAGTAAGCTGCCTGTGTCGCTGGGTCCTTTAATGCTGGATATAGCCGGCGAAACCCTGTCAGATGAAGACAGGGAGATTCTGCAACACCCGCTGGTCGGGGGGGTAATCCTGTTCAGTCGTAACTATTCAGCCGTGGACCAGTTACGTGAACTGGTATCCGACATCCACAGCCTTCGTGATCCACGCCTGCTAATTGGCGTGGATCACGAAGGTGGCCGGGTGCAGCGTTTCCGTGATGGTTTTACCCGTCTGCCGGCGGTGTCGCATTTCGGCCAGGTTTATAATCAGTATCCACACAAGGCGCGTAAGCTGGCGCATACGGCCGGCTGGCTGATGGCGGTGGAGCTGCGTGCCCAGGATATCGATTTCAGTTTTGCTCCGGTACTGGATGTGGATCATGGTCTCAGCGAGGTCATTGGCGATCGTGCTTTTCATCGTGATCCGGCAGCCGTGGTGGAACTGGCGCACGCTTATGTAGAAGGTATGCATGAGGCCGGTATGGCCGCCACAGGGAAACACTTTCCCGGTCATGGTGGGGTGGCCGCGGATTCTCATCGGGCCGTTCCCATTGATGAACGGGAATACAATGACATTTATGCTCATGATATTCTTGTTTTTAAACGTATGATTCATCACGGCCTGGTGGCTGTCATGCCGGCCCATGTCATTTATGAAAAAGTTGATCCACAGCCGGCAGGTTTTTCCAGTTTCTGGCTGAAAGAAGTACTGCGCACACGGCTGGGCTTTCAGGGTGTGATCTTCAGTGATGATTTGAGCATGGAAGGTGCCAGTGTTGCGGGCGAGCATTATACAGATCGGGCCCGCACTGCGCTTGAGGCCGGTTGCGATATGGCGCTGGTCTGCAACAATCGCGAAGGCGCGATTGAGGTCATTGATAACCTGGCTGAGTGGGATGATCCGGTTTCACATCTGCGTCTTGCGCGTATGCATGGCCGCAACAAGGTTGATGCCAATCATTTATTTGCCAGTAAAAAATGGAAACAGGCGGTTGCCATGATGCAAAATTACCAGGATGATCCAAGCCTGAATCTGGAGTTCTGAAATGAGTGAATACCTGGATAAATTCCTGGGCCTGCTGGATGGCGACAAGTACGGTATCCTGAAAATTTTTAGTATCGTCTTTGCAGCACTGTTACTGGATTTTATCCAGAAGCGCGTCCTGAAAAAGCTCTACCAACGCCTGCAGTCCACCCGCACCCAGTGGGACGATGCCCTTGTCCATGCGGTGCAAAAACCTTTTACATTGTTGATCTGGATAATCGGCCTGTCTTTGGCTATGGATGTAATGGAAATTCCGGTTACCTCGGAGCTGCGTCTGGTCGGGGTAATTGCCACGCTTACCTGGGCGCTGATCCGCTTTATCAGTTTTACCGAGAAAAATATTCTGCATCAGCATGAAGTTGCGGGTAAGCCGCTGGATCGCACCACGGCCAGCGCTATCAGCCAGTTGCTGCGCACTACGATTCTGATTACGGCAGCCCTGGTAACCCTGCAGAGTCTGGGCTTCAATATTTCAGCCATCCTCGCCTTTGGCGGCATCGGTGGTATTGCCGTGGGCTTTGCCGCCAAGGATCTGCTCGCCAATTTTTTCGGCGGGATGATGATCTATCTGGACAGACCTTTTGCCATTGGCGACTGGGTACGTTCCGATGACAGGGAAATAGAAGGAACCGTTGAAAAAATCGGCTGGCGTACGACCGTAGTTCGTACCTTTGATAAACGTCCCCTGTATGTGCCGAATGCGGTTTTTGCCAGCATCAGTGTGG
This sequence comes from Gammaproteobacteria bacterium, assembly GCA_030148325.1. Classification (GTDB taxonomy): domain Bacteria; phylum Pseudomonadota; class Gammaproteobacteria; order UBA6429; family Thiohalophilaceae; genus JAADGZ01. Next base: position 19,875 of record JASBTR010000099.1, read on the forward strand.
AAAACCCCTCGCGAATGACTCACCGCCGCATTTATGAAACCATTGGTGTTCGCTATGACGATATCGGTGCGATGGCCGACATTATTCGGGAGGTTAAGGCTATGTTGATGGCACACCCCGAGATTGATCAGAGCCAGACCATGATTGTTAATTTCAACAGCTTTGCGCCCTCGTCGCTGGACTTTTTCATTTATACGTTTACCCGCACGACAGACTGGATCAAATACCATGAAGTTAAACAGGATGTACTACTGAAGGTAAGTGAAATTATTGCTGCCCAGCAGGCCGAGATAGCTTTTCCAACATCAACGGTACATATCGCGGATAAAATTAGACTCGATGGACTGATAACTGAACATGAATAACGAAGAATATAAAAAAATACGCGCCGAAGCAGATTGCCTGTACAGCAGCGCCGAAGTCAATGCTGCACTGGATAAGATGGCGCAGGCAATTACGAAAAAATTTTCCGATCGTAGTCCCCTGGTTCTCTGTGTCCTGACCGGGGCGATTATCCCAACGGGTTATTTGCTGACACGGCTTGATTTTCCCCTGCAGCTAGATTACCTGCATGTCACCCGCTATGGTAACACCACCTCCGGGGGAAAACTGGACTGGTTGTCAGAGCAGAACTATTCGTTGCAGGGGCGGGACGTGCTGATCGTCGATGACATTCTGGACGAAGGCGTTACCCTGAAAGCCATTGTCGAACACTGTAAAAATGCAGGGGCGGCATCTGTTTCTTCCGCCGTGCTGGTGGAAAAATGTCATGCTCGAAAAAGCGGCATCAAGGCGGATTTCATCGGTCTGCAGACCGAAGATCGTTATCTGTTTGGTTATGGTATGGATTACAAGGGCTACCTGCGTAATGCCGACGGTATTTTTGCAGTAAAGGGACTCTAGGGCATGAGTGGAATTGCCATTATTGGCGGTACCGGCCTGACTTCGTTGCCAGGCCTGAGCATCAGTGGAGAGACGCTTGTTTCTACACCCTTCGGCGATACCTCAGCCGCATTGATCAAAGGCCGACTGGATAATCAGGAAATTATGTTCCTGGCGCGGCACGGCGCTGAGCATACGATTCCGCCGCACAGGGTTAACTATCGCGCCAATATCTGGGCGCTGAAAGAAGCGGGTGCAGATTATATGATTGCCGTTAATGCGGTGGGCGGCATCAATCCTTCGCTACAACCCGGCCAGCTTGTTATTCCCGATCAGATTATCGATTACACGTATGCACGGGAGATGACTTTTTTTGACGATGAGGGCAGCCCCGTCACCCATGTGGATTTTACCGAGCCCTATTGTCATGAACTCCGGAACAGACTGATTGATGCGGCAGATAAAAATGGAATCGGGCTGGCAGCAGGCGGAACCTATGGCGCAACCCAGGGGCCGCGCCTGGAAACAACGGCTGAGATTCGGCGTATGGCGCAGGATGGCTGCGATATCGTGGGCATGACCGGGATGCCGGAAGCGGTGCTGGCGCGAGAGCTGGAATGCTGCTACGCCAGTATTTCAGTGATTGCCAATCTGGCAGCCGGACTCGGCGAAGGTGAGATCACAATGGCGGAAATCGAAAAATATATTGCCGCGGGAATGGGTGAGGTGCGCAGCCTGCTCAAAACGGTGATCAGCCAGATTTAAACCTGTAGGTTGGCGCGGAGCGAGAGCGAAGCCCAACAGAATATCGCGCCAGTGTCGGAATGCTGTTGTAGGTGCGGCTTCAGCCGCACATGTTCGCCTCATGGTACCCGAAGGGTGGAAGGCGAACCTTGTATCTTTCATAGCTAAATAGCTGTTCCAAATACCAGATCACTTGTGAATTTCCACGTTCGTGGTGAGCCCTTCGGTTTCGCTCAGGAGAGCCTTGTCGAACCATGAGCGTGGAAATACTGTGAATAGAGTGTTTAATCTGCTTGTCCTTCG
>JASBTR010000043.1 GCA_030148325.1 Gammaproteobacteria bacterium
CTTTTTCTGCATGCATGGTGATGATCCTTTTTTAGTTTAGACACCTTTAATTGATCACATATCACCATGCATGTCTAACTAATCATTTTTATACCTAACTTATTGTTTTTGATCGCTATTTCCTGGGGATACCTCAGACACCAACCCCTTTAGAGTCATGAAACTGATGGCCGGAAATACTCATCAAGTCAACATCCAACTCTTTTACGCCGATGGGAATTTTTCCAACTGCCTGTACCGCATCAGTATGGAACAGTATGCCCCGCCCATGGTTATTTGAGCCAGTTCTTTAATCGAACATTTATGAATCTAACTCGAGTTCTTTGCTATCCCACTTGCCACAAGAACATCCTGCCTGGTAAACGCTATCTAGAAAGTTCTTAATTGTCTGATCGGGATCTGCAGATTGCCTGGCAACCTCATACGGTAAAAAAGCCATGGCATAGCCTGGAGCGGTGCTCCACAATGCGGCATCAGGTTGTAAAGGATAATCTATCAACCCCTCAGGTTCAGGGTAGACATAACCATAAAAAGCAGGTTCTCTTACCGCATCATCGCCTGCCCAAAATCCAAAACTAATCACTTCATGGGAGTAAGCTTCTCGTTCAACATTAGTCGGCCATTCCTTTTCAGGTGCACGTTTCCCGGAAAAGCGGGTAACAACGAGATCCAGGTGATGCCAAAACAGGTGTACGGGCGTACTTTTACCTATGTATTCGGCTCTAAAATTTTCAAACACAGAGTTAACCAGAACCAAAACATGCCAAAACCGGCTCACATACTTCTCATCATAAACGACATCTGAATGATTGCTTTCAAAAGGTTCTTTGTTACCAAGATCGTAAGGAAGGGTGTTGATTTCGACATCAATACCTAATTTTGCCAACGTACAAACAACACTACGGTAGAATTGAGCTATGGATGTGCCGCCCAGTTTTATTAACTCCTTCCCCCCTTTGCTTGTTTGTATTGAAAGCACATGATGTAGAAAATCGAATTCAATTTCAAATATCATATCTCGATAAGGGATCGGTCGCGTTGTAATACCCCGCGTTGACAGATATAACGGAGCATGCCACCAATGATTTGTTTTTGGAAAAAGAGATAACCTGATTTTACCTATAATCTGCACATAAAGGTGTAGTGTTTTTTTGGTTTCCTCCCACTCTTCCAGTGGTAGCGGAGGGTAAATGCTGTGTTGTACTTTTCTGTCCATAAAGATCTCCATACTCAAAGTAAAATTAAAAAATGCTTCTGTGTGTCGCTGTTTGTCGCTCAGAAATGAGCACTCTCATCTTCCGGGGGGCGTCGCTGCAAGTAGTCCAACACCCATATAAATCGGTAAATGACCATAAATACATAGTTGGGCAGCCCCTCTTAAATTGCCGGAATGCATCAGGGAGTGCTAACCCAGGTATAATGGCAAGAATATCTGAAGTAAGGTAAGTGGCCAGTCTGTGAAATCATGGGTGCCAAATCTGTTTGCATACATCGCATGTTAAATCCACGACTACCATACTGGGATAAACAGTGTGAAAAATATAAAATATTCATACACCATCACATGTCCGCCATACCTAACCACTCATGATATGCGTTAACCGCGCGAGAGCAACAACATAGACCAGGTCAAAAAGTTCTAATCAGGCGGCACATTTTCCCTTTTCGGTATTAAGTCCAATACGCTTCACAGAATCACATCTCAGCAATCAAGGTTTACTCTAAATACTGTAACCTTATAAAAGGATATTAAAATCCTGTAGCTGTCCTTTCGTACAGGTTCACTTGCATGGGTTTAGCTGAGATAATTGATCGTAAATCAACCACGTAACTGACGTAAAAAAGTAAGCAGAAAATGTTTCCCGGGCGGAAATGGCTACTTTCACCAAAGGGGCACAAGTTAATTAACATAGCAAACCATCAGTGAAGAACTGTGTTTGCGCTTAAAATTATATATGAAACATAATACTTATGTTCTAAGTTACCTGAGTGATTCCAACTGCGCACAGTAAGGAAATAACCCATTTTTAACACTAATTCAGGAAAAATAGCGATGAGCACAATAGACGAGTATCAGGGCAAAGAGGTTACGATATATTTTAATCCCGAAAAATGCATTCATGCAGGCGTTTGTGTTCAAACATTACCCAACGTTTTCAGGGTAAATGTAAAAGGGCCCTGGATCGCGCCCGACAATGCCGATGCTGAGGATATTTCTGCTTTAGCACATAATTGCCCCTCTGGTGCAATTACCTATAAAAGACACGATAAAGACAAACAGGAATTACCCCCCTTCGTTAATTTAATTAAAGTCCTTGAAAATGGTCCATTGGCATTTCTGGCAGATCTCGAAGTGGAAAATAGTGAACCTCTCATAAGAGCCACCTTGTGCCGTTGCGGCGCATCCAAAAACAAACCCTTTTGTGATGGCAAGCACAATGAAGCGGGATTCTATGCCACTGGCGAGTATGATATTACGGAAACCAAACCTATGCCCCAACATGCAGGCAAACTCGCGGTGACTTTATTAAAAGATGGCCCACTTTTATGCAAGGGTAATATGGAAGTTTGTTCCGGAACAGGAAAACGACTTAATTCTACGAAAGAAGCCGCATTGTGTCGCTGTGGTGCGTCAAAGGACAAGCCCTATTGTGACGGTTCCCACGTAGGAATTGGATTTACAACGGGATAAATTTCAGTTGTTGTTTCTCTGCGTTGCACTTTGTTTTATAAGGTTTTTCATGCATCCTGCCTTTTCGCATCAGCGGATAATCATGAATCTGTAATCAACCAAATAATTTGCTAATCATCCTGGTTGACCAGCTCTTGTTCGCATTGAGAATCTTGTCTGCGTAGGGTGCATAATCAGCATCATCTTTCTTGATATGGTTTGTTAACCAGATCCGCAGCTCAGACATTAGCTGCCTTGTGATATCTTCACCCCTGTCATGCCGCGCTTTATAATTGTTCATATGGGAGACGAATGTCTCATGAACTTTTCTGTGTGAATCAGAGAGTGGATAGCCTGATTTTTCCAGAAGACTTTCCTCAAAAGTGAAATGCGTTTTTGTATAATCCATCAAACCCATCAGCACATGGGACACCTTGTCGCGATCCCGGGTAACGTTCGCATCATCCAGTTCGTTAAGGTACTCCACTATTCGCTTATGTTGATTATCAATCACATCAATACCAATAGACAGGGATGGACTCCAGGACCAGTAACTCATTATTATTTTCTCCTTGTTCACAATTGATCTTGTTGTTTTAATCTCTACGGGTTTAATTCCCCACAGCTTGCTGTGATTAATATTAACCGCCAGGACGCAAAGGACGCCAAGTCTTAGCCAAACAATTCCTGGCGTCCTTTGCGTCTCGGCAGTTTAGATTGCTCCTTCGATCAATACCCCGTAGCTTGCTGCGGGGTGGTTTATTTTCTGTGGGTTGAATTCCTCGTGGTTTTCTGCAGTCTGGTTTATTCTCTATACTAATCTTTTAGATTAAGTATAATCACGATTCAAAATAATTCCAGATTAATTTCGCGGGAAATATTATTTTCGGCCGGACATTCAACCAGGGCGCATTTCCAGTACGGCTAGCCGCAATGGCCCGCAAACTGGACATTTGCGTGAGAAAATGACAACTTAACTACTATTGTTCAAACTCGGGAGTAAGTATGGATACAGGCACAATTATTTTTCTGGTTATTCTTGCCGCGCTGGTCTTTTATGTCATCGCTATCTACAACCAGCTGGTAACCCTGAAAAATCGCTATAAGAATGCCTTTGCCCAGATCGAAGTTCAGCTCAAGCGCCGCTACGATCTGATCCCCAACCTGATCGAAACCGCCAAAGGTTATCTCAAGCATGAACGGGAAACGCTGGAAACCGTGATTGCCGCACGAAACAGCGCCGCCAGCAAGCTGGCGACGGCGGCGGCTGATCCCTCCAATCCGCAGGCGATTCGTGATCTCATCGGTTCCGAAGGCGCACTGGCCGGCGCTATGGGCAAGCTCAATATCGTCATGGAAGCCTATCCGGATCTGAAAGCCAACCAGAATATGATGCAGCTGAGTGAAGAGCTCACCAGCACCGAAAACAAGGTTGCCTTTGCCCGCCAGGCCTTCAACGACCAGGTCATGGCCTACAACACCTACAAGCAGTCCTTCCCCCAGGTACTGCTGGCTCCGGCCTTTGGCCATGCACAGGATGCTACCCTGCTGGAATTTGAAGACAGCGCCGAAATCCAGGCGGCCCCGAAGGTTTCCTTTTAACCGTGCCCTGTTAAGTCCTGAATGGATTTCTTTCAGTCACAGGATCAGGCCCGCAAGCAGACCCTGCTGCTGGTCGTGTTCTTCAGCCTGGCCGTCATCAGTCTGGTTGTGTTGACCAACCTGCTAGTGATGTTCCTGTTCGGTTATATTGACAGTCAGAGTCTCAACTCAACCGCTCCCACGCTGCAATTTGACTGGCAGGTGTTTCTCAGCGTTGGCGCGTTGGTCATTGCCGTGATCCTGCTCGGCAGCCTGTACAAGGTCAGCGCCCTCAGTAAAGGTGGCGATGCGGTAGCGGAAATGCTGGGCGGCAGACTCATCGTCGATGGCAGCGGCGATCTCGATCAGCAGAAAGTGCTGAACGTGGTCGAGGAAATGGCTATCGCTTCCGGTACGCCGGTGCCCCCGGTGTATCTGCTTGATGAAGATGGCATCAATGCCTTTGCCGCCGGCTTCAGCCCCAGTGATGCAGTCATCGGTGTAACCCTCGGCTGTATCCAGCAACTCAACCGCGCCCAGTTACAGGGTGTGATCGCGCATGAATTTAGTCATATCCTGAATGGAGACATGCGTATCAACATCCGCCTTATCGGCATTCTCCACGGCATTTTGATCATTGGTCTGATCGGTTATTTTCTTCTGCGTTCCGCCTCCTATAGCCGTTACAGCCGCAGCTCACGCAACAATGGCGGCGGCGCCATCCTCGGACTTGGGCTGGGACTGACCGTTATCGGCTTCGCCGGCACCTTTTTCGGCAACCTGATCAAGGCTGCCGTCAGTCGCCAGCGTGAATATCTGGCCGATGCCTCAGCGGTACAGTTCACCCGCAACAACATGGGCATCGCCAATGCCCTGAAGCGTATCGGCGGTAGCGCAGCCGGGTCGCGTATCGAAAATCCGGTCGGCGCAGAGATCAGCCATGCCCTGTTTGCAGAAGGCGTCAGCGGCTTTTTTTCTTCGCTGTTTGCCACCCACCCGCCCCTGGAGGATCGCATCCGGCGTCTCGACCCGAAATGGGATGGCAACTTTAATGTCAGCGCAGCGGAAACCCCGGAACCCTCATCTGGAAAGACGACTTCCCGTACACAAAGCACAGCCGAAAATCTTGTCAGCGGCATCGCCGGTGCCGGCTTTGCGGCAAGTCATGTTGGACAGGTTGGTCAGGTCAGACCTGAGGTATTGCAACAGGCTCAGGCGTTGTTACAGAAAATTCCGCCGCAACTGCGTGATGCAATCCATGAACCTCATGGCGCCCGCGCCGCCATTTATTTTCTTCTGCTAAATGATGAAGAAGAGATCCGCCAGGCTCAGTTGCAGTATCTACAGGCCGAGTCCGATGACGGCGTCTTCGATGTGCTGCTTAAACTTGCGCAGGAAACCACGCGCATCGACATCGCCCATCGCCTGCCGCTGATTGAGATCAGCCTGCCCGCCCTGCGCCAGCTTTCTGCACAGCAGTACCAGCGCTTTAAGAATAACGTCCGTAAACTGGTTGATATAGACAGGAAGGTCAGCCTGTTCGAATGGTCGCTACAGAAAATTCTGTTTCATCATCTCGATGCGGTGTTCGTAAAAATTCCGCGACAGGGACATAAATATACCTCCCTGAAACAGATCGAGAAGGCCTGCAGCCTGCTACTGTCCATGCTGATTTATGTCGGAAAGGAAAAAAAGATCGACGAAGCGCAGGTCATGCAGGCAGCGAAAAAAGAACTGGGGGATATCAACCTGCAGTTACTGCCGGTGACTGAGATCAGTTTGCCTGCACTCAATCAGGCGCTGGATCGGCTGAACCGGTTAACGCCCCTGCTGAAACCCCGCCTGCTTAAGGCCTGTGTGATCTGTATCAGTGCTGATCATAATTTCTCACCCGTCGAAGCCGAACTGTTTCGGGCGATTGCCGACACGCTTGACTGTCCCATGCCGCCTGTTCAGTTATAGTCTCAGCGAATACAGTCCAGCGATCCCATATAAGGCTTCAATGCCTCCGGCACCGTAATGCTGCCATCTTCATTCTGGTAGTTTTCCAGCACCGCCACCAGGGTACGACCAATCGCCAGTCCGGAACCATTGACGGTATGCACCAGTTCCGGCTTGCCGGTGTCCGGATTGCGCCAGCGCGCTTTCATGCGCCGCGCCTGAAAGGCTTCAAAATTACTGCAGGATGAAATTTCACGGTAAGCCTGCTGGCCGGGCAGCCAGACTTCCAGATCATACGTTTTTGCAGCAGAAAACCCAACATCACCGGCACACAGCGTGACCAGCCGATAAGGCAGTTGCAGCCGTTTCAGGACTTCCTCAGCGTGTGCGGTCAGCTCCTCCAGCGCCGCATAGGAATCCTGCGGACGCACGACTTGCACCATTTCGACTTTCTCGAACTGGTGCTGACGGATCATGCCGCGCGTATCCTTGCCATAGGAACCCGCTTCGCTGCGAAAACAGGGCGTGTGACAGACAAATTTGCGCGGCATGTCATCATTGTCAACAATCACATCACGCACGATGTTGGTCACCGGCACCTCGGCTGTGGGGATCAGGTAAAAGTCATGTTCGTGGCGCAGCTTGAACAGATCCTCTTCGAATTTGGGCAACTGGCCGGTGCCGCGCAGGCTGTCGGCATTAACGATATAGGGAACGCAGGTTTCGATATAACCGTGTTCCTGCGTGTGCAGGTCCAGCATGAACTGGATCAGGGCACGATGCAGCCGGGCAATGCCGCCGCTCATGACGGCAAAGCGCGAACCGGTAATTTTCACAGCTGTTTCAAAATCCAGCAGGCCGCTGACTTCCCCCAGATCCACATGATCACGAGGTTCAAAATCAAACTTGCGCGGCTCACCCCAGCGGCGAATTTCAAGGTTGTCGTTTTCATCCTGACCATCGGGCACACTCTCATGCAGAAGGTTGGGGATCCCCATCAACAGTTCATTCAGCGCATTTTGCACTGTGGCCAGTTTTTCTTCATTGGCCCTGAGCCTGTCGCCCAGTTCCGCCACGGCAGAAAAAAATTCTGAGGCGTCTTCGCCTTTGGCTTTTGCCTGGCCAATGGCTCTGGATTTTGTATTACGCTCGCTTTGCAGCTGCTGGGTGTCCACCTGCAATTGCTTGCGCTGTGACTCCAGTTTTTCAAACAGCGCGGTGTCGAGCGTATAACCACGACGCGCCAGACGCGCGGCACAGTTTTGTAAATCATTGCGTAACAGTTTTGGATCTAACATGCGGGTCCTTGAAAATTTATTCTAATTGTTTGCGTATTAACTAAATATTAACGCTGGCGTTCCAGGTCACCATGTGGCCGGGTTTAATGTGTTCTGACAGATGTTCTATGGTTTTTTCGATTTTCTCCGGAGTATCAAAAAACTCCACCACCAGGGGCAGGTTAAGAGAAAGATCGATCAGATCAATACCGTGAATCGCGCCCGAATCACCGTAACCGGAAATCCCTCGGAATACGGTCAGGCCACGCAGTTTTTCCCAGTCATGCAGACGCTTGATCAGGCTCTTTAACTGGCCTTCGCCTTCGGTCAGGTAAATACGCACTACAGTCACATCAGTTGTACTCATAATTGTCGTCCCAGTAATATCCCGGCCCAGCAGGCTGCCAGACAGGTTGTTACGCTGAGTAAAATATTCAGCATGGCCCGGTACAATTCTCCATTCTCCACCAGGTTCAGGGTTTCAATCGAGAAAGTCGAAAAAGTGGTGAACGCGCCGAGAAAGCCAATCAACAGCAGCGGCCGCCAGTGTGCACCCGGGTCAACGCGCTCCAGCAATAGAATATAGAAAAATCCCATTAAAAGAGACCCCAGTACGTTAACGCTGAGGGTGCCGTAGGGAAAACCCCGTCCCAGCAGGCTGTGCACACCGTTGGAAACCAGATAGCGCGAGACCGCGCCGAATGCGCCGCCAGCAGCAATAAGCAGCAGGTTGTTCATGGGGAGATTATACCGTAAATAAATGAAGCCAAAGCAAACGCTTCAACCTGACATTTTTATGCCAAAACCGGTGGCTATGATTTCTGCCGATTTTCCGCCAGACTTTTTTTGGAGGGCGTTTTGCGATCATAAAAAATACTTTTTCCGCTAATACTGATGGGAATCCCCATTGCCACTTCGCAGTCGATATAGTCCAGTGCGCGAGCCACGGCGCCGACGCGCTGTTGTACCCGATTATCGATATTCAACAGGCTGGCGGCCTTGGCGGCCGACGAAAGCGCAACCCCGATATCCATCATGCGCATAATGCAATGCGGCCCAGTATACCCCATTTCAAATTCCTTCAACTCGCGTTGCTGTTCAAATTCAGTGCAGCTACGATAGCCGCAGCCGCCACAGTCATAGCCGGCGGTCACCGGCCCCGCCAGCCCGATCAACAGCAGTCCCTGGGCCTCTTCCGTATTTTTTGCATCCCGATGCCAGTAATTTTCTTTCGAACTGTTATGCGCATAGCGACGCATTTCATCGGCAATGCGCTGGAGATCGTCGCTGTCGGTCAGGGCGACAATCTCCAGACAGTCCTTGCCGCCGGCCTTGGGGGCGGTAATCGCTGACGCGGCCATCAGGTTGATTACGGTTTCAATGGTTTGTTGCATGGGGTTCTCCGTTCCTTATGGGAAAATGCGGCTAAATAGCTGTTCCAAATACCAGTCCACTTTAAGCAATTACCGTTCATCCTGAGCCTGTCGAAGGACAAGCAGATTAAACACTCTATTCACAGTATTTCCACGCTCATGGTTCGACAAGGCTCTCCTGAGCGAAACC
>JASBTR010000111.1 GCA_030148325.1 Gammaproteobacteria bacterium
TTTTCCTGCGGCAACTGCCATGTCGACAACGTCGGTCTGATGGTACGCGGAAACCTGCTTGGCCCAGGCCTGGGTCAAACCACTCACTGGCCTGCATGGCGTAAAAAATGGGCAAAGAAATCCGCCAAGAAACGTGGCGGCGTGTCCAAGCCGCTTGATGGCCTGGGGACTTTACAACGTCGCTATGGCGGCTGTAACAAACAGGTCCGCGCCAAACCGCTGAAAGCACAATCCTCAGGTTACAGTAATCTGGAATACTTCCAGACTTACATGAGTAATGGCATCAAGTTAAACGGCCCGGCGGTACGTCAGTAATTACGTCGCCGTACTCGGAAATAAAAAAGCCCGGTATTTACCGGGCTTTTTTTTGAACGCATATAAAGCATCATACGCAGGTACGGCTTTAGCCGTACAAAATACTCAATTATGCGTCACACTCTACGTTATTTAACCGCTGCTGTTCGCCTGAAGGCGAACCTACAGGTGAATGAATTCCTTAAGTACCTACGTATGTATAAAGCATATATAGTCAGCCCCGGTTAAAAATCCAGCCCCACCGATGCATATTAAAAAATAACGAAACTTTAATAAAGGTTAAAATTTCGATACAATGCCTGATTTTACCTGGTCGAATATCGGCCTGCGAAGAAAATCGCCTGTGGGATGCGGGAACAGAAAAATATCGCCTGTACACACCAAATAAACGCATTCTGTACATATAAAAAGTACTTTCTACGTCTTTTCTTTGCATGCCCTGCGATAAAATCACCATGGTCGATTCATGCAGAGGGAGATCCATTTTGAATAAACTACTGACATCCTTTTTACTGCTATTGTTACCCGGTCTTTCGCTGGCCAGTGCAGCAGGCACCGTTGAACACAACAGCCTGAATCTGACTACGCATGCTGTCGGCTACGCCGCCATTGCCATTTTCGTTCTCGCCTATGTACTGGTAATGGCGGAAGAATTTATCCATCTGCGCAAATCCAAACCCGTCATTCTGGCCGCCGGCATCATCTGGGCGCTCATCGCAGCAGTTTATGCCAGCAACGGCCTGACCCACGCTGCCGAAGTCGCAGTCCGCCATAATCTGCTGGAATACAGTGAACTCATGCTCTTCCTGCTGGTGGCGATGACCTACATTAACGCGATGGATGAGCGCCGGGTATTCGATGCCCTGCGCTCCTGGCTGATTCGCAAGGGGTTTGGTTTCCGCCAGCTGTTCTGGCTCACCGGTATTCTTGCCTTCTTCATCTCTCCCGTTGCCGACAACCTTACCACTGCACTTTTAATGTGTGCCGTGGTGCTGGCCGTGGGTGGCGACAACATCCGCTTTGTCAGTATCGCCTGTATTAATATCGTCGTTGCCGCCAATGCGGGGGGTGCATTTAGCCCCTTCGGCGATATCACTACCCTGATGGTCTGGCAGAAAGGCATTGTTGATTTCTGGGCCTTCTTCGCCCTGTTCATTCCCGCAGTAGTTAATTTTGTGGTTCCGGCTGCACTGATGCACTTTGCCATCCCCAATGAAAAACCCAGCGTTTCCGGCGAAATAGTGGACATGAAACGCGGCGCCAAACGCATTGTTTTCCTGTTTCTGCTGACCATTACCACGGCGGTAAGTTTTCACAACTTCCTGCACATGCCACCGGTCATCGGTATGCTCACCGGGCTGGGCTATTTGCAGTTCTTCGGTTTTTACCTGCGCAAAACCCATCATAAAGACACGGCTACAACCAGCCAGCCTGAGATGGAAAATACTGATAAAATGATCGGCGACGTGGTGCCCTTCGACATTTTCAACAAAATTGCCCGCGCAGAATGGGACACCCTGCTGTTCTTCTACGGTGTGGTGCTGTGCGTGGGTGGACTGGGTTTCATCGGCTATCTGTCGCTGGCCTCGGAAGTCATGTACAACAGCTGGGGTGCGACCAATGCCAATATCACTGTCGGTATTCTCTCGGCCATCGTTGATAATATTCCGGTGATGTTTGCGGTGCTGACCATGAATCCGGACATGTCCATCGGCCAGTGGCTGCTGGTCACACTCACCGCCGGAGTTGGCGGCAGTCTGCTCTCAATTGGCTCCGCTGCAGGCGTGGCCCTGATGGGACAGGCGCGCGGCAAATACACCTTCTTCAGTCATCTGAAATGGACACCGGCCATAGCTCTGGGCTATGCCGCCTCAATCGCAGTACATATGTGGATTAACAGCAGCATGTTCTAACGTCACACTGTGTTAAATAAAAGCCCAGAACCCCTGACCACCTTGTCTTTGGTTTTAATATCTATGGATTAAATTCCCCGCTGCTTGCGGCGAAAACCGGTAGGAGCGGGCTTGCCCGCGAATAGTTTGAGGTTTATCCAACCGCTTTCGCGAGCAAGCTCGCTCCTACGATTTAATACCCCGTCCGCTTGCAGCGAGGTTGTTTATTCTCTCGCAAAGATGTAACCGGTGCGAAATCCGCCAGGAAACCATTTACTTTTTCTTTGCGAACTTCGCACCGTGAGAATCTCGCTCTGCGAGCTTCCCATAGAAGCCCTTCGGGCTTCATTACGGATTTCCCAATCTTGCTTTGCAAGATTCTGGTCACATTCGGTATTTCCTACACTTCGCTCTGGTCACGTCTTTGCGAGAACAACTGAATACCCATTCGGAACTTTTATTTATATCCTTCCCTTTGACTGGAAAATTTTTCCACCAGGGCATCAATCAGCAGGCGCACCTTGGCTGAAAGGTGGCGCCGATGCGGATAGACTGCATATAACGCCATATTGTGGAAAGCGTAGTCTGCCAGGATTTCCTCCAGCCGTCCGGCCCTGATATCGTCAGCAACAACGAAGTCAGGACACAGGGCGATGCCGAGATCTGTCAGTAGCAATTCACGCACCGCACGCACACTGTTTACCGTAATCGAACCCGACATTGTGATAACCAGCTTCCTGTCCTGCTCCTGGAACAGCCATTGCCGGTTACTGGTAATATTGGAGTCGAAAATGGCCCGGTGTCGAGACAGCTCAAGTGGATGTTCAGGATGCCCGACTTCGCGCAAATACGTCGGGCTGGCACAGGCTATCGTGCGCACCGGGCACAAACGCCGCGCTACCAGACTGGAATCAGGAAGTTCGGCAATCCTTAGCGCGATATCCACCCCCTCTTCCACCAGATCGATCATACGATCGGAAAGAATCAGGTCAATTTTCAGATCCGGCCAGCGTTTTGAGAATTCACTAATGAGCGGCATCAGATACAGTTCGGCAAACGATACTGATGCACTGACACGCAACTCCCCTCGCGGCGTGCTCTGGGTCGCCTGTACCGAGGATTCCAGCTCATCCAGCTCAGCCAGAATCGGCAGGCTGCGTTCATAATAGGCCTGCCCCGTTGGCGTGGTGCTGACCTTGCGCGTTGAGCGATTCAGCAGGCGGACATTCAACTCTGCTTCCAGCTGCGCCACATACTTGCTCAACAGGTTTTTGGACTGACGCACCTTGCGCGACGCATTGGAAAAACCACCGGCTTCCACGACGGCAACAAAGGCTTTCATACAATTTAGCTTATCCATATGCTTATTGTATCCATTTCGTTAACAGTTTATCAATATTTAACGTATTGATAACATAACTCAGACAGTCAATACTTCCTACCACACTAAAACTGATTCCACAGGAGAACTATCATGACTAGCCACAAAAACAAACTTGCCACCATTATTTTAGGCACCAGCATTCTCAGCAGCGGCCTGCTGTTCAGCCAGTCCACCCTGGCCGATCCCGCCCAGCCCGGCCACTACGCCATCGATGCCGCACATACTGCCGTTTTGTTCAGTATTAATCACCTGGGCTACAGCGATCTGAATGGCCGCTTCAATGACGTGGAAGGCGAGTTTGATCTGAACCCGAAAGGCAAATCAAAACTTGAAATCCGCATCAAAACCGCGAGCATCGATTCCAACCACAGGAAACGTGACGAGCACCTGCGCAGCCCCGACTTTTTCAATGCCCGCCAGTACCCGCTCATCACCTTCACCTCGACACAGGTGAAATACAACAGCAAGGGTGAGCCGGTTAGCATCAGCGGTAATCTGAAACTGCACGGCAAAACCCGTCCCCTGACCCTGACGGTTCAGGCAAAGCGCGCTGCCAAAGATCCCTGGGGCAATTACCGTAGCGGCTATGCTGCCACAACCAGCCTCAAGCGCAGCGACTTCGGCATGAACTATATGCAGGGTGGGATTGGCGACGAAGTGAAGCTTAAGATCGATATGGAAGCGCTTCGTCAATAAAATGCAGATTCACCTTAAGGCGAACAGGGGTGGCTCATGGCCGCCCGCAGGGTGAAAACCACATCTACAACTGCAACCCTGTTCGCCTGAAGGCGAACCTGCACTGATACAGGAAAATTCATTACCCAGGCGAGTATTCATTATGCAGATTCAATTATTACTACAAACTATTATCCTGCCACTGCTGCTGTCATTCGCAGTTTATAAAACAGTGCCGCAAAACACTCGCTGGCAGGCGGCCGGTTTATTTTTCGCCTGGCTGCCCGCCTGCTTCTGGATTCTGAATATACCCGCCTTGCCACCGGCTGAAGCGGTGGACTGGCTATGGCTGGCCGGACTCGTCTTTGTTGCGATCCAGTACCTGCCGGCCCATTATCGAAAAGCGAGCCAGCTTGCTGTTTTTATTCTCACCCTGCTCATCATCAGTTGGCCCGTGCTGCAATACGAATTATCATCCGGCCTGATCGCTGAACTCCTGCTCATGCTGCTGGTTGCCGCCATGTTTGTTACCACAGACTCATCTTCTTCCTCGCCTGCCCTTATTATTAGCATGAGCGCCACCGCTTTAGCACTATGCACAGTACTGGCCGGTAGCCTGCTGATTGCGCAACTGGCCGGCGCCCTGGCTGCCGCAGCCGGCGTTTTTGCGATTGCCGAACTGGGCAAACGACTAACATCAAGCCGCCTGCAAACTTCGACACTGCTACCGCTGGCATTGCTTTATCTATTATTGCTGGCCATCGCCCGCCTGTATGCCGAAATGCCGACAGGCCCCGCCCTGCTGTTATTACTTGCACCACTGAGCCTGCGCCTGAAAAATCGCGCTGCGCCCGGCCTGACTCTGCTCGCTATTGTGACAGCCGCAGGCTGGCTGTTGCTGCTGCAGGACAGCAACAGTTATTACTAAAAAAATCATAACTATTCAGTCTTCCGCATGGGCGACCGAAGAGAGTGCCTGGGGTCTGTTGATCTTTCAGATGTTAGGCTGATTTTATAGAAGAAAGATCAACAGACCCCAGGGTGCACCGAAATCGTGCCCACCCTGCGAGGCATTAATTGCAGGTTTGCCTTCAGGCGAATATATGCAGCCGGACTGATTTATTCATAGACTCCAAACAGCTTCGAGTACACAACATGTTAATAAAGGGTAAATGGACAAAAGACTTTGATCCGATTCAGGACCGCGATGAGGATGGCCGTTTCCTGCGCGTAACGTCCAGTTTTCGTAACTGGATTACAGTCGATGGCTCAGCCGGCCCTGGTGGCGAAGCGGCCACAAAAGCCGAGCCGGATCGCTATCATCTCTATGTCGCCCTGATCTGTCCCTGGGCCTGCCGCACCCTGATGGCGCGCAAGCTGAAAAAACTGGAAAAGGTGATCACAGTAACAGTCGTCGAACCCGTACTGACCAGACAATGCTGGCGCTTCGGCGATTATCCCGGCGCACAGCGCGATCCACTCTATGATCTGGAATATGTGCATCAGCTCTACAGCATGGCCGATCCCCACTTCAGTGGCGAGGTTACCGTACCCGTGCTGTGGGACAAAAAGCGCAACACCATCGTCAATAACGAATCCGCCGACATCCTGCGCATATTAAACAGCGGCTTTGGCGAGCTGGCCGAGCAGCGGATTGATCTTTACCCGGCTGCGCTGCAAAATGAAATTGATGACATGAACCGGCATCTCTATGACAGCTTCAACAACGCTGTCTATCAGGCAGGCTTTGCACAAACCCAGCAGGCCTATGATGAAGCTGTCAGCAAGGTATTCGAAACGCTGGATTTTCTGGAGCAGCATCTGCGAGGCCGGCAATACCTGCTGGGCGAACAACTGACCGAAACCGATATTCGCGCTTTCGTCACCCTGATCCGCTTTGATATCGCCTATTACAGCCTGTTTAAAACCAACCTGAAACAAATCCGGGACTATCCCCATGTCTTCGCCTACATGCAGCGTATCTACTATTATCCCGGCATCGCTGAGACCGTTAATTTTGATCACATCAAACAGGGCTATTATTCCCTGCATGCGCTCAACCCTGCTGGCATTGTACCGAAAGGGCCTGAGATTTCCTGGCTCAGGTAACCGCCTTCAGGTTGCCAGCCGGCCAAAGTCTACCGCTTCCACACGCGGCAACGAAATAGGGGGTTCAACTGCATGAAAATCGATGCTGATACATTTGCCCTCCATCGAATGAAACAACCTGTCGGTAAACGCAGCATAGGTGGGATGCAGACGGTAACTGTCGATAACCTGTGGATGACACAGGCGCAGCAGGCAGGTGTATTGATACTGGGCGTCAGCGTGTACCGCCTGGCCAGTGAAAACATCCCTGACCCCGGGAATAGTCGCAAGCAGGCGGTTTCCTTCAGCTATCATCGCTTCGACCATCGGCTGCTCGCCTTCCACATTGCACACCAGCATATGCTCCACCGTCGTCCAGGGGCGGCAGCGAGTCAATACCTCAGCAGCGCGACCGGCAGCGCCCCATAGACGCATGCAGCGCTCCACTTCCTCAGCCACTGCTTCAGACACATGCTTTTGTACATGGGCGTAACCTTTGGCGGCGCGGGCATTTTCCTTAACCTGTCTGACAGCCACATCAGACAGGGCCGTGTAATAGTTGATTTTGCTGATTCCATTAGCAATTAAACGGCGGAACTGGTCGTCCGACAATCCACTGCCTCCGTGGATCACCAGGGGAATTTGCAGGGCTTCATTAATCTGTTTCAAGCGCTGGTAATCCAGTCGGGGCTTGCCTTTCATATGACCATGAACCGTGCCAATGGAAATGGCCAGAAAATCCACCCCGGTGCGTTCCACATAAGCTTTGGCCTCAGCCAGTGAAGTGTAGGACAGTTCGCCGGGAAAATGCTGCTCAGCTTCTTCCCCTTCGATGGCCGGTACATAGCCCAGTTCCCCTTCCACAGCCACGCCACAGCTGCGAGCCAGCGCCACTACCTGTTTGGTCATGGCGGTATTTTCAGGGAAATCCAGATGGGTCTGATCCACCAGCACCCCGTTACAACCTCGATTAATACCCTGAATAGCAGACTCCAGGCTAAGACCATGATCGAAATGTATAGCCACCGGCACCAGCGCCCGCTGGGCGGCGGCCTCTACCGCCGGCATAATCAAATCAAAATCATAAAAATCAAAGTGGGTTTCCGCCAGACTCAGAATCACCGGCGCACGCGCCTCTTCTG
>JASBTR010000045.1 GCA_030148325.1 Gammaproteobacteria bacterium
AAAGGAGAGACTCGAACTCTCACGGGTTACCCCACAGGAACCTAAATCCAGCGCGTCTACCAATTCCGCCACTTTCGCTGATTACGGGGGATTATACAGGGAGAAAGAATACTCGTGTAACCCGTTTTTTTGAGATGGACAGTTGAACTAAATATGGTGGGCCCAGTGAGACTCGACTCACAACCAGGAATTAAGGCCCAGATTATATTAGCAAGCAACAACAAATGGCAACCACTGGCCATCTATAAATCAAGGGATGCTCTGATTAATTCCGTTCGCCCTGAGCCTGTCGAAGGGTGTTGTTTTAAACATACTGATTTTGTTGGATTCAGTGTTCATGGTTCGACAAGGCCCTCCTGAGCGAAGCCGAAGGGCTCACCACGAACGGTGGAATTAATCAGAGCTTCCAAAGGCATTATAAGAAAGATACTTTGTTATAACATTGCTGATT
This sequence comes from Gammaproteobacteria bacterium, assembly GCA_030148325.1. GTDB lineage: Bacteria > Pseudomonadota > Gammaproteobacteria > UBA6429 > Thiohalophilaceae > JAADGZ01. Next base: position 452 of record JASBTR010000045.1, read on the forward strand.
ATTGTGGCTTTTTACCTATCTGTGTCCCATCGCCGGCAATTTCGGCGCAAGCAGCAAAGCGAGCGGGGATGCGAAGGTATTCATCAGCTCCAGGATAACGCGCCGACAAACGCCATGACCATTCCGAACAACAGAAACAGGGTGATCGCCAGGCTCCAGCGTTGCAAGAAACGTTCACTACGATCCAGGCTTCTTTGCCATGCACGGATCGGCCGGAGATGGCCCACTTCAGCCAGCCATGCAGCACGCAGGCGGGGCAACGTGTCGAATCCCATCTGCCCACACCAACGCACTACTGCGCCAGGCCAGCGCTCAAACCACGGGTTCGAATCGTCATCCTGCTTTGCTGGCGCATCAGAATAAGGGTTCCTCTCCTTCCACCACCCTGTGCCGACGGTCAGCACCGCCAGGCCAAGCCCCAGAAAAACTATAAAGAAATGCGCCCGATTTTCGTACCGGTTCCATACAGCAGGATCGGCCAGTCCCGCCCCCAGAGCGGTAACGAACAATCCGGTGGCAAGGATGGCGGCATAGGCGGGTAGCGTTTTCAGCTTCGCCCGTATCAGCCCGACCATAATGGCGTAAAGCATGGCGACGACTCCCAGTCCCTGGATGATCAATCCCAGATCAGGCAAGGCGATTTCGCCAAGGGGCAACCAGCGCACGGCCCCAAGCAGTCCGATAGCCACGGGAACACCCCCCAGCAACAGGGCCACCGCCAACCGGGCCGAACGAAAGGCTGGCGGTAGCCAGAAGTGTAACGGCCAGGTGCCTGCCTTGAGCGCAAAGCCGATGAGAACCATCGACAGATACAAGCCTGGGGCAGCTGACTGAGCCATTGCCTGACGCGCGGCCTCAAAGCTCAGATCCTCGGCCGTTGCAGCCGCGATCAAGAGGGCCTCGAACAGAGCCAGATCCGCCAGGATAAGAAGACCAAGATAGACGCGCCCGGCCCGCCGCGCAGCCCTGTTCCCAGCATTAACCAGCAGGCCATAAAAGCTATACCCCATCAGGGTCGAAAAGGCGAAAAATCCGACCAGATCAGTCGCCAAAATCGCGCCCAGATTACCCGCCAGGCTCAGCATAAAAAAAGTAGTGAAACGATTGTCCTCAGGTTGGCCGGTGGGTGCATGTAAAAGGGTCGCGGCGCCGGCCCAAACTGCCACTGACATCGCTAACAACCATCGAGACGCCCCGCCAATACCCAGTCCGGTACCGAGCAGCAGCCAGGGCAGGTCAACCGAAAAAACCGTCGGCACAGCCAGCAGGATGAGCGCGGGCAAAAGGGCAATATAGCAAGACCAGGGACAGGGAAGGCGTGAGCGAAGTGCTGGAAATGCGAGCAACAGCGGCCATCCAGGGACTGACAGCAGAAGGATAGCACTCAGTGTGGTATTCATGGTACGTATTCCAACGTCGTGATAAAACGCGCCCATTGCAACGGACTAAACGGCGCCGATGCCAGCAATCCGGTGGCCACGGTCAGCAAGGCGGTCGCCACCGGGGGCGCCAGTAGCGCCCAGGCTCTCTCACGCCGTCCGAAGAAACGCTCAGCGGGCCAGCTATCAGGAGGCGCCCTGAACCAGGCGACGTACAGAATCGGCAGGAAATAACCCGCGTTAAGCAAACTACTGCCAGCCAGGATAAAAATCACCCAGCCCTGCCCGGCATCCAGCGCCCCCAGTCCCAGATACCATTTACTGATAAAACCGGCCAACGGCGGCGCGCCGATCATACCGAAGGCGCCGATGGTGAATGCGACCATGGTCCAGGGCATGCGCCGTCCGACCCCGTTCATTTCGCTGACTTTATGAATTCCCAGAGTCTCGGCCAGGTTGCCGGCACAGAAAAACAGGGTGATCTTCATCAGCCCCTGGTGCACCAGATGGACCAGGCCGCCAACCGTCGCGATCGGGCCGACGACTGCAATGCCGAGTACAATATAGGAGATCTGACTCACCGTGGAAAAAGCCAGTCGGCGTTTCAGATCATCCTGAAACAGTGCCCGCATCGAACCATAAATAATGGTCACCGCCGCTATTATTGCCAGTGGCAACGCCACTCCCAGAGTGGCGGCAAACTGGATGCCATAGACATCGTAGACCACGCGCACAATGCCGAAGGCGCCCGCTTTCACCACCGCCACCGCATGCAACAATGCGCTCACGGGTGCGGGCGCCACCATGGCCTGTGGCAGCCAGCCATGCAGGGGAATCAGTGCGGCCTTCACACCCAGACCCGCGATCAAAAGTACGAATATGACGATCAGGGCTGGGTGGTGTGATTCGTCCAGAGCGGACAAAAAGCCACGCGCCGTGAAATCCAGCGTACCTGTGAGGGTATACAGCCATACCGTGCCAGTCAGCAACAGGGCGCCGCCCGCAATGGTGTAAATCAGATAGGTGCGCCCTGCGCGCCGCGCCACTTCGGTGCCACGGTGCACGATCAGCGGATAGGTGACCAGGGTCAAAAGTTCGTAAAACAACAAAAAGGTAATCAGGTTGCCAGCCAACGCCACCCCAACGGTTGCCGTCACACAGAGGCTGAAAAACCCGAAAAAGCGGCTGCGATTAGGCGAGCCCTCCAGATAGCCGATAGCATAGACGGTTGTCACCAGCCATAGAACACTGGAAAGCACTACAAACAGCATCGACAGGGGATCAGCACGCAATACCAGTTCCAGTCCGGGCAACATGGGCAAGCGAATCGCATAATGGTGTCCATGAAAAACACCCCATACCATCATCCCAACCAGCATCAATTTGAGCACCGCACCCGCCAGGTTCAGGGTGGTACGGGTTGCAACGCGCTGCTCGGGCAGAAAGAATATCACCAACCCCGGTAACAGGGAGCTGGCGAGAACCAGTAACGGCAACCCGGCATCCCAGTTCATCGCTCCTGCGCTCCCTGCGCCCGCGAATTGACGTACAGGGACGTACTAATGCCGCAATGGCATGGATGCCAAAGAGCGGCGAGTGCATCCATGCACGTCATCCGGTGCCCTCCCCGCCAAAGGGCAAACCGATTTCCATCAAAGCCAGCGGCCAGGGGGCAAACAGGCCCAGCAGAGTGGCGACCATGGCCATGGCCAGCGCGGCCCACTCCATAGTGACGGGCACCGCTCTGGATTCGTGGGGCGCCTCGGTCTGGGTAAAGGCATAGCCAATCACTTTAAAGATCCAGGCAGCGGACAGCAGTCCACCGAGGATCAGGATGCTCCCCCACCACCACTGACCGGAACGGATTGCGGCCTCCAGCAGCAGCCATTTGGAGATAAATCCGCCACTGGGTGGCAGACCCATGATGCTGACACCCGCCAGGGCAAAGGCGGTAATGGTCAGGGGCAGGCGCTGCACGACACGATCAAGATCTGCAATACGGTCATGTCCACCGAAATACAGGATATTGCCGGCTGCCATGAACATAGCCGTCTTGGCCGCGGCGTGGGATAACAGCATATAAAGCGCCCCCGTCCAACCGATAATGCTCGCCAGTGGAAAAGCCAGAAATAGATAACCTGTTTGCGCCACGGTTGAATAGGCGATCAACATTTTAAGTCGCGTCTGGCGCAGCGCCTGAAGTCCGCCCCAGAGCACGGCAACCGCACCGAGCAGACCCAGCAGTTGAGCCAGGGCAGCATTGGCAAGCGGAAAGACTTCCAGCCACAGACGCAACAGAATATAAAACGACGCTTTCACCACCAGTGCTGACAACAGCGCGCTCACCGGCGCCGGGGCGCTGGCATGGGCCGGCGGCAGCCAGAAGTGCAACGGAAACAGCGCAGTCTTGAGCAGCAAACCCGCACTCATCAAGCCCATCGCTGCCCACACTATGGGGGACGGTTCCACCCGCTCTGCCAGTATCGCGATATCGACGCTGCCAAAACCGTGATAGAGCAGCGCAACACCCAGCAGACAGGCCAGGGAACCCAGCAGGCTGACTAGCAGGTAACGCATGGCCGAGGTCAGGGCATCTGAACCACCAGCCAGCGTCACCAGCGCCACCGCAGCCAGGCCCAGCAATTCCAGCGTGACATAGAGGTTGAAGATATCTGCGGACAGAAACAGGGCATTCAGCGCGCTCCACAGGAACATCCACAATGGCCAAAAATGTATGGCTTTATCACGCTTAAAATAACCGCTGGCATAGACACTGATGCCCAGCCCCACCAGCACCGTCATCACCAGCATCGACAAACTCAGACCGTCTGCGTAAAGATCGATTCCCAGCGGCGCACCCCAGCCGCCGATCGCATAGCGTTGTGCACCCTGTTCCATCACCTGCCAGCCTAAACCAGCCACACCCACGGCTATGCCCAGTGCGACAATCAGGCCCAGCGAACTGGCCCGCTGCGGCGATAAAAAACAGGCCACGGCGCCGGCCAGTGGCAACAAAATAACCATCACTGCCCAGGGAATATCCTCTATCGACACCGGGCGTTATTCCAGTCGCTCTTCGGGAAGCTCGGCCCGACCTGTTTCGGCCCGCACACGCAGCATTAGCGCCAATGCCAGGGCTGTGGCCGATACGGCAATCACAATGCCGGTAAGCACCATGGCATGTGGCACCGGATCCGGCATTGCCCCCTGGGTGCGTGCCGCCAGTGCCACCAACACCATGAACACACCACTGCCCATCACGTTAATGGCGAGGATCTTGCGCAGCAAATGCCGGTAAACGATCAGGGCGTACAGTCCCAGAGAGAACAGCCCGATTCCAACCAGCGCATAGAGGAAAACAGTGTTCATCTACGCGCCCCCGTCTCTGGCCGATCGCCCAGGAACAGGGCGGCCAGGGTAAGACCAATGGACAGGGTTGCCGCCGCTTCGATCAGCAGTATCAGCGCTGCGGCGAAGGGCGGGGGATATTCCAGAAAACGCCCGCCCACCAGCATCAACACAACACCCACCCCCACAAACACCCCCAGCCCCGCCACCAGGGTGATGCGCAATGGCAGCCCCGCAAACCTTGCGCCGGGACGCCAGCCAGCCAGCAACAGCAACACTCCGGCCGCCCCCAGCACCGAACCGGCCTGAAAGGCACCGCCCGGCGCATGAGCGCCGACCCACAACAGGTAACCTGCCACCAGGATCAATAAAGGAACCAGCAGGCGCGACAGTGTATCCAGCACCGGCCCCGGGGATGGCTCGCAGCGTCCCGGGATACCCCCAAGTGACCAGACCCCAAGCAGCGCCAGCAACAGCACCCCCAACTCTAGCAAGGTATCGTAAGCGCGGAAGTTAAGCAGCACCGCGGTGACTGGATTGCTCACCCCGCTGGTTTCGAGTTTTAGCGCCACCTGTTCGCTCAAACCGGGGGCCAACGATGGAAGGCTCAACACCGCGTAGCCGAGTCCCACTGCCAGCGCTGACAGCAGCACCGCAAGCAATAACCGAAATGGCGTCTGTTGTTTACCGTTGTCCGTCATGAACTTCGGTTCCCCTGTGATCCTTGTGGTTTGTCTTTGTTTCGTTCTTTGATTCAAGCCTTGCCAGTGCGGCCAGCAACAGGGCGCCAGTCAGCCCTGCGCCGATAGCCGCCTCGGCCAGGGCGACATCCGGGGCATCGAGCCGCACCCAGGCCAGCGCCATCAACAACCCAAAGGCAATAAACAGCACAATGGCCCTGAACAATTCCGCGCTGGCCAGCAGCTGCCAGGCCAGCCCCAATAAAGCGGCTCCCAGCAGGGCATCAAACGCCCATTGCAACACTGTCACCGTTTCCACAGCTTGATGCCTCTTTGCCGCGCTGCTGCAGCCACCAGATGGGCGACACTGGCGCCCGCAAGCAGCACCAACAGCCAGATCAGCAATAGCTTGCCCACCACAGCCCAGGACTCCGCCTGCAGAGCGAGTCCGGCCACCATCAGTCCCAGACCGACATTGTCAGCCTTGGTCAGCGCGTGCAAACGGGTATAGACATCGGGAAAACGCAACAGACCGACGGTCCCCGCCAGAAAGAATACCGCCCCAGCGGTCAATAACAGAGCGGTGAGAATGTCAGTTACCGACATGGTTCTATCCCCCCACCCAGGCGCGGCGTACGAAGGCGACGGCGGTTACCGCCGCCAGCAGTGCAAATACCAGCGCCACATCACGCAGCGAGGGGTAATCAAACGCCTGCGCCAGCAGCAGCACACAGGCAACGGCAGTAGTACCGAACAACTGTGCGGCGAGCATGCGGTCCGCCGGTGTCGGGCCGCACAGGACTCGCCACAACCCTGCTATCAGAGTCAACAGGAGGAACAGCGCCATCCCCAGATACAAGGCCTGCATGATCATTCACTCCTCAATAGCCCAGATGATTCATATCACTTCTCTGTGTTGTCTCTTGTCAGCAGCTCAAGTCCAAACACTCCGGCCACCTTCTGCTCCAGCACTTCCAATGCCTCGGCGAAAGCCGTGGTCTCATCGAGCACATGGACGCGCAGATATTTCTCATTCAGCGCGGCGCTCAATGTACCCGGCAACAGGCTAACCGTATTCGCCATGAACACTCGCGGCAGGCCCGGCGGCAACCGCCACCGGTAGTCAAACAAAGCCGGTGAGATCGGTAACCGGGGATGCAGTGCTCGTTTGGCCACATCCACTCCGCCATGCAGGGAACGCCAGAGAAAAAACGGGACAAAGCGTATGATTCCCGTTAAGGAACAGGAAAAGGCCGGCAGCAACAGCGCACTGACCAGCGCCGCACACAGTACCACCGGCGCGCCAACCAGCCATGAACCCACAGCACCATCAGTGAGTATCCACCATAGCAGGGCAAACAGAACAGCACGCAGCCCCCCGCTTTGCAAATGGATCATCAGCGACTCGCGGGAAGCAAATTTTAAACGCTGCTTTCGATCAACTGTACGCATAATCCTAAGCATCTTCATCTTTGGGACCAACCCAGAAAAAAGGATTGCAGGCTATTTCCCAGAGGTAGCCATCCGGGTCTTTAAAGTAGCCCGAGTATCCGCCCCAGGAAGTTTTCCGGGCCGCTTTAGAAAGTCTTGCGCCGGCAGACAGAGCTTGCTCAATTATTTGATCTACTTCGATTTCTGACGATACGTTATGTGCAAGAGCAAACCCATTAAATCCGTTACCCTCCGATGAAACTGATGCATCCTCTGCAAGAGATTCACGACCGTACAAACCTAACCAGCTGCCATTGAGAGCAAAGAATGCGACCTCAGGCGGCGATTCCATTTTCGGGAATCCCAATCCTTCTTTATAAAATTTTACAGATTGCTCCAAATCTTTAACCCCTAAAGTAATCATACTGATTCTGGGTTTCATACTTGCCCCCCTGTCTTTATTGCAAATCCTTGTTCGCCGCTATCTATCTCGTTCCATACGATTACGATTCAACCGCCGCACAAAAAACTTTTCCAACTCAACCAGAAACAACACCGAAGAAGAAACGAACAGAATACGCAACCATATATTGAAATCGATTGCCGCGGTGCCAAACAAGGACTGCATTGGCGCAAGGTAGGTAAAACCAAGCTGGAAGATGATGAGTACCGCAATAGCAATGAGTACATAGCGGTTGCCTGTAAATCCTGCCCGCTTAAATATCGAGTCTGTGATATAGCGAGAATTGAATAAATAAAATATCTCGAACATCACCAGTGCATTCACCGCGACGGTGCGCGCATGTTCAATACTCGCATCGCGCGCCATATCCCAGATAAAAAGGCCAAAGGTTCCGCTCATAAGAATAACGGAGACAAAGCTAACACGCCAAATAAGGTGGGCTGAAAGTATCGGCTCATGGCTATCACGTGGTGAACGCCGCATAACATTCTGCTCCGGCGGTTCAAATGCCAGCGACAGCGCCAGGGTAACCGCCGTCACCATATTCACCCAGAGAATTTGCACGGGCGTTAATGGCATCTGATGAAAACCAAGCAAGATAGCGGCAAGAATAATCAGCGCCTCACCACCATTGGTCGGTAAAATAAAGAGGATAGCCTTCTTGAGGTTGTCGTAAACCGTGCGTCCTTCTTCCACGGCGTGTGCAATAGAGGCAAAATTATCATCGGCCAGTACCATTTCGGCGGCCTCCTTGGCCGCTTCTGTGCCGTTGCGACCCATGGCGGTGCCTACATCGGCGCGTTTCAAGGCCGGAGCATCGTTTACGCCGTCTCCCGTCATGGCCACGATCAAACCCTGTTCCTGCATCAACCTGACCAAAAGCAGCTTGTGTTCAGGGTTAACCCGCGCATACACATCAACGTCTTGCACGCGTTGACGCAACTCATCCTCACTCATTGCATCAAGGTCCTGCCCGGTAAATACATCATCGGCATTAACAAGCTGCAGTTGCTGAGCGATAGCGCGTGCGGTGGCGCCGTGATCGCCGGTGATCATTTTCACCCGAATACCTGCCCTGTCACAGGCCTGTACCGCCTCAATCGCTTCCTCGCGAGGTGGATCGAGCAAGCCAAACAGTCCCAGCATAGTCAGGTTATTTTCTACATCACTGAATCTTAGCTCCCTCTGCTCATCACTCACTGGCTTAACCGCAATCGCCAATACTCGCTGACCTTGCTGTGCCATTTCGTCGATACGGCTCAACCAGTAATTTCTATCCAGCGGCTGATCGCCATCAACCGTTCTCTGATGGGCGCACATTTCCAGCACACGTTCAGGCGCACCTTTGAGAAAGATAAAGGCATCACAGGTGTGGCTGTGATGAAGCGTCGCCATAAAACGATGCTCCGATTCAAAAGGGATGAGGTCGGTGCGCGGGTATTGTTTAGCCTCAGCCTCAATATCCAGTCCGGCCTTTAAACCTGATACTAACAACGCCCCTTCCATCGGGTCACCATGGACAAGCCATTCACTGTTATTTTGTTCCAGTGAGGCATCATTACAAAGCACCGCCGCCCGCACCACCTGTTGCAGAAAGGGCTGCTCCTGCGGCGCTACATCCCTGTTCGCCGACGATATTGCACCATGGGGATCGTAGCCCGTGCCATCCAGCCTAAACAGATTGGCAGCGGTAGCAATCGTGCGCACGGTCATTTCGTTGCGTGTCAGGGTGCCGGTTTTGTCCGAGCAGATGACTGTTACAGCCCCCAGGGTCTCGACCGCCGGTAGTCTGCGAATAATGGCATTACGCCGGGCCATACGCTGTACACCAATAGCCAGCGTGATAGTCATAATGGCGGGTAAGCCTTCGGGAATCGCGGCCACAGCCAGGCTGACAGCAGCAAGAAACATTTCAGCGGCCGCATAATCTCGAACCAGCGAACCAAAAACGAAGGTAATAATGGCAATACCCAAAATGGCCAGCGTAAGCCAACGACCAAACTGGGCCATCTGGCGTAACAGCGGGGTAGTCACCGGCTCTACTTCCGATACCAGTGTACTGATGCGACCAATCTCGGTTTGTACACCGGTTGCAACCACGATACCGCTGGCCTGACCATGGGTGACAAGGGTGCCTGAATAAGCCATGCAGCGGCGATCGCCGATTACGGCCTCCTGGGCAACAGGATCAGTGATCTTTTCTACCGCCATCGACTCACCTGTCAGTACCGACTCCTGGATTTGCAGTCCCTTGATCCGGAACAGGCGTAAGTCTGCCGGTACTTTGTCGCCGGATTGCAACAGGACGATATCACCGGGCGCCAGTTCTTTGGCTCGAATGCTAATTTGTCGGCCATCACGCATCACCATTGCGTTTGGAGAAAGCATTTGGCGTATTGCTTTCAAGGCATTTTCAGCCTTGCCTTCCTGCACGAAGCCGATCACGGCATTGATAAGAACCACACCTAAAATCACGCTGGCATCCACCCAGTGTCCCAGCATTGCGGTGACGGCGCTGGCAGCAATCAACACATAGATCAGCACATTATGGAATTGATAGAAAAATCGTATCAGTGGCGCACGCGTCTTCGGCTCGGCAAGCCGATTCAGTCCATGTTTAGCAAGCCTGTTATCCGCCTCTTTTTTTGATAGTCCGTTTGGCCTCGTTTCGAGCAACTCGAAGACTGTTTTTGCACTTTTGCTGTGCCAGCTTTCTGATCCCGAAATCAGCTCACCTGACTGACCATTCAACTGTCGAAATACTTTAAGTGACCGACGTGTAACCATAGCACCCACAACAGCCAGAATGATCAGCATAGCAAGAACGATCAACCATTCGATGACCGCAACATCGAAATGCCATGTAAGATCGTCATTCATATAGATACCTTTTAGACGTGATTCTGATTAGTGCAACCAGGCCGTCACAAATATCTTAATGATTATTATCAGTTCTTTCCGCTGACAAGCCCGTATGTCATTCCTTAAACCAGAATAACAGCGGCTGTTTTTACTGCAAACTGAGGGGCAATCTTTTCCGCACGCAATCGCTTCAGGCGTTAACGCACATTAATAGATTTTTAACTATTTATTCTTAAAGAAATAATCGAGGATAGAAAAACCCCCGGATATTGCCCGGGAGTGTCCCAAAAGAAAAGGGTTAGTAGTCACCAACTACTAACCCTTTATTTCATATGGTGGGCCCTGTGAGACTCGAACTCACGACCAAGAGATTAAGAGTTCGCTTATAAAACAACAAGTTATTGAATATCAAAGGATAGTTAACGAAACTAACCGAAACAAAAATAACTGTAGCATCAGTAACTTGGCGAACTTTTCCGAACACCCCGAAAACGGAAGATTGTACCGCTGGTGTACCGAGAAAGTCTATAAGGATTCAGTTTAGGCCAGTGCCTTAAACTCCTCTTTAGTGCACGGATGAAAGTTTGCCGGCCATGGACTCACCATTTTACAAAGGATACGGTATTGGTCAGGCGCATCGCGGTTAACCAATTCAACAGTAACTTTTACCTGATCGATGTCCGAAACTTTGATTAATTGTGTAAATTCAGCAGAATAATAGCGTGGCGCATAGCCAACAAGCGTAATCGGGTCACCTGTGCGCATAAGCAAAGCCATACAGTCATAAGGATTCTGTAAATCTTGCGTCAGATACAAGCGTTCCCCAGGTTTCAATTGGCACGCACGCTCCTGATTTTCCATATGTAGGTGCCGCAACCCTCGACAAAAGAAATAGACCTCGTAATTTTTTCCTTCGGTTGGTTCAGGGCAGGGAAAAAGTTCTAACGAATCTGTTGCGCGCAAACCACCCGTCCGAGCAAGTTCTTCCAATGCATCATGTTGGGTCTCGGACAAGCCTAGCCATTTCAGATAATCCTGATATTCAGGCCGGTTCTTCGCCAGAATACGGTTCTTGAAAATGGGAAAGAGTTCTTCGGATTTATAGGCCTTATGTAGGTCATCCATGCGTCCAAATGGGCGGAAGTCCTGCATCTTCTCCGCGCCACGTGTGTAAACGAACCGATAGAGGCCTTCTTCACGCGTAAGCCGACCCACTGGTGCCCAACGACGGGTTTTTGTATTCTGCCACGCAATAAATAGTGCTTTCATATATTTATATTAGACCATGATTGAAGAATCCTTTCAGCATTGATTTCCAGCATCCTGCGCGCAAAATCGCGGGCGGGTGCTGAAATTTCCACATCAGGAATCCTTGCCAAAATAGCCATATATTTTTCATAGTCTATTTCAGCCAATTTCTTTAGCCAATAATCGGCCGCTTCAGGACGAATTTTAGCCGCTTCAAGGAATGCTTCCAGGGTTCGTAGCGGCTTAGAACTTGCTTTCGTAGAGAAAAAAGCGGAGTTTGCGCGCAAGACATACGCCTCCACGCTTCGACCTTTGTCTCTAGTTGACAACCGCTCCATACGAGTCTGATCAGATTCATTTCGCCCCAGGCTCGAAGCATGATCAAACGTTGGGGTAAAAAATACCCCCTTATCTGGTATTAAAATTACAGCCCAGTTTTCATGGTGACGGTCCTGATTGCTAACCAATGCATCGAGCAACAGGTAACCCACAAAAACACCTGCGGCATCTTTAATTACAGTAGGAGCTGGCCAGCCCAACGGAACAGCAAGACCAGGGCTGGATAGAACCTTCATTACGACCCGAACCGTATGTTGCCGCACCTGGAAGCGTGCGGCTTCATCATAGTCACTAATAATTTTAGCAAGCAACTCATTTCCCAATATCAGCCGAGCGCCTTCAGGTACAAAATTAGGCGTTACCACCCCCTTTCGAGCCTTCCATACCGCCAAATCATATTCTGCATGTGGCAAGTTCAACAGATGACAAATTTCACAGCATACCTTCTCTGCCCAATTTTCACCTGTGCCGGGTCTCCCTTCTTTGAACAACATACTTTGCCCGTTCTGGTCGCGGTACCAGAACTTTGTTTTGGTACCCAGTTGTTCGAGCTGAGTAGGAACGTCAGTTGCAAGTTCAATGATGGAATAAGTCATGGTTATGTTTTCTATTACCGGACTGCAGAGCAACGATTGAAGCGAGAGAAAAATGGAATCGATAAATCTAAACAGCTGTTCCAAATACCAGTACACTTTAGGTATTACCGTTCGTCCTGAGCCTGTCGAAGGACAAGCAGATTAGGTACTCTATTCACAGTATTTCCACGTTCATGGTTCGACAAGCTCACCACGAACGTAGAAATTCACAAGTGATCTGGTATTTGGAACAGCTATTTTAGTTCGTCAAAATCGCTTACTGAGGATACTACTCCCTGACCCGATTTTTTCTCATAAATTATGGAATGACTATAAACCCTCAGAGCACAACTGAACATCATTACTGAATATTGGCCATAGTATCCTGCTAATAACTTGCATCACCATCAGATGCCTGTCTTGACATAAATACGGCATTGCCGTATATCTCGTTCATATACAAATCTTGTTTTATAGGCGATTGGTAAATGGATCTAATCATGAAAAAATCTGATAAGCATATTGCCGAACAAAACATCAAGAATGAGTTGCTCCAACCTGTCAGGCAAATGAAAAAAGGCCGCAAAGGCAAGGCTCTTTCCCCTGTGGCGCAGGCTCGCTACAGGGTGGGGCTATCCCAGTCACAATTTGCTGCCCTGCTGGGGGTGAGCATGCGCACTCTGCAAGACTGGGAACAGGGTCGGCGCGAGCCTAGCGGCGCTGCCCGCACCTTACTAAAGATCGCCGAAACCCGTCCCGAGGTACTGCGGGAACTGGCAGCTTAAACGCATGAAGCACGCCAGGGTCCCTGAAAAACTTGTGTCTGCCGCCAACCTGCGACCCCAAACCACAGGTCGCATTTCGGATGAACAAATCGAGTCCGCTGCTGTAATGGAATATTGCCAATGACGCCACCATCCGGCCAGAAAGAAGCCTTCTCCCGCGTTCTGATTGATGCACAACTCAAAGATGTCGGTTGGGATCTCACCGATGGCACCAGTGTTCGCTATGAGTACCAGTTACCGGATGGCACTTTCGCCGATTACGTACTGAGTGATCGCCACGGTCGCGCTATGGCTGTGGTAGAAGCCAAGCGAGCTGCTGTCAATCTCCAGGAAGCCGCGGAGCAGGGTAAGGCCTATGCCGAACAACTGGACGATGTGCCCTACGTTTTTCTCGCCAACGGCGAGGAAATCCTGTTCTGGGACTATCACAACGAAGCCTATCCACACACTATCAGCACCTTCTTCAGCCAGCCTGATCTCGAACGCCGCATCGCCAGCCGCAAGGTGCGAGTCGATCCTCTGACCAGGCCTGTCGACAATAGAATTGCAGGTCGAGGATACCAGAAGGAATGCATCGACACCCTCTGTCAGGAGATGAACACCAACCGGCGCAAAATGCTGGTAGAGATGGCCACCGGTACTGGCAAGACCCGCACCGCCGCCGCGCTTATTAAGCGCCTGTTTGAGGCCAATGCTGTCACTCGCGTCCTGTTTCTGGTGGACCGCATCACCCTGGCCAAACAGACAGAAGATGCCTTCAACGAACACCTGCCCGATTACCCGTGTTACATGCTGCGGGCAGGCCGCCGCTTCCAGGATGAGAAACGCGTCACCATCACCACCTTGCAGAGTATGATCAACACCTACAGGGACTACTCATCAGGGTATTTCGATTTGGTGATCACCGATGAATGCCACCGCAGCATCTACGGTAAATGGAGCGGCATCCTCAAATACTTCGATGGCATCCAGATCGGCCTTACCGCCACTCCTTTTACCAACGAGGTCGAAACTGGCGACGAGGAGGATCACGAATTCGTCCGTGACACCCTGCGTTTCTTCGAGGTAGATAAACCCACGTTCCGCTACGACCTGCGTCAGGCAGTCAATGAGGGTTATCTCGTCCCCTACCAGATTTACAAAGCCAGGACGGTGAAAACTGCCGCTGAGGGAGGCTTCGAGGTTAAAAAAGATGAGCTGGACTGGTCTGCCATGAAACCCAGGGTCAGGGAGGAATTCAAACAGCTCTTCGACGGTAACGATACCATTAAGGTCGATCCCAATGCACTGGAGCGCAAGTTCACTATCCCCGAACGCAACCGGGCCATCGTGCGTGAATTCAAACAGGTGATGGAGAAGGGCTACACTGATGCCCAGGGCGTCCTGCGCAAGCCCCTCATCGGCAAGACCATTGTCTTTGCCGTCACCAAACGCCATGCCGAAACACTGGCACAGATGTTCGATGAGGCCTTTGCCCATGAAAAGCCATCGCCGGATGTACGCTATGCCGATTTCGTAGTATCCGGTTTTGGACAGGACGACACACTTGACGCTACCACGAAGATCAAACGATTCAAAAAAGAGAAATTTCCGCAGATTCTGGTCTCCGTGAACATGCTGGACACAGGTTTCGACGCCCCGGAAGTAGTGAACCTGGTCATGGCCCGATTCACCCGCTCGGTGATCCTCTACCGACAGATGCGTGGCCGTGGCACCCGTAAAGCGCCGGGCAAATCATTGTTCACCCTGTTCGATTTTGTAGGTGTCACCGACTACCACGACGACGATGAAACCATGCCGGAAGGCGGTTTCATCAAGGAAAAGAAACCGCGAACCCGCCACGAGCCCCGCACTCTCCTGACTCTGGACATCGATGACCACATCGACCCCACCACCCGCGAATGGGTGACCATCGACGACAACGGCAATTTCGTCTTCCTCGATCCAGATGAACAGCAGGCCGCCCTGGTAGCCGCCCGCTTCGAGGCCTGGTTCAACACCCAGCAGGAGAGCCTGCATTCAGATCAGAAGCGGTTATTGCTCACCGTGGGTGAATACATCAAGGCCAACGCTGGCCAGCTTGAAGCTTTCACCATCGATCATTTTGTTGTGCCACCATTCTCCAACATCGGTGGCCTGCAACGCGCCATTCAGGTCTTCGGCTCAGAGGATCGACTTGCCAAAATACTGGACAGTCTTAACCGGGCTATTTTCTCCGATGAAGCAGATACCATCCTCGCCGAAGCACATCCAAAACCGTAACAGGAAAACAATCAGAAGATGCCCTTAACCCCTGAAATCCGACAGAAGATCGATCAAATCCGCGACTACCTCTACGGCGGCGGTTACCCCGACCCCATGAACAACGCCGAGCAATTGGCGTTCCTGTTCTATTTCTATCTCAGTGAAGGTCAGGACCGCGAGGCAGCGGCACGCGCCCGTATTACAAAGCAGGAATATATCAGTATTTTCGATGGGGACTGGGAACTGAAAAACCCCCTTAATGCGCCAAAGGAAGGCACGAAGACTATCCCGAAAGAACAACTGCGCTGGTCGGTGTGGGCCAATGCATTGAGCGGTGAGAATCTGGTGCGCTTCGTGCGTGACGAGGTGTTCCCCTTTTACCGGGAGGAAGCCGACCGGGGTGCGGTCAACTTCATGGATGGCGCTCGACTCGGTATCGACGACCCCACTGTCCTTACCCAGATAGTCAATCTCATCAACGAGCTGCATCTGGATCAGGCTGACGCCGACACCAAGGGCGACATGTTCGAGCATGTGCTCAAGCAGATCAGTCAGGCCGGTGAGCTGGGTCAGTTCCGCACCCCGCGTCACATCATTCGCGCCATCGTCGAAATCATCGACCCGCAGATCGGCGAGACCGTCTACGACCCTGCCGCTGGCACCGCTGGCTTTCTGGTCGCCGCTTACGACCACATCCGGCTGGCCAACTCCTCCCCCGCTACCATCGAAGAGGTAGAACTGGACAGCAAAACAATCAAACGCGGTCACGGCGATAAACTCTCCGCCGCCAAATGGAAAATCCTGGCCAACCGCACTTTCTACGGCAACGATGTAGATCCCAAGATGGTGCATCTGGCCACCATGAACCTCACCCTGCGCGGCCTGCCCAATGTCCACATCCGCCGCCGCAATGTGCTCACCACCACTCTGGATGTACAGCAGCAAGCTGATCTGGGTCTGCCGCAGGATGGTTACAATACCATCCTCGCCAATCCGCCCTTTTCCGGCCGCATTGACAAGGATCGCGTCGTAGACGATGTAAAGGTCGGCACCACCACCTCTACCGAAATCCTGTTTCTCAAATACATGATGGACAGCCTCAAGGAAGGCGGCCGCTGCGGCGTCATCGTCCCCGAAGGCGTACTCTTCGGCTCTACCGGTGCGCACAAGGAACTGCGCCGCCAGCTTCTGGAGAACAACACGGTCGAGGCTGTGCTATCACTACCCGGCGGTATATTCCAACCCTACTCAGGCGTAAAAACCTCGGTGCTCCTGTTCCAAAAAGGTGGTAACACCAAACAGGTCATATTCCTCCATGCAGATAATGACGGCTACAAACTTGATGCCAAACACAACACGCCTATTGAGGAAGACGATCTTCCCGATCTGGTTGCGGCATACAAGGACAAGGAAACCAACTCAAAGAGATGGCAGAAGCGCGAAGAAGATCAAGTATGGACAGAAAAATGGTGGTTCGCCAAAATCGATGAAATCAAATCTAACGATTACAACCTTTCAGCCAGCCGTTACCGCCCACTTGCGCAGGCGCAAGTGGAACATCGTGATCCCAGGGAATTGCTGGATGAGTTAGCGGCGATTGAAACGGAAATCTTAGAAGAAATAGAAGAACTAAAAATATCATTGAATTGTGCAGGTACTGACTAATGCGGTTAAAGCGGCTGCCGCTCTCTGAGATCGCTATGGTAACAGCGGGTAATCCGGCGCCTCAAGAACCGTCGACATTTTCTGATGATGGTATTCCTTTCATCAGGATGCAGGATGTTGGAAAGCACCATCATTGTGAGAGTCTGTTAGACTCATCTGACAAGATTAAAAGTGATGTAGCAGCTTCCTATAACTTGAAACTATTTCCAAAGGGAAGCCTCTTGATTCCAAAAAGTGGGGCATCAGTAAATCTAAACCATAGAGCACTTTTGGGAAGAGACTCATATGTTGTCTCACACCTCGCAGTTGTTACTCCTGATCAATCGTTCATAAATCCCTTGTATCTTTATTATTGGTCATTGCAGTATGATCCAAGAAATCAAGCGCAGGTTACAAGTCTTCCATCGCTCCCTCTTTCCATGATAAAAGAGGCGCAGGTTCCAGTTCCATCAATGGATGAACAACACCGCATCGTTGACATCCTCAAACGCGCCGACAGCATCCGCCGCCTGCGCAAACAGGCCATCGATACCGCCCGCCAACTTATCCCCGCGCTGTTCATTGACATGTTCGGCGATCCCGTAACAAACCCCCGTGAATGGCAAATAAAACCATTGGGCAGTTTGGTTTCGATACTTAGCGGGGGAACACCCTCGAAAAAGAAACCTGAGTACTGGGGCGGCACTATCCCGTGGGTATCTCCAAAAGATATGAAAAAAGATTTCATCTCAGATTCTATTGACCACATTACGTCAAAGGCACTAGATGAAACCACATTGAAGTGGGTTCCTCAGAATAGTGTGCTTATTGTGGTGCGAGGAATGATCCTCATACATACAGTCCCAATTCGAGTAAATTTATCCAGGGTTACAATCAATCAGGATATGAAAGCTCTCATGCCAACTGAAGAACTAACAGCAAATTACCTTAGATGGACTCTTCAATCTATGCACTCACATGTGCTGTCACAGATATCAACATCTGCCCATGGAACTCGAAAGCTAGATACAAACCGCCTACTTGCATTGAGTATTCCACTGCCACCACTGAGTATGCAGAAAGAATTTGATAACCAATTAAACAGTCTTCACTCGATCCTGAGTCAACAAGAGACAGCAACAAATATTGCAGAATCAAGTTTCCAATCTCTTTTACAGAGAGCCTTCAACGGTTAGTTTCCTATGAGTAATACTTGGTCACCAAAAAATATAACGATTCGGGTAAAACGTTGGACAACCAAGCTCTACAATAGCTGCACAAGCAAAATAATACAGTTACGCATCCATACTATCCTGCTAAGGAATAAGACTGTAGATGGACTGAACTGCATGCTTATTACGCTGCTTGCAGCTATTTCAGGAGCGGCAGCCCTTTATTTTCCAACCTCGCAAAAGGCACTTGCTGATTTTAAGGCAACCGAAGCCGTATTCACATCTCTTGGTGCAACCTTTGGGACAATTCTTGCTCTGGTTCTTACACTATCGATAATCCCGATCCAGCGAGCAGGCGAGGTATGGTCACCATCAATTATGCGCCTATACCGAAGAGACCGGCTTACTCATATTACATTTATTGTTCTGGGTATCCTTTGCGCTGTCAGTTTTATGTTGGCTGTAAATGGAGTGTCTGGCGTCTCTGTGAGCATCGTCATGGCTACTGCAATTGTTGCTTTAGGCTTGAGCCTCGATTTGCTACGTTGGTATCACAGACATATTTGTAAGCTTCTTGATCCTGCTCATGCTATAGGGGTGGTAACCAAGTATGCACATCAAACTATTGATCAAATTCAACGAACCGCAAATAAATTAGCAAAGCTCCAGTACCGAAATATCCCTACAGAAAAGAAAGGTGAAATAATTGTAGAAGATCTTGAGACAGCTATTTATCCGCACTTGCATGGATATCCAGATTCGGTCAATTTCTGGATTCATGATGTTGCTGAAATTGCGGGTAAAGCAGCAGCACGCGGTGAAAAGTATCTTGCGAGCACTGCAATTAACGCAATTCAGGAGATTACCAATCATTTTTTGTCTGTACGTAAAAATAATCTTGCATTGTTTCCGGCACCAGAGGCATTGTTCCTTGCCATGGAGTCTGACGTCAAGATCGTCGTGGATCAGGCCTATGAAGTACTCCAGGAGATAAGTCATACCGCCGTTGTCAATAGTGATGAATCAGTTGCGCTCAAGGTATCCGAGGCATTTAAAAATATAGCCACGCATACAGAGAATCTTAAGGCACGTAGCTTCCGACCTCAAACTGCACCGCTAACGGCGACACCCATTGCTTACCTATTATCTTCTGTCAAGTATGCACAGGAAAAGGGACTTAATGAAGTTCCGTTCCAGAGTGCGGAAATTCTTGCCAGAATATCTTTAGCTGCACCAAAGGATATTTCACTTACAGATGTACATATTCCGGTTATCGATGGGATATCAGATATTGCTATGCATCTATACGTAAAACAAAATGCAGCTTTAGCAGAACATGTTGTCGGCCATATAATGGCTGTGCTGAATCATATGCTGGACTGCAAAGAATATCATTATCATGAACTGTTACGTCATGTATTTGAGAAGCTTGAAGTTCTAGCTCCACTAGCGGTTATCAATGAAAAATTGGCGGGGCCATTGAGTATTACCCATCCATTAGGCAAAGCATATGGCCTGACAAATCACCAATCCCTCGGATATCTTTTCTCAAAAGCGACGAGTATGGTCAAAGTCGATACTGAGCGAGAATGGGTCAACCCTTACCATGATCTGATCGAAATAGCAGATTTATATTACCGACACTTCCGTAACTTGGGAGAAAAAGTTGAGTTCGGAGACAGCTTTTTCTTGTGGGAATTGACGCATTTGATTAAGCATGTGGCTACTGTGATCGGGCAATTGATATTGAATCCTGTCAGGCCGGAGCACGGTGATGAACAAGAACTGATCGGCAAATTGCAGTGGATTATGTCATTTTTCTGGGTTGCCTTCGACAAGAAAAAAACAGTGGATCATCGGCGTGCAGATGAGGCGTGTGATGTACTTGCCTACGTAGGAATTATGTTCTTCGAGCACGGGCATCCTGATGTTCTGAGAACAAATGTTTCGCATATAGGTGCAATTATTAAATCTTACTGCCAAATTGCACAACCTTTAAATAACTATGCGGTGGGGGATTTATTTGCCCATCTCTGGTGCTTGAGAATATTAACTGTAGCGCGAGACAATGACGCACTTATCAATGACATCGATAAGATGCTCAATACCAAGCCAGAACCATTAATCCAAGATCAGTGGCAACAGGCAGAGCATGCAATCGAATTACGAAGAGCCCAGCTCCTGGAACGATTGGAGGAAAGAAATGAGCGCTATGGGCAAGACACTTCGGAGGAATTGCTAAAGCGAGTACTAGAGAAGGCGGAACATACAGCCTGATAATTATTGCATAAAAATCTATCAGGATAGTTAGACTATCAAACATTTACCTTGATTATTATGAGTAACGATTTAAAAAATACACCGTATGAGCATGATGGCCTAAGACCGCCCAAATATCTCTGTACCCCAGATCCGCGTACACAGATGTTTGTCATTAGCGATCCAGAGACTGGATATAACCGGCCATTGTCACAATTCGACCAACATGAGGCCGTTGCAGCGTATACATTATCGCAGGCAGCACCAGAAAATGTACGTATCTTGTTCAATACAGCTCGAAATCTGTATCTCTATGCCTGGATTGTATATCGCTTTTACAATGTGGCTGAACAGCAAGTATTTGCCTGCCTGGAAATGGCGTTGCGGGAACGTTTAAAAGATGAAACACCCTTGCCGGAATCGTATTGGCCCAAAAAGAAGCAGGGGCAACCTATGTCATTAAAACCTATGCTCCGTTACGTGATTGATATGGGCTATATCCAAAACGAAAATTTCCGTACATGGCGTGACAGGGGAATCATTAGATCGCGACAACGCTATGAAATGGAAAAGTTACGAGAGATGGAGGAAAAGGGGCTTGATTCCATTGAACTCGACTATTCAGAGGTTGTTGTGACAGATGAGGATCGAGAAGATTATAACTACCTGAATGTTCTCCTAAAGTATATCCCGAACACCCGAAATGACTATGCGCATGGATCTGATATGTTACATAACCAGGTATTGCGCAGTTTTGAGGTGGTATCAGAACTGGTGAATCAATTATTTCCTGATGCATAATAGACATCGAAGCAGGAAATACGAGAAAGTAACCTACGGCTTTATAGCGGGTATTTCGTGATTTTCCCGTCACGCGTGATACCAGCGATAAACGGCGCATCATGCTTGTTAACGAATCGATATATCCGGTTGATGTGTTTGATCAATATATCGGCGATATCCTGGCCTGTTGTATTTTTCGCGCGGACAACAATGAGTCTGGCGTTTGCCTGTATGAGCGCGGCCTTCTCGGGTCCACGATAGCGGATATTCTTGTCGCGGCCGATAGCAATCCAGCCTTTCTTACCGACAAGCTGTAACCAGTCTTCATCGGTAGTGTCCTGTGGCAGGTGATCATCATGTACTTCACAGGGAATGGCCGCTGCACGCAATTGCTCAGCTAAAATGTGCCGTCCAAGATTTCTGTCGATGAAGAGGACAGGCCTGTCTTCAGGCAGCCTGGAGTTCACACCGGATGGCTTCTTCGATTTCTGCTTCCTTGCGGCCATAGTCATATGCCAGATCGTGTATGGATTCACCAGCCTTGTAGCGTTCGGCGATGATCTCGGTTGCCAGGCCAGTTCCCGTGATAACTGGACGACCACCAGAAATGTTGGGGTCGATCATAATCACCGAAGGCGCATCTTCAATCTGTGCGCGAGTAAACGGATACAGTTTGATAGGTATATTGTTATTGTCACGCTCGATTCGCTTTAGCGCGGCCTCCATGACGTGACGCATGGCCGTTTGACCATCCTGAGAGATATTGATCAGTTGGCCGTAACTGCGAATAAAAATATCAAGACCATCTGTCTCCAGTTCCTTGTCGAGTAGAGGGTGATTAGTATCGTAACGCTTTTGCAGATATTCGATGGCGCGACGGACGCTTGGCATTGATACTGCGTGTTTGCGACGAATTGCAGCCAGTAAGTGCAGTTCCACCAGATTCAGGAAAGATAGAATAATCGGCTGCTTTTGTGCGGCAGTGATAAGCGCCTTATAGCTATCCCGGCCTGCTGACCAGTAGCGAACGGTTGACACAGGCAAACCCAGATAATGTGCTGCCTCAGGCACGGTATACGCAGGCATTTCCCTACGATCAGTCGAACTGGATTTTCTTTGTTTGGTCATCGGCGCCTCCAAAATAATATATTATCAAACTTCAGCGATATTTGTATTATTCATTGAGATTCCATCACTGTATTGGCATCGATTGCTGGGGTAAATCCTCAATCGTTATTCCACGCCACCACTGGCGTTCCCGTGGTTGCCCCCTCAGATTTTAGCGCATTTGATCAATCAGAGCATGAGCTTCTAGCTCATATTGTGGAAGAATTTAGGAAATATGATTCTGTGGTTACATCTCCGGAATATCCATAAAAACATTCATCAATGGGCGATTAACATAGTAGTTATAACGTCCGATCTTGTGCTTTTCGATGAAACCCTTTTCCGTCAGGCGTTCCAGATATTTCGTTGCGGTGAGACGGGAAACGCCAAGGTCGTGTTGTAGCGACTCTATCTTGGTGTAGGGGTGGCGGAACAGGTTATTCAGTAGATCCTGACTATATATTTTTGGTAACTCATTGCGAATACGGTGCTTGTAATCCAGCATGATCTCCTTGATACGCTGGATGATCCAGATAGTCTGGCGCGAGGTATGCTCTACGCCTTCCAGCATGTAGAGAAGCCAGGGTTCCCAGTCCCCCGTATCGCGGGTTTGTTGCAACAGACGGTAATAATCCATCTTGGTGCGAATGATGTAACGGCTTAGATAGAGCACCGGAATATCGAGCAGTCCCCTGGCCACAAGATATAGAATATTGATAATGCGACCGGTGCGGCCATTGCCATCATAGAAAGGATGGATGCTCTCGAACTGGTGGTGAATCACCGCCATTTTTACCAGCGGATCAACATCGCTGAGGCCATCATCATTGATGTATCGCTCCAGATTTCCCATCAGACGCTGGATTTCCTCATGTGTCTGTGGCGGGGTATACACAGTTTCGCCAGTGCTCTCATTCTTGAGCACCGTGCCACCCTGGGTGCGGATTCCCGCGTCGTTTTGCTCCAGAACTCGATGAATATCAACGATGCGGTTGACGGTAATCAGGCGGTCATTCCTGACCAACTCAAAGGCCGATTTCAGGGCCGAAGCGTAGCGATTGACCTCTTTCGCCGCAGGATTTTTGATGTAGTCAGCGAACAGGTTGGCCTTGTAGAGCTCATCCTGAGTGGTAATGACATTCTCGATTTCCGAACTATCCTTGGCTTCCTGCAGAGCCAGTGTATTGATCAGAATATGCTCATTGGGGATGGTCGCCGCCATGCCCTTGAGTTCAGCCAGATAGCGATGTGCGAGAGCGAGTTTTTTCAGTACCGCACGGGGTTCCAGTTCGGTTTCCGGTGGCAAAAACTGAATAGTAGGCTGAAACATCCTGCTTCCTTATGCGGGTTTATTTGTATAAGAAATAGCTTATTTCTATACATGTAGACTTAATCATATCAAGAAAATAGCAATTTGCTATATATATCGAGCATTATCTGTATAGAAAACGTATTTATAATATCCAAAGACAAAAATGGAATTAGCACTCTATGACCACCTTCACCATAAAATAAAGCATTATATTTCAATTGTTTAAAGGCGCATGACATATGTTATGTATGTGGCCCAAGAGTGTGAATGTGGAAAATACATATAAAATCAGCGGGTTACGCTTGCAACGGGGGTTGCGTCGGGTGTGTACAGTAATGGTGGGGTCCCATGCGCGTAGCGTATGGGGTCGCGCAGTACAGATAGCTCATCAAGTGTTTGCTGAACGCGCATTGGTAAAGTGTACCGAAAGTAAACTTTCCGTTTGAGCTTTCGCCTAGTCGATAACACCCATTCCACGCAAAATATTACGGGCGTCTGCCTTGGCTTTGTAGAGGACATCTATATCCATGTGGGCTGCCATGCGGCGAGCGATGCAAAGAGTTTCCACTTGCATGCTTTTGAGGATTTTATCCTCAGCATCCATGCCCCGGTGCAGGAGACGACGCCATATTTCCGCCTCACGGACACCAAGCTTAATGGCCATCCGACGCACTTCTTTCGCCATATCCTCTGGCACCCGGACACATACCTGAATCATGGGTGGTCTCCTTGACGGGTAGACAGAGAATTATGGCCAGATTGAGTTTTAGCGCCCATACATTCACTAAGATATTCATCTTCGTTCCTGCCCATTATCCGGGCATGTTCTCGCAGTATTTTATCTGTAGAAAGATCCTGCATGGTGTGCTGGAACTGCTGATTTCGTTTACGTGTATCCGCGACGTGCAGACCCGGCGTTGGATCAAAATTATTCTTCCTATGACGTATAACCAGGGCGCGCAGGTAAGCCAGCCGTGATTTGCGAATATCCCCTGCACAGATAGCGGCATGCAGGACGTCGAGCAGCATCTGGGCATCTTCTTTCACAGGTTCCAGAATCCGATATGCCCGTTCAATTTCTGTGGTTGTCATATCTGTGGGCATAATCAAATCGGGTATTTGATTGCCGGGTATTTTTGTAGTCGTCGTTTGTTTATTTTGTAATTTTATTTTTTTTAAGTCTGTTCTTTTTATATCGACGGATTTACCGTCGGCGGTTTTACCACCGATGGTTTTTCCATCGACGGTTTTTGCGTCTATGGGGTTGGGAATTTCATGAACCTCTGTGATCCAGACAAACCTGCCATCATCGCGATGAATCCGCTTTCGTATCAGGTAACCCGCTTTTCCCAGTTCTCGCAATATTCGCCGGAGTTTGTCCCGGCCTATCTGACTTTCTCGCCGTAGCGCCTCAAAATGCACCTGCCAGTCCTGTGGACGAGATAGAAGACGCACCAGTAGACCGATGGCCTCAAGACTCAAACGGCTATCTCGTAGCGTGTCGTTAAGCAGGACAGTGAAGTTTTCTGTCTTTGCTACCCGAAAGATAGTCATAACACATCTTCTTCGATCAGGCGTGCTAAGGCCGAGGTTCGGAAATAAACTCGACGACCGATTTTCCGCCTGGCAGGATTGAGCAATTTTGAAAATTCGGTATCACGACCGAGGGAAACACGCAGTCCATCCGGGGTTCGATGGAGAAGGTCGGCCGTTTGACGAAGGGTTAATAACGGGCCGTAAATTTCAAATAGCAAACGTTCGGTATTTTTGCTTGCTGTAGTGAGTTGCTGATCTTGATTCATCTTGTCACCATAACTGTATCCATAGGGTCACCTCTTCATTACTGAAGATCGCGGGTGACCCCTTGGGTTATGGCCGATGGCCTCGCTTTATTAACAAAGCGGCCTGCGGTGTTTCCGTCCCCACGTTAAGCGGAAACAACCGAAATGCAGGCAGTAGATATGCTAACCAGACGAACGATTTGATGCAATATGAAGATTGAGAACTTTAGCGAAACTAAACGAAACAGATTACAAAATTAACGGCGCTTTGCTGTATCCAGCCGATCCACAAGATCTTCTGCACGCAGATGTGTGTAGCGTTTGAGCATTTGCATAGACTTGTGGCCGCTGATGGCAGCCACTTCCTGATCCGTCAGGCCGAGTTCGACAAGACGGGAAACAGACTCGTGCCGCAGGTCGTGGAATCTAAGATTGGAAATACCCGCGCGTTTCACTGCATCCGACCAGACTTTGTTGATGCAGTAGGGGCGACGAATATCATCACGGCCAGGTTCACCAAAAAAGAGCAGATCTGTATCAGGGGGACGAACAGGGTTGGCCATTACCTGGCGGAAAACATTCGCGGCACGATTCGAAAGCGGAACTGTCCGTGCACTGTTGTTCTTGGTATCAGTGAGATAAACGATCCGGCGCTGTAGGTTCACCTGATCGCGTGTCAGAGAAAGAATTTCTCCCTGCCGCATGGCAGTATAGAGTGCGATACGGACGCTCCAGCCCAGCATGGGGTTAGAATGTGCATCGCATTCCCTGAGCAACCTGCGCATCTCACTCCAGCTCAGACGCCGGTTACGGCCCTGTCCGGGGCTGGGACGCCTGACATTGGCAACGGGGTTGTAAACGAGTCCAAGCCCCCACTCACGGATAGCTGTGGTGTAGAGATGCCCTAGCAACGCCATATCAAGCCGTACCGTGTTGGGGCTCTTACCTTCTGCAAGCCGTTCGTCCCGGTAGTTGGCAACCAGATCGGGGGTTAGCACTGCCAGCCCATATTGTCCCAGACGCTGCACAAGGATTTTCGCTTTCTTGCGTTCGGTAATCTGTGTGGAAGGCTTCTTGGTAGGCGTGACTTCCCTGAGATAGCGTTCCAGGGCAGACTTGACGGTGAAATGCCCGGTAGATGCCCGTGCAACAAAGATACCCCTGCGCATTTCATCCTCGACATTGCGCGCCCAGTCTTCCGCATCGCGCTTGATACGAAAAGTCCTGGCTGTCGTAGGCCAGCCCTTGCGACGGATAACCGCCTTCCAGGTATTTGAGGGGGTTTTGACTATGGTCGCCATGGGTACATCCGGTACCTCAAAACTTGTGAGTGTACCGAAAATGTACCTTTTGAGGCTTACGAAAGCAAGAAACAATCGTAAGTTATTGATAATATGGTGGGCCCTGTGAGACTCGAACTCACGACCAAGAGATTAAGAGTCTCCTGCTCTACCAACTGAGCTAAAGGCCCATATTTTTCTGTGCTTTTGAATATGTCAGCACTATATAAAATGGGGTGACTGATGGGACTCGAACCCACGACGACTGGAATCACAATCCAGGGCTCTACCAACTGAGCTACAATCACCATAAAAACAGTATCGAGTGGCGAGGGACGAGTGGCGAGGAAAAGCGGGTCCTCGTACTGTTCCTGCGATCGGTTTGCACAGCAAACCTTCACTCTTCAAAACTGGCGCGCCTGGCAGGACTCGAACCTGCTACCCTCGGCTTAGAAGGCCGATGCTCTATCCAGATGAGCTACAGGCGCAAAATCAGCCCGCGTGCCAAATTGTCCTCGTCCCCAGCCACTCGCAACCAGAAACTATGTTTGGTCGGGGTAGAGAGATTCGAACTCCCGACATCCTGCTCCCAAAGCAGGCGCGCTACCAGACTGCGCTATACCCCGATTCAGGCTTGCGCCCGACCTGCCCACGGCAGGAAGGCGGCGATTCTACGCCCAAGTACTCCCGTCGTCAATGTGGCAAAATAGAGACTTGGATCAAACCGGCTCAGGCTGTAACCTTATTGGCTTTTCGGGATTATTACATAAAATTATGACTGCCAACATTATCGATGGCAAGGCCATTGCCGCTGAACTTCGCAACACCATCAGACAACAGGTGGCGACCCGCCTGCAAGAGGGGCAGCGCGCACCGGGGCTGGCCGTCATTCTGGTCGGACAGGATCCCGCCTCCGAGGTCTATGTACGCAACAAGCGCAGGGCCTGCGAGGAAACAGGCATTACCTCTGTGGCTCACGATCTGCCTGCCAACACCACGCAGGACGCACTGCTTGAGCTGATTGACGCGCTCAATGCCGACACCGGCGTCGATGGCATTCTGGTGCAGTTGCCCCTGCCGGAACACATCAATGCCGAAACCGTCATCGAGCGCATCCACCCGGACAAGGATGTCGATGGCTTCCATCCCTATAATATTGGCCGTCTGGCCCTGCGCATGCCGGTGCTGCGCCCCTGCACGCCACGCGGGGTCATCACTCTGCTGGAAAGCACCGGCGAACCGTTACGCGGCCGGGATGCGGTCATTGTCGGCGCCTCTAACATCGTCGGTCGTCCGATGGGCCTGGAACTGCTGCTGGCCGGCTGTACGGTCACTACCTGCCACCGTTTCACCCGCGATCTGGCCGCCAAGGTGCGTCAGGCTGAAATCCTCATTGTTGCTGTGGGCAAACCGGGCATTGTCAAAGGCGAATGGATCAAGCCGGGCGCCACCGTTATCGACGTTGGCATCAACCGCACCGAGGATGGCAAGCTGATCGGGGATATCGAGTTCGATACCGCCTGTGAACGGGCGGGCTGGATCACTCCGGTTCCCGGCGGCGTAGGCCCCATGACCGTCGCTACCCTGCTCCAGAACACCCTCGAAGCCGCCAAACACTATTGCTAAAGGCTGTCCCCTACAAAACAGCTTATTTTGCCAGGGTCTGTTGATCTTTCAGATGTTAGGCTGATTTTGAGGAAATTTTAGTCCTGACAAGGCATTTTTTACGTATCAATGCACTCCATTGATAGTAAAAAATAACGCAGGCAGGGCTAAAATTACCCAAAATCAGACAATAGATGAAAGATCAACAGACCCTAAGGATATTTAGACTTAAGTCATACCTGGCAGGCGCCGATACGAATACAGGCAACCACCTGCCTGCATGAATCAGAAAGCCGAAGCTGTACTGTGGATACCTTATTACTGACAACCCCCACCCAACATACCAATGCAGGTTCCCCTGTGGAACTGAGTCCGAAACGACTACAGCACTGGATTGCCTCGCTACCCACCATGGATGTGCAGGAAACCGTCTCCCAGCTCGAACAGGCGCTGGTCGCCTTCAACAGCACTCCGCTGAGTGACGCCGAACGCCTGCGCCTGCTGGAAATCTATTTTGCCGCCTATGAGGACATTCTGGCCGGCTATGATGAAGTCCGCCTCAACATGCTGCCGGTCGCAGCTGAAAAACGTCGCGCAATAGCGCAGGCCATCATGCAGCTGTATCTCGATCTTGCCGCGGGTTATAAAATTATCATCAAGGATCAGTTTGAACGCCGCCAGCGCCTGCGCCGAAACCCGTTGCTGCTGGCCTGCATTTACCGGGCAATCGAGCTCATCAGCCTGACCATGCTCTACGCCTTTCGCGCGCACAGGGATGTCCCGCCACTCTGTTATCTGGAACTTTATCAGCTCTACAGCTATGCCGAAGAAAACGGCGTACTGGAATCACCGGTCAAAAACCTGCCCGGTTATCAGTCGGCACCACAGATTGGCAATCTGTTCAAACAGATCATGCTGCTGGTGCTGACCGATCCCTACCATATCAATCCGATCGAATTATATGAATACTATGTACTGGCAGAGCGTTTCGCCACTACCTGTGAGATCCTGCCGCTGGAGGGGAAAACGCTAAATTCACCGGTACAGCTTATTGATCTTGCGAGTGACAAACCACCGGTTTTTAGCAAAAACCCGGCCGCAGTCAAACACACGCCTTTCCTGCGCCAAATCAATATTTCATCGGCCGTAGAAGAAATGAAGCTGTGGTCAGACGGCCAGAGCAAGCATGATACCTCGCTGGCAAAAGAGCAGAAAAAACGCCTGACCACCTCCCTGGTCATGCACCTGAGCAACAACCTGCGCCGCAGGGAACCCCGTCACAATGCGCACCAGGACATTCACCTCATCGCAGGCATACAAAATATTCTCTATGCCTGCGAGAAAACAGAGTTACTGAAAAAAATTATCGCGCGGGAAACGCACGCAGGCATCGAAGTGCATGATATTGAAGATGAGCAGCTGGAATCCTCAACCCATTCCTGTCGTGTGCTCAATGAAAGCAATTCGGGGCGACGCATTTCCAACCTGCCCGCTGCTGTTGCCGAAGATATGATGATTGGTAATGTGGTCGCCCTGCTTGATGCTAGCCGCAACGGCATCACCATCATGGCCGGACTGGTGCGCTGGAAAAAAGAGGATCAACATGGCCAGTTTCATTTTGGCATCGAAATCATTCCCGGGCAGCCCGCAGCCACCGCAATACAGACCGAGGCATCCGAGCAGGCGATCGGTGGTCTCGTTTTCCCGCCGATTGCCGTGCTCAAGCTCGCGCGCCGCATCCTGCTGCCCCAGAAATACTATCGTGACGGGACAAGGCTCAACTATAAATCAACAACCGGGATCATTCGCGCCACGCTGGGCGAGAGCGTAATGCATTCCCCGGCCTACGTGGTGGCGACGATAACCGGCAAATAATTTTATTTTCGCCGCCAGCGAGTACCCTCGGCACCGTCTTCCAGAACAATCCCCTGCTCAAGCAACAGATCACGAATACGATCGCTTTCCGCCCAGTCCTTGCCAGCGCGGGCCGCAGTACGCTGCTGAACAAGTTTTTCGATTTGAGATGCAGCAAGCCCATTACCGGCATCATCCCCGGCGTTGCCACCCTGCAGCCAGACTTCGGCATCATTTTGCAACAGGCCCAGCAGTCCGGCCAGCCGGTGCAGGGTCACGGCCATGACGGTCGCTGCCGCCTCATCCGTCTGCCGTAGTTTATTCACTTCCTTTGCCAGCTCAAACAGCACCGCCAGCGCTTCGGGAGTATTAAAATCATCATCCATGGCCTGCCGGAAACGGCCTTCATAAGCCTCATCCAGACTCTCCTCAGCAGACAGGTTCATCCCGCGCAGGGCGGTGTAAAGCGTCGTCAGCGCCGCTTTGGCATTGTCCAGATGCTGATCGGAATAATTCAGCGGGCTGCGATAATGGCTGGTGAGAATGAAATAACGTAGCACTTCCGGCGCATATTTTTCCAGCACTTCACGAATGGTAAAAAAATTGCCCAGCGACTTGGACATTTTTTCCTCGTCCACGCGCACAAAACCATTGTGCATCCAGACATTGGCGAACTTCTCGCCGGTAGCCGCCTCAGACTGGGCGATTTCGTTTTCGTGATGCGGAAACTGCAGATCCATGCCGCCGCCGTGAATATCGAAATGATTACCCAGGCAGCAGGTGGACATGGCTGAGCATTCGATATGCCAGCCCGGCCGACCACGGCCCCAAGGCGAATCCCAGCTCGGTTCCTCCGGTTTGGCGGCTTTCCAGAGCACGAAGTCCAGCGGATCATCCTTGGCCTCGTCCACCGCCACCCGCTCACCTGAACGCAGGTCCTCGATATGCTTGCCCGAGAGCTGGCCGTAATGCTCAAACTTGCTGACATCATAGTAAACGTCACCATTGTCCGCCGCATAGGCATAGCCCTTTTCCACCAGGGTCTGGATCATGTCGATGATTTCCTGCATATGCAGGGTCGCACGTGGTTCCTCGTTTGGCGGCAAAACATTCAGCGCAGCCGTATCCCTGTGCATTTCATCAATAAAACGCCCAGTCAGGTCATTGAAATCCTCACTGTTTTCCTTCGCGCGGGCAATGATCTTGTCATCGATATCGGTGATGTTGCGAATGTAGGTAACATGCTCCCTGCCGTAAATTTCGCACAGATAACGGTAAACCACGTCGAACACTACCAGTACCCTGGCATGACCGATGTGGCACATGTCATATACGGTCATGCCACAAACATACATGCGCACGTTTTTCGGATCGATGGGCTTGAAAACTTCTTTCTGTTTGCTCAGGTTGTTATGAATTGTCAACATAGGCTGGTTGCCTGCTATACCGTAATCAATGCCGGGAACCCGTGTCGAGAACCCATGCCGGAGTCAATGTAAGGTAACCGGGCGCGGTTTCTCCGCTCGGCGCGTAAATGTGCGTAGGTTAACGGAATCCGGCCCCGGGCTCAAAAGAGCTTCAAAAGATGCTTCCGCCTGTGTCGGAAAATCGATATTATGACGGCCTTTGAAGTTTGACGGGAAAAGAATCATGCTATTACGACTTGCCATCGGCTGCCTGCTGGGTTTCGGCCTGCTGGGTTCAATGATTAACAACGCCGCTGCTGAAGCGCCACAGGTGAAAATTGAAACCAGTATGGGCGATATTGTCGTTCTACTGGAACCGGACAAAGCGCCTAAAACGGTTGAAAATTTTCTTACCTATATTAAAGACGGATTTTACAACGACACTATTTTCCACCGCGTGATCAGCAATTTCATGATCCAGGGCGGCGGTTTCACCACTGACTACCAGCGCAAACCGACCCGGGCACCGATTGAAAACGAAGCCGACAACGGCCTGAGCAACAAAAAAGGCACCATTGCCATGGCCCGTACCATGGATCCCCATTCGGCCACCGCGCAGTTTTTTATCAACGTGAAAGACAATAACTTTCTCGACTTTACCAGCAAATCACCTCGCGGCTGGGGCTATACCGTGTTTGGCAGGGTCATCAAGGGCATGGATGTGGTCAACCACATTCGCAACGCAGCAACCGGCCCCGGTGGGCCTTTCCCCACTGACGCCCCGCAGGAGCCTGTCATCATCAGGAGCATGACCCTGCTAAATCCGGAAGCCGTTTCTGCCACGGCCGCCAGCGCGACAAAATAACAGGATATCAACATGATCAAACTCAACACCAGCATGGGTACTATCGTTATCGAACTGGATAGCGAAAAAGCGCCGAACACTGCCGCCAACTTTCTTCAGTATGCCCGCGACGGCTTTTATGATGGCACCATTTTTCATCGTGTGATCAGCAACTTCATGATCCAGGGCGGCGGCATGCAGCCCGGTATGGTTGAAAAGGAAACCCGCGCGCCCATCGAAAACGAAGCCGACAACGGCTTAAGCAACGTTACGGGTAGCATCGCCATGGCTCGCACCCAGGACCCGCATTCAGCTACCGCGCAGTTCTTTATCAATGTCGCCGACAATGCCTTCCTTGATCACACTGCCCCGAACGCACAGGGCTGGGGCTACTGTGTGTTCGGCAAAGTTGTGGATGGCATGGATGTAGTGGAAAAAATCAGGGCCGTGCCTACCGGTAATGCCGGTTATCATCAGGACGTGCCGACTGAAGACGTGGTTATTGAAAGCGTCGAGGTTGAAGAATAACAAGCCGTGCCCAGCCTGTTTGTCTCTGATCTGCACCTTGCCGCCGATCGACCCGAAACCACCCGCCTGTTTATCCATTTTCTGGAAACCCGGGCACGCCAGGCCAGGGCCGTTTACATCCTCGGCGACCTGTTCGAGGTCTGGCTCGGCGACGACATGATCCTGCCGGACTACCAGCCGGCCATCGCCGCCATGAAAGCCCTTACTGACAGCGGCGTGCCGCTTTTTCTCATGCACGGCAACCGCGACTTTTTCATGGGCCAGCAGCTGATGCAGCTTTGCGGCGCGACCCTGCTGGACGATCCCGGCAAGATCGACCTGGACGGCATCCCTACCCTGCTGATGCATGGCGATACCCTGTGCACCGACGATCTGGAATATATGAAATTCCGCGCCATGGTCCGCAACCCTCAGTGGCAGAAGGAAGT
>JASBTR010000124.1 GCA_030148325.1 Gammaproteobacteria bacterium
ATGCGAATTGATGTAGTCGATAGCTTCCTGGACGGTGGTAATTTTCTCTGCATCCTCATCCGGGATTTCAGTTTCAAATTCTTCTTCCAGAGCCATTACCAGCTCTACGGTATCCAGCGAGTCTGCGCCCAGATCGTCAACGAAAGAAGCTTCCTTGGTCACTTCATCGGCCTTTACGCCCAGTTGCTCAACAACGATCTTTTCTACGCGTTCTTCAACACTGCTCATTCGATTTATCCTCTGTTATTTAAAAAAGTTCATATCACCAGAACTCTGCGGTGGCCTATTGTATTGAAAACCTCTTCCAGTTTCCACAATCTGCAAGCGATTATCGGCAGTAGAACTGCAAAAAATCGTCTATTTATTAACCAAATACAGGGCCAATTCCACCGCCCTGCCCTGATCAGGCTCAGGCCATGTACATACCACCATTCACATGAATGGTCTCACCGCTGATATAGGCGGCTCCCGGCGAAGCCAGAAATGCCACGGCTTTGGCAATGTCTACCGGGTCGCCGAGGCGGCCCAGTGGGATCTGAGCCTTCAGTGCGTCGCGCTGAGCTTCCGGCAGGTTGCGCGTCATGTCGGTATCAATAAACCCCGGCGCCACCACGTTGACGGTAATGCCGCGGGAGCCGACTTCACGCGCAAGCGACTTGGAAAAACCGATCACCCCCGCCTTGGCCGCAGCGTAATTGGATTGTCCGGCATTGCCCATCACACCGACCACTGAAGCGATGCTGATAATCCGGCCCTTGCGCGCCTTCATCATGGCGCGCAGCACGGACTTGCTCAGGCGGAAAATAGAGCTCAGATTGGTATCCATAATAGCCTGCCATTCTTCTTCTTTCATGCGCATGAGCAGGTTGTCGCGGGTGATGCCGGCATTGTTGATCAGGATCGAGGGTGCGCCAAAGTCATCCGTTGCCTGCTTGAGTGCGGCATCGATACTGGCCTGATCCGTCACATTCATGACAATTCCGCAGCCTTTTATATCGTTTTCTTTCAGATAGCTAGAGATGCTTTCTGCACCTTTTTCTGAAGTTGCGGTACCCAGAACCACGGCCCCGTTACGGCCCAGTTCCAGCGCAATTTCCCTGCCGATTCCCCGGCTGGCACCGGAAATAAATGCAATTTCGTTTTCAAGCGTCATGGTTTTCTCTCCCTTCATAGCTTCTTAATTTTCCAGCGCACTGTTGAGGGTATCAGGATCATAAACGGCCTGTGCCGTCATGCCGCGCTCAATGCGTTTGTTCAGGCCTACCAGCACTTTGCCGGGACCGCATTCGATTAAATGATCAACCCCATCAGCAGCCATTTTGCGAATCGTTTCCACCCAGCGCACCGGACTGTGCAGTTGCTTGACCAACGCCGCCCGAATGTCCTCAGCGCTGCTCTCGGCCTGCACATCCACATTATTGATCACCGGGATGGTGGGTTTACGTATTTCCACATCCGCCAGAACCTGAGCCAGCTTCTCCGCCGCCGGTTTCATCAGGGCACAATGCGATGGCACGCTGACGGGTAGCACCAGCGCCCGTTTAGCGCCCTTGTCTTTGGCGACCATCACTGCGCGTTCGACCGCGGTCTTCTGCCCCGCCACGACCACCTGTCCCGGTGAATTAAAATTCACCGCTGACAGCACTTCACCTTCAGCAGCCTCTTCACAGACCTGTCGCACGACATCATCTTCCAGCCCCAGGATTGCGGCCATCGCGCCCTCACCGGCCGGCACGGCTTCCTGCATCAGACGGCCGCGCTCCGCCACCAGCTTCACCGCATCGGTAAAATCCAGTGCCCCGGCGCAAACCAGCGCAGTGTATTCACCCAGACTGTGACCGGCCATCAGTTCGGGCTTCGCCCCGCCCTTCGCCTGCCAGATACGCCACACGGCCACACCCGCACTGAGCATGGCCGGCTGAGTCACATCGGTCTGGTTCAGTTTCTCCGCCGGGCCGTTCTGGACAATATCCCAGAGATCGTAACCCAGCACCTCAGATGCTTCCTTAAACGTAGCGTCTACTTCTGAATACTGTTCAGCCAGCGCCTTCAGCATACCTACAGACTGAGAACCCTGACCGGGAAAAACAAATGCTAATGACATTGTGTACCTCTTTTCAAATAGTGTTTTATTAACGCAGAGGACGCGGAGGCGCAGAGGACGCAGAGAATAAAAAATTTATTCTATGTGGGTTTGATTCCCCGCACAGCTTGCTTCGAAGTACTATTGTAGGTGCGGCTTCAGCCGCACAGGTTCGCCTAAAGGCGAACCTACAATCAATAAAAACTTTGCGTCCTCTGCGCCTCCGCGTTCTCTGCGTTATTTCACTTAGCTATAATTAATACTTCAACAACGCCGAACCCCAGGTAAAGCCGCCGCCGAAGGCTTCCAGCAACAACAGGTCGCCGCGCTTGATGCGGCCATCGCGTACGGCAATATCCAGTGCCAATGGAACCGAAGCCGCCGAGGTGTTGCCGTGCTCATCGACGGTGACGACGACATTATCCAGCGACATCCCCAGTTTTTTGGCAGTGGCGTTGATAATACGAATATTGGCCTGATGCGGCACCAGCCAGTCGATCATGGATTTGTCCATGTTGTTGGCGGCCAGGGTTTCATCGACAATGCGTCCAAGTGTATTCACGGCCACCTTGAAGACTTCGTTGCCGCGCATTTCCACGAACGCTTCACCGGCCCTGAATTTTTCCGGGTTTTCGGAAATTCCGCCATGCACGGTCAGCAGATCTTTATACTGTCCATCGGCATGCATGTGTGTGGATAAGATACCGGCTTCCTCACTCGCAGAAAGCACAACCGCGCCCGCGCCATCACCAAACAGGATGCAGGTACCGCGATCGCTCCAGTCAACGATATTGGACAGGGTTTCCGCCCCTACCACCAGTGCATGTTTCGCCTTGCCGGTGGTGATAAACATATCGGCAACACCCAGTGCATAAACAAAGCCGGTGCATACCGCCTGCACGTCGAAGGCCGGACAACCATGAATACCCAGTCGTTCCTGCAATAAACAGGCAGTGCTGGGAAAAACACGATCGGGCGTGGTCGTGGCAATAATGATCAAATCAATATCATCATTATTGATCCCCGCCGCATCAATGGCATTGATTGCGGCCTGCTCGGCAAGGTCACAGGTCGTCTGGCCTTCACTGATATGACGTTTTTTGATTCCGGTGCGTTCTGTGATCCATTGATCCGTGGTATCCACCATTTTTTCCAGATCGGCATTGGTCAGTATTTTTTCCGGTAAATAACCACCGGTTCCTGCTATGCGTGAATAGATCAAATCGTCACCTCATTCCCGGCTGGTTTGAGCAACTGGTTTTCCAGTTGCTCAGTGATAAGTGCGGGTACATTCTTTTTAATTTCGATAACCGCCTCAGAAATTGCATTTGCAAACGAATGTGCATCAGCACTGCCGTGACTCTTGATCACTGTCCCCTGTAAGCCGAGAAAGCTGGCGCCGTTATATTCCCGTGGATCAATGCGTTTGCGTAAGGCCCGTAATACCGGTAAAGCGATAAGACCGCTAAGCATGGTCAACGGGTTGCGTTTGAATTCCTGCTTCATATAGTAGCTGATCATCTTGGCCACACCTTCCGTTGTTTTAAGCATCACATTGCCAACAAAACCGTCGCAGACGACCACATCGGCATCGCCCTTGTAGATACCATCACCTTCTACATAACCAATATAATTCAACCTGCTGTTCGCCAGCAGCTCGGCAGCCTGCTTAACCTGTTCATTACCCTTGATGGCTTCTTCACCAATATTCAGCAAGCCCACACTGGGTCGTTCATTGCCGTCAACCGCAGTCGCCAACGCCGCGCCCATTACCGCAAACTCGAACAGGCCCTGTGCGCTGGTATCGACATTGGCGCCCAGGTCCAGCACATGTGCATGGCCATTCTTCATATTCGGCAGCATGGTGCAGATAGCGGGACGATCTACGCCGGGTAGCATTTTCAGAACAAAGCGGGCGGTAGCCATCAGCGCACCCGTGTTACCGGCGCTAACGCAGGCCTGTGCCCGGCCTTCCTTGACCATGTTGATGGCCACGCGCATGGAGGAATCTTTTTTGCCCCGCAATGCCTGTGCAGGCGGTTCATCGGAAAGCACAATCTGTGAAGCATGCTGGATTTGCAGGCGTTCAGAAGGCGAACAACCATTTTGCCTGAGAACTTTTACCAGTTCTTCTTCATTGCCAACAAGAATAAGGGTAAGGGAAGGATGCTGTTTAAGCGCCTTGATAGCCGCCGGTACGGTCACTCCGGAACCGAAGTCACCCCCCATGGCATCAAGTGATATAGTAATGCTGTTATTCGTCATCCAGTATAATTTTATTTAATTGATAGTCTTGTAAATAAAACAACGGGACATGATTCTCACCATG
>JASBTR010000047.1 GCA_030148325.1 Gammaproteobacteria bacterium
GTTAGGCTGATTTTGAGGAAATTTTAGTCCTGACAAGGCATTTTTTACGTATCAATGCACTCCATTGATAGTAAAAAATAACGCAGGCAGGGCTAAAATTAGCCAAAATCAGACAATAGATGAAAGATCAACAGACCCTAAGGAATTCCCGGGTTTCGCTTCGCTCTACCCAGGCTGCGCTATCTTATCAGCGCGTGATATACATGCCGAAACGGGTGCCGACCAGCAAACGACCATCGGCACTGTAGTTCATGCTGTGCGGGCTGATTGCACCCAGCAGCGCCGGTGAACGCATGATTTCCGTTACTGTCTGCATGTCACTACTGATAGAAAATTCACTGATATAAGCCGTTTCAATTCTGTCAGCCGTACCGCCCTTCTTCCACGCTGCCAGAATAGAATTGCTGCTCTGCCCGTTCTGGAAATCCGTGACTTCCCCCTCAAGGCTAATCTCAGCCAGGATATTTGCACGGTTATCCAGCAGATAAATGGTTCCGCCTGTGGCCGTCTTCGCACTGACTACAATTTCTTTCTGGCCATCTGCATTGACATCCACCACCTGCATGGCGGTCAGTGAAGTGCCCTGAAAAATATTATTAAAGAGGAAAATCGTGTCATAAAAAAGACTGCCCTGATGTTGTTGATCCCGCTTGCGGATATACAGGCCAACATCAGTCAAATGGATTACCTCATTGATATTGTCAGCATCCAGATCATCAATGGCAACATCAACTCCCTCGCCATCAATACGAACACTTTGCCAGTACTGCCTGAAGGTAGTCAGGTCGTAGGAGAATAAATTATTTTTAATAAACCCTACAAGCTCAAGACCATTGTCATCATCCAGATTGGCCAGATCAAAAACCGCCCCCAGATTTCCTTCTACACCATCAATATACTTATTAGTGGCGGGAATCCAGCCGGCATGAGCAGGTTCAATATCCGGCGTCAGATCACTCGCATAGTCAACTATTCGGTAAGAAGTAAATTCACGACTATCATTTATATAACCGCTACTCAATATGAGCTGGTCATAACCGATACCACTTATATCAGCCGCCATTACTTTTTGGCCGGAGGTAATTGAATTTGTCATCGAAATTCGAGAAGAAATCTCAACTCGACCGGTAGTATAATCGATAAAGGCAAAACGGGAAGTCTTGGAAAAACTTTCATCAGAATCAGAATCTTTTTCTGCCGACTCCGTATTTGAGAAAAAGGTTGCGTATCGAATCCCGGGGGCATAAAGAAAATCTACTGCAGCGGTAAATTTTGTATCAAACAATGCCAGTGATGTATTCTGGCTGTTAATCACCATTTGTGATCTATCCAGGCTGGCAGACAGATCCATTACAGTAATCGAATCATACTTGTTAGCCCTGATACTGTTAGCCCAGACAACATCCATATCTCCATCAGAATCAACATCACCCACGGTTAAACTGACAAAGCCGCCGTGCAGTCGATCATCATTAAAAGCACCACCCACTCGACGATATAGCGTCGCCCCCGAAAAAGAGGCTCGCTCAACAGCAGTATAGATATCAAGAATTTCACCCCCTGAAGAGCCGCTATTCATACATTCACCCAGAAATATTTCATCGGCGCCGTTACTATTCCAGTCTATAGCGGCTATTGCACAACGTGTCGTTTCAGAATCACGAACCGGGGGAAGATCACCAAACAATCCTGACTGATCATGCGGACTAAATATTTCTATTTCCCCAATCCCTGATTCAGAAAAAAGGCCGACGATTTCACTGACACCGTCACCATTCAGATCGGCAGCGACTATCTGATCACCAAAGCCATAAGCGGGCCTGGCCGCCGTCCATTCATTCTGCAGACTCACACCATCGAAAACATAAGCCGACGAGGTCACAATCTCCAGCTGGTTATCGGCAAAGTCCACATTCGCAATCACCATATCGGCGCCATAATTTTCAACTGCACTGGTCCAGTCATTGATCAGCGTGCGACTGCTGTCGGACGGAAGGGTAAAAATATCCAGTTGCTCCTGGGCCGCTCCTTTGGATACCAGCGTCACAATTTCAATTGCGTCATCCGTGTCGATGTTACGGGCAAAAATGGCATAGCCGCGCACTGCATCAGCAATTTCAAAAGAATAAGCCAGTGCGCGTGAAGCGCCATCGATCACACTCACGGTGTTGCCGTTGAGGACGATAATGTCCAGCCTGCCATCCGCATTGACGTCGGCTGCATCGATGGCATCGATATTGGCCTGCTTGCCCAGACTATAGGGATACACCCATTCCTGATAAAAATCACCCTGGTTGTTGTTAAGACTGGGGTCCCATTTCAGGGTATAAATCAGGGATGCGTTATCTGTTACCAGCACTTCGTTGCGGCCATCCCCGTTGAAATCACCGATGTGTATAGAATTTTGTTTTGTCGGTACACGCGCGCTGCTTCGCACCAGAGGCTGGCGACTATTGTCCGTTAACGTGATACTGGCTGTGGCAGTATTAGTGCCTGTATCGTCCGTTGCGCTGACACGATAATTGAATACTGTGTCCTTACCAAAATTAAGACCGGACGGTGTCCAGTTTATCACCCCGCTGGCGCTGTCAATCACCATACCCGCCGGTGCGCCGGTCAGTGCATAGGAAACATTGCCCTGGGCGTTACTTACCGAGGCATTAATGGTGATGGGGGAACCAAACGTCATCTGCGCAGGCGCATTGATATTAATAGTAAGACCAGGATTTGTCGTTATACCGCCGCCTGAAGATGATACTGAACCCCCGCCTGATGAGGGTGATGTTGCCGGTGAGCCATCCGGATTCAGGCGCGCAGTAAGACCGGCATCATCCCCTTCCGAACCACCGCCACAGGCCACCAGCAATACAGACAGCGACAGCGCCGCAAGGCGTTTTCCTGTCTGTTGATTGAATACACCCACCTGCCCAAGGAACCCTAATTTCCTGTTCATCAACAACCTCCCTGAAAGCGTGTACGCTTTATCTATTGTTATTAATTATTGTTTGCAGAGATCATCACCTGACAGTCAGGCGCACAGCAGCTTCTGCATTTACACTACAGAGAATTCAGGATAAAGGGGGGAACAAACGAAGATAACATTCCCTGTTATTCTGCCAACCATCCGTAGCGTTAGCATTATTCTACTAAAACAACAGCTGTGATTACCAGAGAATTATCGTTTGCAGATTACAAAAGGCAGACAAAGAAACAAAACTACAACAAAAGATATACGTGAAATAGCTTTTTTCTCAGGTATTTTAGAGCGAGTTCAACTTTTTTTCTAACCGTTGTTCCCGGGTTTCGCTTCGCTCTAAATAAAAGTTCCTAATTCCTGTTCACTTTACAAC
The DNA here is from genome assembly GCA_030148325.1 of Gammaproteobacteria bacterium. GTDB lineage: Bacteria > Pseudomonadota > Gammaproteobacteria > UBA6429 > Thiohalophilaceae > JAADGZ01. The sequence continues at coordinate 3,351 of JASBTR010000047.1, forward strand.
ACGGTTTTAAGCTCTCGTAGGATGTGCTGAGTGAAACGAAGCGCATTGTTCGCGTGTCCAGCCTGAAATGATGCGCTTCGTTTCACTCAGCACATCCTACTTTATAATATCTGGACACCCTTTTGGAACAGTTATTTTTTCCACGCTATAAACGTTTTCTTACAAAAGCTGCTGCAAACAACATCATAACCAGTACAATTAATACCGGTAGATTACCAAAGCGAACATAGGGGGTGGCGCCGGTGCGTGGTTGCACCTGTGCGGTAATGACAACGGTTTCAAATTGTGGTGAGCGTTTAATGATGCGCCCCTTATCATCAACGATAGCGGAAATTCCATTTGTGGTTGCGCGTAACAGATCGCGTCCGGTTTCCAGACTACGCATGCGCGAAATCTGCAAATGCTGGTGTGGCGCAAAAGAGTCGCCATACCAGGCATTGTTGCTGCCGTTGACCAGCAGGGTCGCCTGCGGTAGAAAGTCGATCAGTTCTTCCCCGAAGGCATCTTCATAACAGATCGATGGCGCCAGTAACTGTCCGGCTGCGCGCAGGGGGGGCTGCTGTCTGTCTCCACGGCTAAAGCTGGACATGGGCAAGTCAAAAAAACCAATCACACCGCGCAGCAAATCCTGCAGGGGAATGAATTCACCAAAGGGCACCAGGTGGCGCTTGTTGTAAATGATGGTCTCATCACCCAGACTGATCATACTACTGTAATAACGCACTCCATCCTCATCCATCACCGGCGCACCGATAATCAGATCCGTATCATGCGCCCTTGCTTCCTGCTGCAGCGGCGTAAAATAATTTTCAACCAGATCATTATAAAAAGTCGTCATGGCATTTTCCGGCCAGACGATTAGATCACTGTCCCAGTGTTCACGAGTTAGACGTGCATAGGTATCCAGTCGAGCCTGCACCATCACTGGATCCCACTTGGTAATCTGCGGCAGATTACCCTGCACCAGACTGACTGTAATCGGCTCGCCTGAGGCCCGTGTCCAGTGATACTTGCTCAGCAGAAAACCGCCGGCCCATATCAACAGTAACGTAACCAGCACAGCTTTCCACTGATGCCGGTTGCGCAACAGCCACACCAGTAAACCAGAGCAAATTACCAGTAATAGTGACAGACCATAAACACCAGGCAGTGGCGCATAGCCTGCCAGTGGACTGTCGCTCTGACTGTAACCCAGGTTAAGCCAGGGAAAGCCAGTGAACAACCAGCCGCGCAGCCATTCCGACAGCCCCCATAACGCCGGAAACAATAACAGCAACGCGCGTTTTTCCACCGCAGCCTGGAGAGGAATAAATGCACGGATTTTTTGCAAAAGATAAACGCTGAAAAAAGATTGCAACGCGGGCAGCAGCGCAAGTACGGAAACGAAGATCGCGGTCATCAGGGCAGAAACAGAAACCGGCGTATTACCGAAGTCATGAAAGGCGACATATACCCATGACACACCGACGCCGAAAAAACCCAGGCCGAAGATGAAACCCGCCAGCGCGGCGCGGCCTGTAGAAAGGTTTAGATATAAATAGAAAAGTATGGCAGGTGAAATCACCGCCAACGGAAAAATCGAAAAGGGCGCAAAGGCAAAAGGCAACACCATCCCGGCCAGCAGGGCGATGAATAGATAGAATTTGTTTAGCCTGCCAGGTGAAAATTCCAAAAGTGTGTCCAGATTATAAATACTTACTAAAGTTTGCACGCGTGGGCACAAAAATCGTGCACCACAGGCACTTCCTTCGGTCGCCCACCCTGCAAAACTACGTCTTCTTTTTATCAGGCCTGCGCTTCGACCGGCGCCTCGGCGCTTTTATTGTCGGTCTTGATGACTTCGAGCAGATGCACACGACGGCTGCTTGCACCCAGCACGCGAAAATGGATGCCATCCATCTGCAACTGTTCACCCCGCTTGGGCAGGTGTCCCAGGGTTCTGGTTACCAGCCCGCCGATGGTATCAAATTCTTCATCGCTGTAGTTCGTATGAAAATACTCGTTGAAGGTTTCTATCGGCGTAATGGCTTTCACCGTGATCATGTTTGGATGTTCATAAATATAACTGTCTTCCTCGACATCATGTTCATCCTCAATTTCACCGACGATCTGTTCCAGCACATCTTCAATCGTCACCAGTCCGGCGACCCCGCCATATTCATCCACCACGATAGCCATGTGGTTGCGGCTGGCGCGAAATTCCTTGAGCAGGACATTCAGGCGTTTGCTTTCCGGAATGATCACGGCAGGACGCAGCAAATCACGAATATTAAAATGCAGTTCATCATTACATTTGGCCAGTTGTGGCAAAAGATCCTTGGCCAGCAGAATACCGATAACTTCATCCTTGCTCTCGCCGACCACCGGGAAACGGGAGTGGGCGGAATCGATAACCGTTTCCAGCAACTCACGCGCATCTGCATCCCGTTCGATCACTTTCATCTGTGACCGCGGCACCATAACTTCACGCACTGGCATTTCCGACACCTGCATCACGCCTTCGATCATAACCAGACCGTCGCTATCGATCAGGTTATTTTTTTGCGCTTCACGCAACACGTCCAGCAACTGCTCGCGTGTCTCCAGTTCGCCCTGCAACCACTTGCCCAGCTGTTGCAACCATCGCTGAAAGAATCCCTGTTTTCTGTGACTACTGTCGTCTTCACTCATTGTTGTTTCGTTTTTATCCTCCCACTTGTCATAATAAATACGGATTGGGAAATCCCAGTTCCGCCAGAATCGCGATCTCATGCTGTTCCATGTTCTGCGTATCGGTATCGTTGAGATGATCGAAACCAAGCAGGTGCAATACGCCATGGATAACCATATGCGCCCAGTGTGCCTGCTCCGCCTTGCCCTGCTGCCCCGCTTCACGCTGGACCACGGGCGCGCAGATCACCAGATCGCCCAGCAGATTCATTTCAACCTCGGCGGGAATATCATAGGTAAAGGAAAGCACATTGGTCGGATAGTCCTTACCCCGGTACTGACTGTTGAGCGCTGCGCTTTCGGCTTCATCAACGATGCGCACGGTCAGTTCCGTATTGTCCCGCTGTTCATGTTGTAACGCGGCTTCGACCCAGTGCTGAATATCCGCCTCGGCCGGCCCGGCATCCAGTGCACGCTGCACTTCGACATGCGCGTTCACACGCCGTCCTGTTTTTCCTGTTTTTCCCGTTCTTCACTTTTATCATACGCCTTGACGATGCGCTGGACGATCCGGTGACGCACAACATCCTGAGGCTTGAAGAAACTGAAACTAATGCCCTCTACATCAGCCAGCACATCCACTACGTGACGCAGGCCTGACTGCTGACCGCGCGGCAGGTCCACCTGGGTCACGTCACCGGTAACCACTACGGTCGAACCGAAACCGATACGTGTGAGGAACATTTTCATCTGTTCGACACTGGTATTCTGCGCTTCGTCGAGAATAATAAACGATTCATTCAGCGTGCGGCCGCGCATATAAGCCAGCGGCGCCACTTCGATCACATTGCGTTCGATCAGTTTGGCCACCGGTTCAAACCCCATCATTTCATACAGGGCATCGTAAAGCGGACGCAGGTAGGGATCAATTTTCTGCGCAATATCACCGGGTAAAAAGCCCAGCCGCTCACCGGACTCCACTGCAGGCCGGGTAAGAATAATGCGCCGCACCTGTTCCCGCTCCAGGGCATCGACGGCGCTGGCTACTGCCAGATAGGTCTTGCCGGTACCCGCCGGGCCGATACCAAAGTTAACATCATGCTCCTTGATATGACGCAGATACCGCTGCTGGGTCAGCCCGCGGCCGCGTACATTGCCGCGCAGGGTACGGATGATAACTTCATCCTTGGGCGTAATATCGGCCACCAGTGCATCCACGCCGGCATCCTGTAAACACAGGTTAACCTGGGCCGGGTCGAGGATTTCCGTCGCCGTATCTGAATACAGATCGCGTAGCACTTCTTCCGCCTTGTGCACGGAACGATTCTCGCCAATTACGCGGAAGTGGTTGCCGCGATTATTGACCTCGACCCCAAGCCGGGTTTCGATCTGGCGCAGGTGTTCATCGAACTGGCCGCAGAGATTGGCCAGCCGCTGGTTATCAACCGGTTCGAGAACAATATCGAGGGAAGTAGCGCTGGTATTCAAAACAGGAATGCAAAATAGCGATCAGGCGCAACGGACATCGTGCTCGACGATTTCGCCACGCAGGGAATTGGGAAGCGCTTCAGTAATGTTCACGTTGACAAATTGCCCTATCAGAGAAGCCTTACCGGTAAAGTTTACCACACGATTGTTCTCGGTGCGCCCACTGAGCTGTTGCGGGTCTTTTTTCGAGGGCTGGGTGACTAGCACATTCTGTACCGTTCCAATCATGGCTTTGCTGATTGCCGCCGCCTGCTCGCTGATGCGCTGCTGCAGACGCGCCAGACGTTCCTTTTTTACGTCCATGGGCACGTCATCGGCCAGGGAGGCGGCCGGGGTGCCGGGCCGTGGACTGTAAATAAAGCTGTAGGAATGATCGAAGCCAATATCGGCGATCAGTTTCATGGTCGCCTCGAAATCAGCCTCGGTTTCGCCCGGAAAGCCGACGATAAAATCGGAGGACAGGCTGATATCCGGGCGCACTTCCCGCAACTTACGAATGATATTACGGTATTCCAGCACCATATGTTTGCGCTTCATCTGCGCCAGAATGCGATCCGAACCGCTTTGCACCGGTAAATGCAGGTGGCTGACCAGTTCCGGTACTTCGGCATAAGCGCGAATCAGGCTGTCACTCATCTCTGTTGGATGCGAGGTGGTGTAACGAATTCGCTCAATGCCATCGATCGCGGCAACGAAATGGATCAACAACGCCAGATCCGCTTCGTCGCCCTCATGAGTTCGCCCCCGGTAGGCGTTGACGTTCTGCCCCAGCAGGGTTACTTCGCGCACGCCCTGCTCGGCCAGCTGCGCTACCTCGGTAATGATGTCATCGAAGGGACGGGAAAATTCCTCGCCACGGGTATAGGGCACCACGCAGAACGTGCAGTACTTGCTGCAGCCTTCCATTATGGAAACAAAGGCGCTGACTCCTTCGCTGCGCGGCATGGGCAGATGGTCGAATTTCTCGATTTCCGGGAAGGAAATATCCACCACCGATTGCTTACGGCTGCGTGCATCATCGAGCATCTGTGGCAAACGATGCAGGGTCTGCGGACCAAAGACCAGATCCACATAGGGCGCACGTCTGAGAATGGCCTCACCTTCCTGACTGGCGACACAACCGCCCACACCAATCACCAGCTCCGGCCGCGCAAGTTTCATCTCACGCCACATACCAAGCTGGGAAAAGACTTTCTCCTGCGCCTTTTCCCTTACCGAACAGGTATTTAGCAACAACACATCGGCCTGTTCGGGATCGTTGGTCAATTCCAGGCCATGGGACTCCTGCAACACCTCGGCCATTTTGGCGGTGTCGTATTCATTCATCTGGCACCCAAAGGTGCGAATATGGAGTTTCCCGGGCATTAGTTACAGGGTCTGAAAAAATGGACGGGCAATTTAGCATCCTGCCTGAAAATTATCCAGTTTGTGCTGCCCTACACCGCCTTTTTAAGCTCTTCGCGGATGACTTTTCGCAATGTATCCTCAAGCGATCTGTCCTGCGCCCTGATATGCGCTTTCAAGGCTTCATTAATGAGGGTCTGATAATTCCCCCCACCAGCCTCGTGCACACGCCGTTTGAAGTAATCAATGACATCCGCATCCAGGCGGATGGTGATCCGACATTTTGTCGGATCTGACCTTACCACCGCACCCCGTTTAGCTTTGCTAAAATCTTCACTCATGATGTAAACCCTGATAGTACTGTTTCGTTTCTTTGCGATCGGCTTTGCGGGCAGAAATAATCCGGATGTGATCCGGCAGCTTTTCGGCGTGAACAACAAACAGGATATTCAGCTCTGGACCCATACCGAGCGTTCTGAAACGCTGCTCATCGTAGTCTCGCTCCTCAATCGTAAGTGCGTTCTCATCCTCCATAGCAATAACCGCATCGGCGAAATCCACGTTATGTTTCCGTAGATTCCTGAGCGCCGCCTTCCCTGCATCCCATTCATATTCCATAACTTAAGTGTATGTACAATTAGTGCACATTTTAAGTTAAAGAAAACTCATGCGTAGGTACTTAAGCGTGTGAACAATTGTAGGTACGGCTTTAGCCGTACAAAATACTCAATTATGCGCCACACTCTACGTTATTTAACCGCTGGTGTTCGCCTGAAGGCGAACCTACAGGTAAATGAATTCCTTAAGTACCTACGTATGAAAGAAAACTATGTGCAAATCAGGGAAATAACAACTCCTTACCGCCACCACAGGGTCAGCGCGGGCACATAGGTCAGCAATAGCAGCCAGATGAGCATCAGCAGCAGGAACGGCAGGGCTGAATGAAACAGGGTGAGAATGGATTTGCCGAAGCGCTGAGAGGCGATAAACAGGTTGATGCCGACCGGCGGGGTCAGGTAGCCGATTTCCAGATTGGCGAGAAAAATAATCCCCAGATGCACGGGATCGACCTGGTAGCGCGCCGCCAGCGGTAGAATCAGGGGCACCACCACCACGATGGCGGAGAAAATATCCATCATCGCACCGACTATCAGCAAAAACAGGTTCAGCAGCAACAGAAACTGCAACTGGCTGCTGATATGCTGTTCCATCAACGCCAGCAGTCGCATGGGTAACCGGGAGTCGATCAATAAATTGGTCAGGCCCATGGCCACGCCCAGGATAATCAGGATGCTGCCCACCAGGGCAGCGGAATCCCGCAGGACCCGAGGCAGATCGCGGGACAGATTTAGCGCTTTATAAACCACGATCTCAACGAACAGGGCGTAGGCTGCAGTCAGGGCGGCCGCCTCGGTCACCGTGACAAAACCGCCGAAGATGCCGGTGATAATGACCAGCGGCAACATAATATCCCAGAGACTGCCGCGCACTACCGTAAGCATATCGGAGAAGGAAAACGCATGCTTTGGCACCTCCCCTTTTTTTGCCACCCCCAGGCTATACACAGACAGGATAAGCAACAGCAGCAGGCCAGGCACAATACCCGCCAGAAACAGATCATCGATATTAACGCCGGAGACAATCCCGTACAGCAGAATCGCGATGCTGGGGGGGAACAGCAGCCCCAGCGATCCCGAGGAAGTGAGCAGGCCGAGACTGAAACGCTCCTGGTAATGGGCCTGTTTCAGCATCGGATATAACAGACCGCCCAGGGCAATGATAGTCACACCGGAAGCGCCGGAGAAGGCGGTGAAAAAAGCGCAGGAAATAATGGTCACCACCGCCAGACCGCCGGGCATCCAGCCAAACAGGGCGTTGAATAATTTGACCAGCCGTTGTGGACTGCCACCGGCCGCCATGATCATGCCGGCAAAAGTAAACAGGGGAATCGCAATCAGATTAGGCTGCGTCGCCAGACGGTAGATCTCGATGATCAGGATCTCCGGATCCAGATCTGCATTAATACTAGCGGCAATGCCACCCGCGCCCAGCACCGCAAACAGGGGCAGGCCGAGCAGCGCCAGTAACACCAGAAGGCCAACGACAAGGAAGGTCATACGCTTTCTACTTCATCTTCTGCTTCTGCTCTTGCCGGTTGTTCCGACCCCAGCAGACTCAGAAGTAAAAAATGCAGAGCCAGCAGCGCAAACCCCACAGGGATAACGGCTGCCAGCAGCGCCGCCCAGCGTTCATTAACCGGCGCATACTGCCATTCACCCAGCCAGAAGCGACCGGCATACCAGGCCAGCGCCGCACACAGCAAAGCACTTAGCGCCGTTAACGGGCGCAGCAACATTTTCCGCAGACGGGGGGAAAGCACGCTGGCCAGAACGTCGATCTTGATATGCCGAGCCTGTTCGGTGACCAGACCCGCACCGAAAAAGATTACAAACAGAACCAGGTGACGGGAAATCACTTCCAGCAGGGGAAAGCCGGTTTCAAACACGTTGCGTGCGATAATCTGAGTCAGCGTCAACAACAGCAGCAGCAACAGGCTGGTTGAGGCGACCACGGTTTCAAGCAGTACCAGCGCCCGCTTGAGTTTGTACAACATCAGGGCTTACCGCCCGCCACCTTCCTGGCGCGGAAGGCTTCCAGCATTTTACGCGTGCGTTCAAAATAATCGTGTGGAATATAACCGGAGTCGGCCAGAATCTTCGCCGCCTGATCGCGCAGCGACAGCAGCTCCTTGAATTCCTTTTCGTTCCAGTCCCACATGAATTCAATCCCGCTTTGTTTCAGCAGCTCGATACTTTCCCGGTTGTCGCGACGCGCGATCTCGTTGATATGCTGACCGGTGATCTTCCCGGTACGTTTCAACAACGCCTGTAGATCGGCGGGCAGGCGATCAAAAAACCGCCTGCTTACCACCAGGCTGCCGATAGCATTGGTCATCGGAATATTGGTGGCATAGTTCAGTTTGGTGTACCACTGCAGGGCCAGCGCACCGAAAGGTGAGTTGTAAACCGTGTCGATGCTGCCATGTTTGGCCGATAGCTGCATATAGACATCCATGATCGAAAGGGGAATCGGCGCTACACCCGCGACTTCGACAAACGCCTCGCCCAGCGGATCGCCCTGCCATAACCAGATGCGCCGGGTTTTCAGTTCCGCCAGGGAATGGATGGGATATTTGGAAAAGAAGTGAATAAAGCCCAGTTCCGGCCAGCCCAGAAGTTCAAAACCATGCTCTCTGAAACCCTGCTCGATTTCCGGCATCAGCCGATCGCGCACATAATCGGACTCATCGGTATCCTTGAACAGGAAGGGCATCTCCAGCACCCGCGCCGGGGAATAGATACGACCGATGCCATAGCCGGTAAAAAACGCACCCTGCAACTGGCGACTGCGGATCTTGCGCAGCACATCCGGCTCATCGCCCATGATGCCGCCGGGATAAATTTTGAATTTCAAGCGGCCCTGACTTTCTTTTTCGACTTCCGCCGCCCAGCGATCCACTTCTTTCATCCAGGCGGTATCCGCCGGGACCAGGGTGGCGAACTTGAAGACCCAGCTATCTTTGGCTGTGCTGTTGAACGACAGGGATAACAATAAAACCAGCAGGCAACTACGAAATATTGCCTGTAGGTTCGCCTTCAGGCAAACATGTGCGGCTCGCAGTGCCCACAGGGTGAAAGCCGCACCTACAACAGTGCTTCGTTGCAGGCAGCGCAGAATTAAACCCTCAGAGATTAAAACCATTCGTCTTCCCTCTTCAGTAATTCCCTGGCTTTTTGTTTTGCAATCGTATTGATGAACGCCTGCGCCGGATATAAATCAGCAGACGCATCGAGGACCTGTTGCAGGTGTTGATGAAAGGCCGCGCGATCAAAACGCTGGCGTTCCAGGTATTGCGCCTGCAGCAGATCGGCCAGCAATACTTTATTACCTGTATTTTCACGCGCGCGATTGAAATGTTTTTCCGAGCGAGCAAAGTCGCCGCCCATCATAGGTGAACGGCTGCCATAATAGACGCCGAAGAACAGGTGCGCGCCGCTGAGAAAATAATTCTCGTCCAGCTCCAGCACTCGCCGCATCAGCATTTCGGCTCTGGGCATTTGTGCCAGACTACGCGCGCTGTCGCGGTTCATGTCAATCCACTTGGCCCAGTTGGAAGCAGTCCAGAACAACGCCGGCACCGCATCCTCATCCAGTCGATTCACTGCCTCCTGCAGCGCATCCAGCCGACCTTCGAGTTGCGCCTCATTCAGATCATATTCAGCCAGCGCCGCCTTGCCGTGTCTGAAGCCGCGGTAGTAAAGCTTTGAGGCGCGTTTACGATCCTGATCTTCGACAAAGCCGTAGCTATAACCGTAGTAACCCTGCGCGGCTAATTCATGCAACACCTGATTTTGAGGATCTTTGACCAGCATGCCTTCCAGCATGCCCATGTTGGCCGGGATCGCGGCTTTGGCCAGTTTCAGATCCGTTTCCCGGTTCATGGCGACGATGCCACCCTCGATCATGGGCATCGACGCCCGAACCGTAATCTGGCCCATTGTGCAGGCATTCAGCAGCCCAAGCAGGACTGGCAGTAGCATGATCCGAATTATTATTGTATTCATCCCTTTTCTCTCAGCAGATAGTGAAAATATCTTTTACTCAAGTAGAATCATCATCTTATCGTCATAATACAACGACACAGTCAGCTATACTAATATTCATTGGGAATAAAAACTGCACTCCGTCAGTCTTGGTAGCAACGTTAAAGCTATTCACCATTTTATCCGATAACAAGTAAACCACTATGCAAGTTGCAGGTCTCGACATGAATGTTCGCAGTTTCAGCCTCATTTTCATCCTGTTCTTCAGTTTTATTATCACCCCTTTCGCACAGAAAAAAGACAACTCGCTACTCTGGGCCGGCTGCGGCATTACAAAAAAAGCATTCATGAAGGAACTGGCTGCTGCCTACACAAAGAAAACCGGCGTGCAGATCAAGCTTGAAGGTGGCGGCGCGACTCGCGGTATCCGTGACACCGTTGCCGGCAAACTGGACATCGGTGGCTCCTGCCGCATGAGCCTGCCCGCCTCAAAGAAATCTGAACTCTATGCCAGCCTGCATCCGGTGGCCTGGGATGCACTGGCCATTATTGCTCATCCATCCAATCCGGTGAACAGTCTGAGCATGAAACAAATCCGAGCCATCTACACCGGCAGGATCACAAACTGGAAACAGGTTGGCGGGCGGGATGCAGAAATAAAACTCTATATCCGCCGTGGAAAAATATCCGGCGTAGGCTATGCCATTCGCCAGTATGTTTTCAAGGACAGTGGCATGGAATTCAAAAGCTCACACGTGGTCAAGTCATCCGGGCCGCTGGAAAAAGCCTGCCAGAAGGATCCCGATGCCATGGGCATTACCGGCATCAGCAGCGCCCGCAAACGCAAGGTCAAGATACTCAAGTTCGATGGCAAATCGCCAACCTATGAAAACGTCAAAAATGGTAGTTACGGGCTCTACCGGCCACTCTATCTGGTTACCAGCCCACGGCCTTCCCAACAGGCAAAAGATTTTATCAAGTTTGCCTCATCCAGAGAGGGCCGCAAGATTATTCGAGAAAATAACACCGTGCCCTACCTCGACGCGCCGCAGTTGATGTCAAAAATGCTGATTTATGGTTTTGATGTGAAATAGATTTTTATATCAAACTGAATTGAAAATAACGCAGAGGACGCGAAGGCGCAGAGTTTTAATCTCTACGTGTTTAATTCCCCATTGCTTGCAAGCGAAGCACTATTACTATTGTAGGTGCGGCTTCCACCCTACGGGTGAAATGCCCGCCTGGGGTGCACAGGTAAGCCGCACATGTTCGCCTGAAGGCGAACCTACAAACCAATACCACGTAGCTTGCTGCGGGGTAGTTTATTAATAATCTCTGCGTCTCTGCGCCTTCGCGTCCTCTGCGTTTATTAAACTGCCATCAACTACTATATATCTGCACCTAGTCGACCACGGATTCGGATGCAATCCTGTGGATACTCAAATCTGCGCCCTTGAATTCTTCTTCCTGTGACAGACGAATACCGACGGTTGATTTCAGTATCCCGTAGATTATAAAACCGCCGCTCAGCGCAATCGCAACACCAATCAAAGTGCCGGCCAGCTGCCCCATGAAAGTCACGCCACCGAGTCCACCCAGGGCTTTGGCGCCGAAAATACCGGCGGCAATCCCGCCCCAGGCGCCGCAGAGGCCATGCAGGGGCCAGACACCGAGCACGTCATCCACTTTCCATTTGTTCTGACAGAGGGTAAAGGTCCAGACGAACAGGGCGCCGGCCACCCCGCCGGTGATCAGCGCGCCCAGTGGATGCATGATGTCGGAACCGGCGCAGACCGCTACCAGTCCCGCTAACGGACCATTGTGCACAAAACCGGGATCGTTACGTCCAACCAGCAACGCCATCAGGATGCCACCAACCATGGCCATCAGGGAATTGACTGCCACCAGCCCACTGACCGCATCCAGCGTCTGCGCCGACATCACGTTGAAACCAAACCAGCCCACCGTCAGCACCCATGCGCCCAACGCCAGAAAAGGAATACTTGACGGCGGATGCGCCGCAATTATCTCGCCTTCACTGTTATAGCGGCCGTGACGATGGCCCAGCAATACAACAGCACCCAGTGCAATCCAGCCGCCCATGGCATGCACCACCACCGAACCGGCAAAATCATGGAATTCAGCTCCAAAGGTCTCACCAATCCAGCTCTGGATTCCGAAATTACCATTCCAGATAAGCCCCTCAAAAAAGGGATAGATGAGCGCCACAATAATAAAGGAGGCCATCAACTGCGGCAGAAAACTAGACCGTTCCGCAATGCCTCCGGAAATAATGGCGGGAATGGCGGCGGCGAATGTCAGCAGGAAGAAGAATTTAACCAGTTCATAACCGCCTTTTTCACTCAGTACCTGGGCGCTTTCAAAAAAGCCCAGACCATAGGCCACCCAGTAACCGATGAAGAAATAGGCGATGGTGGAAACGGCGAAATCGCTGATGATCTTGACCAGGGCATTGACCTGATTCTTCTTGCGCACGGTTCCCACTTCAAGGAAGGCGAAACCGGAATGCATGGCCAGCACCATGATTGCACCCAGCAAGATAAACAGCACATCAGCGGCAGTATTGATATTTCCCATGAGAACCTCGGCTATGACTTATAAATGAACTACGCGGGGATTATCTGCACCAAAATCATCCCTGAAATCGGCATTCCGCCGCCTGTTCCGCAAGACCGCGCCCCGAAAGCGTTCAATTATCCACTCTGGCCGAGAGCCTTGCAACATTCCGGTGCATTCAGGCTCAATCTTGTTCCCCGCTCTTTTCCTTATTTTTGGCCTCCAGCCAGGCGGCCTCCATCTCATCCAGACTGGCCTGCGTCAGCCCGCCCTGCGTATCCAGCATATCTTCCACATAGGCAAAACGTGACTCGAAACGCCGGTTGGCCATACGCAGGGCTGTTTCCGGATCCATACCGGTATGGCGGGCCAGATTCACCACTGAAAACAGCAGATCGCCGATTTCATGCTGTAACCGTTCCGCAACCACCGGTTCCTCCAGTTCGGCCTCGACCTCGACCACCTCCTCCCGAAGCTTCGCCACCACACCTTCAATATCCGGCCAGTCAAACCCCACTCGCGCCGCACGTTTCTGTAGTTTCAGCGCCCGGGTCAGGGCCGGCAGGGCGTGACTGACGCCATCCAGCACCCGATTTTTCTCTGCTGCTGATTTTTGCTTCCGCTCACGCGCCTTGTGCTGTTCCCAGGCTTCGCTCTGCTCGGCGACTGAGGTGACCTGTTCGCCGGCAAATACATGGGGGTGACGACGAATTAGTTTGTCGTTGATATTGCGGCAGACCTGCTCAAAGTCGAAGGCGCCATCCTCCTCGGCAATACGGGCATAGAACACCACCTGAAACAGCAGATCCCCCAGCTCATCGGCAAGCTCATCCCCTGCGCCATTCTCAATCGCCTCCGCCACTTCGTAGGCTTCTTCAAGGGTATGGGGAATAAGGCTCTGAAAGGTCTGTTGCTGATCCCAGGGGCAACCGGAATCGGGATCACGCAGGCGCTGCATGATATTTAGCAGTTCATCGATGGGAGACCGAGCGGACGACATAGTGTCCTGAATATAACAAATCTACAGAATAAACAACCCCGCAAGCGGACGGGATATTAAATCGTAGGCGCGAGCTTGCTCGCAAAACGGCTGCCTGAACCTCAAACTATTCGCGGGCGAGCCCGCTCCTGCCGGTTTTCGCCACAAGCAGCGGGGAATTTAACCCATAGAGATTAAGCAGGCCCACAAACCTGCAGCGCACGCACCTGTTTATAATCAGGCCCGTTTGACCTGCTGCGTTATATTCTCATCCTGTGTGGCAGGACCGCTGCGCCGGTCAAGGAACAGGCTGTTGCCCTTTCGCTGCTTCGCCTGCCGCTTGGCCTCCGAAGCCAGCGCGGCGACATCGTGATATGACTGACAACGTTCAAGATCCGGCCGTACTGCTCCGATCGACAAACTGAGGATGGGAAACTGTTGCTCCTGTCCCTGCCGGTCACGGGCCAGAATACCACCCCGCATCTGATCATCCATCGAATAAAAACCAAGCACTTCACGGCTGAAGGTAGTGATAATCTGTTCGCAACACGAATGCCAGTTTTCACTGCAAAATATCAGAATAAAGTCATCACCACCGACATGGCCGACAAAGTCCTGTGCCGGATCGACATTATCGGTAAATATCTCGGCCACCTTACGTAACAGTTTGTCACCCTGGTTATAGCCGTACACGTCATTAAAGGGTTTGAAATTGTCCAGGTCACAATAGGCAATGGTGAATGCGCTCTTCTCCTCCAGCAACTGGTCGATCAATTCATAGATGGGCACATTACCGGGTAACAGAGTAAGTGGGTTGGCATAACGGGCATTGCGGATCTGCAAATCAGTTATTTTTTTCAACAGGTCAACCACCTTGCCAATTCCGACAAACCTGCCATCGTCCACCATGATGAAATCATCTTCGATTTCAAGGCGAGTGCTATCGGTTATAAGTTTACTCGCCTGTTCAACACTGATGGACTTGTCAACCACTACGGCATTATCTTCCATGAAATCGCTGATTGGCTTGTCGCCATACAGCGAACGACCATAGAGATTGACGAACAGCTCCATGGCTATATTGCGCCGCACCCGGCCGATTGGCTGCTGTTCGTTATCCACTACCGCCAGCGTCATGAGTGACTTGTTATGATAAAAAATGTTCACTGCATCCTCTACCCTGGCATCAGGTATGATGCTGGGGGTCTCACGCAGCAGCAGGGCGACTGATTCAGACAGTCGTGCGGGCCGAGTCAGAAACTGCCTGCGTTGACGGCTGCTGAATAATTGCTGACTGACAAATTTCTCCGGCGCCGCCATTGGCCGGGCAATGTAATAACCCTGGCCAAACTCGATGTTCATGTCACTGATAATTTCGAACTCTTCCGCAATCTCGATGCCTTCAGCAATCACCTTGCAGTCAAGACCATTAGCGATATCCAGGATGGAACGAACAAACTCCTGCTTGACCTTGTCTTCATGAATGCCCTGAACAAAATGGCGATCAATCTTGACGTAGTTAGGACGCAGCTCAGACCATAGCCGTAGTCCTGCATAACCTGCTCCGAGGTCGTCAATCGCGATTTCGAAACCCATTGCTCGGTAGTGTAATGTCGCCTGGCGAATAATATCGTAGTCGTCGAGCGGGTGACGTTCAGTTAACTCGATCACCACCTGCTCCGGCGCTACGCCAATGGCTTTCAGTAACTGCAGGGTTTTGTCGGGATGGTTTTCCGCCTGCATCAGCGTCATCGGACTGGCATTGAGAAAGATTTTTCCGGGAAGATTCTGTTCGCCGAAATTTGCCAGCGCCAGCCGCCGACACAGGTGCTCCAGTTCACTCAGGCGATTGCCTCGCTCCGCGACATCGAACAGGGCCATGGCGCTGTGCAAAGGACTGTTTGACGGACCGCGGCTCAGCGATTCATAGCCGTGGATATTCTGCTGGTGAATATTAACAATAGGTTGAAAAACCGGAAATACGGTTTTTTGCTTAATTATCTGATCCAGTACGCTGATTAGATCGATCATGCTCATGGAGGAACATCCGTTGATCTTGTGGCCCGCTGAGCCAGAATCTGAAAAATGACAGTCTGTAATGCTGCATTCGCCCTTCATGTCTAATACACACCTTTTGTGTTTCATTAAGATGACACTTTAGATATGATATGTGACAGTAACGTGACAGGCATCGGCGAAGCCTGGCTGACCATCACCGTTCAGGTGATGGGAATTGCGTTACACAGATGAGGCTGTTAATTGCAGATTTACCTGAGCCGGCATGGAACTACTCCCCAGTGCGATTCTGATCCCAGATTAGATGAAACAAACGTGAGCGACCTGTTTGCTCGGCCACCGGGCAGCCTTTACAGTTATTAAAGGCGGGTTTCTTTCGGCAGCCAAAGCACTGTTCAACAAGTTGCAGGGCTGCTGAAATCTGCTCCTGTGCGTCCTCACATTCTCGTTTTTTTCTCTCCACATCCAGACGCAGTTCATTCAATAACTCAAAAACCTTATGGCTGGCCTCGTCGCCGGTATGACTGTCAGGCCGAGCGGAGGCCAGCTCACGCACCGTACGCAGGGGCACATCAAGCCTTACCAGATGTTGAATAACCCGCAGGCGCGCGATGTCATCCTGCGAATAGAGCCGGGTTCCCCTCTCACTTCGAAATGGTGTCAACATCCCCTGTTCCTCATAAAAACGCAATGTGCGGGGCGTGGTATCCAGCAGCTCAGCCACATCGCCAATTTTATAAATGTGCCGGCTCTGCTCAGCGGTAAGGCTTTTCTGTTTTTTCTGCATCAGCAATTTCCTATAGACCCACCAGCTGTGTTTTATAACCGAGTTCATGCATCACGGCCAGTAACTGCACAGGTTTGATGACATCAGGGTTGTAACTCACCATAAGTAGATGATTCCGTCTCGGATTGTAGCGTGTATCCGATACGCCGGTTAGCTGAGCCAGCTTTTCAATCACCTGGCCGGCCGTTGATTCATCAAACGCATCCTGGCTGTGAATCAGAACCTCAACCAGCTTTGTATCCGTTTTTTTTTCCTCACTTCCCGCGAGTGCTCCGGCGTCCACTTCTTTTCCATTAGTAAATAATTCTGTAACAGTCATGCTATCACTCCTTACTTTTAACTAATTCAAGCAGAGACATTAATCGCCGCTTGCCTAAATAAAAGTTCCGAATGCCCGTATACCTATGATGCCTGGCATAGCCTGTAGGTACGGCTTTAGCCGTACATGTACGCCTGAAGGCGTACCTACAACAGGTGTTTTCAAACAGCTGATCGGGTATTTAGCACTTTTATTTAGATGAACAAAGTTACATCAGATTGCTGTGCAACCGGTAAAAAGCTGGCAGCGCCCGCATAGTCCGCCACCTCGGGAATGAAGTCATCTCGGCTATAACCGAATACGTCAACGGTCATCTGGCAGGCGATCATTTTAACCTCGGCTTCCAGGCATAGCGCCCTTAGTTCCTCAACGGTGGCGACCCCCCTGTTCCTGAAGGTTTTTTTCATCAAACCGGTAGCCAGGTTTTCAAAACCCGGGACATTCGCCATGATCAAATTTGGCATCGGCCACTCGATATCCTGAAACCACCGGGGACCAAAGGGCATTTTCATCGGCATGGCCGGATTGCCCAGCGGACTAACCAGTGCGCCGAGATTTTTTTTCAGTAGCGGCAGGCCGTAAAAAGTAAAAAATGCGGATACATCCCAGCCCAGTGCCGCGGCGGTAGACGCCAGAATAAACGGGGGATAGGCCCAGTCCAGTGTGCCTTTGGTAACAACAATCGCCATAGACGGTGTTTTTGCCGCCTCGATTTGCTTCAATTTCTCCGGAAGCAGCTCATCCAGACGCTGATCCAGCCATGTGTCGAGCTGTTTTTGCTGCATGGTTTCCAGTGAAGTCGCCATTTTGCACTCTCCTTTTCACTTTGTTTTAATTATTGAAATACATTTTACGTTAACGTTAGATAACAGTATTCAGGATGTCAAGTCATTTTCCTTCACAGAGAGTCACATGACTGTAATCGGGCTAGCAGCCGGTTGCTCCAGCCTGCATCGGAAGCCGCACGAGAGCGCTTCGTTACAGGGCAGCGGAAATCGAATAAACCACCCCGCAGCAAGCTGTGGAGAATTAAACCCGTAGAGATTAAAGAATTTTCGGAATTTTGAAGCAGGTGTCGTTGCACTCAGACCGGGTAGGTGCGTGGCAGGATCACTTCCAGCGCGTCGGTGAAAAGCGGACCGGCTTTTTTCGAGACCGTTTCGATAATAGAGGGATCGACATTCAATATATCCCAGACCTGTTCATCAACAGGCTGGATCATGGTTTCGAGATCCACATCCAGACCATCTTCCGCCATGCCGGTAACGCTGTTCGCCAGATGCACCATAGCCGCATCCATCAGGCTTTCTTCGGCATCACCGGGTCGGTGATGATAATGCACCGCATCGCACAGGGTGGGCGGCATTTTCCATTCCCGTAACAGAGCGCCGCCTACGTCGGCATGGTCGAAGCCCAGCTCTTCCCGCTCAATTTCGTAATCAAAGCGCTGTTCAGCTGCTACCCGCTCCCTGATGGTTTTCATTTGCTCCGGCAGCCGGTGGGCGATGATCAGTTTGCCGATATCATGCAGCAGACCGGCGACGAACAGGCGCTCACTGTGCAACACCTTGCATTCTTCCGCAATCAGTTGTGCGACCACGCCACAATAGACACTATGACGCCAGAAATGCACCCGATTGAGCACCTCGGTGGGAATTTTGGAAAAGGTTTCCACCGCCGAAGCAGCCAGCACCAGCCCGCGCAGCTCACGCAGACCAATGACTGTCACCGCGCGGGACACCGTTTCAATTTTGGACGGGAAACCATAAAAGGAACTGTTAACTATCTTCAGCAGGCGGGCGGTAAGGCCGGTATCACGGCTGATCACCTCACCCAGCGTCCTCGCCGAGGTAGAGGGATCTTCCATCATTTCGTTTACCCGCAAACACACCTCAGGCAGGGACACCAGCCTGATTACGCCTGTTACCAAATCTTGAGGAATCATAAAGAAGCTGTTCGCACTGTAAGCTGAAGACAGCTTATATAACGACTATTAATGTGTTCAGCTTTAGCACTCTGATCCTGAAATATTAAACAATTTGTCAAAAAACAGGTAACCCGGCCTTTACTGCTGTTTAGTTCAGCACATCATCGACAATATCCTGCAACAGTTTTTCCACCGCCTGCAGGGACTTCTTCGACGCCGGGCTGCCGACCGGCAGGGGCCGACGATAGGCTAGATAGACCCGGTTTTTCTCACCCGGCAGGGTATAAACTGAAATGATATAGGGACAAAATACGATATTATGCGGATCGGCTTCCATCATGTGGCGGGAAATCACCGAGCTGCAGAACTCCAGTGACTCGGCCTCTACAAATATCCGCTTACCGGCGCCAACATCCTTACGCGTGCGCGCCAGCATCTTGCCGATATGGGAGACATTATTGATGATCATACCTCGATCGGTAATCGCCATTTCCAGATCTTCACGCACATCTGCATAATCCCCCTCGATCGGAAACAGCCTCATGTACGCATCCCGTCCGCTCTCAGCCGACACAGGCAGTGCAAACGAGCATAAAACAATCGATAAAATAAAATAACGCACATTTAACTCCTTGAAATCCTGTCACAATTCACTTGTGGCACTAATGTTAGCGAATTCAGTGCCGATAGCCACAGATATAGTGGAAATAACTCAGGAATAACGGCCTGCCACCTGCGTAATTTACGCCATTTTCCTGAGGTTTGCTCCAGCGCCAGATCTGTATTGTTTCAGCATAGCGTAAGACAAACAATCTTGTATTAAGATTTCGTGAAGACCAGCATGAGTGAAAAAACAGACAAACCCAGAATACTCGCCGTTGATGACTCCCGGGTCATGCGCAAAGCCATGACCCGGGTGCTGGGCAAGGATTACGATGTGGTGGAGGCAAATGACGGTGAGGACGCCTGGACTATTCTAACCAATGACACGGATATTCAGGTTGTATTTACCGACCTGTCCATGCCCTATCTGGATGGCTTCGGCCTGCTGCAACGCATGCGCGATTCCGAAGAAGTCCGTTTTCAGGACATGCCGGTTGTCATCCTCACCGGCAAGGACGATGATGATGAAACCAAGGAACGCGCACTGAATATGGGTGCCAGCGACTTCATCACCAAACCCTTTGACTCGGTGCAGCTCAGGGCTCGCGCCAAAACACATATCAACCTTGAGCAGACCAGTAAGCGGCTTAGCGAAACATCGAATAAACTGGAACAGCAGGCCACCATTGATGAGTTGACCGGTCTCGGGGGACGACGCTATTTCTGGAAAGCCGGCGAAGAATCGCTGTCTCATGCCCGGCGCCATGGCGGACAGTTCATCGTCCTGCGCATGGACATCGATGACTTCAACACCATTTTTATCGCCAATGGCAAACTCTTTGCCGACAGAATATTACGTCAGACCGGCGCCGTGCTAACACAGCTGGTACGTAAGGAAGACATGGTAGCCCGTATCGGCCTGGCCAGGTTTGGCATGCTCCTGCGCGATACTGATATTGACAGCGCCATGCAACTGGGCACACGCCTGACTGAAAAAATTAACGCCGTTGACTTTGAAAGCGGCCGGCATATTCTCAACATCACGGTCAGCATTGGCATGCTCGAACCGCTGATAAGTGAAGACTCCACGATCGAAAGCCTGGTAGCTGAAACTGAAAAATACCTGCAAAAAGCCATTGAAGCCGGCGGCAATCAGGTGGTCATTAAATCCCTGCGCAAGGATTATGCACGCACAAAAATGGATATCAGCACGGCGCTACGGCTCATCGAGGAAGGCGATACCGAATTTCTGGAACAACAGATACTGCCCCTGACCCGACAGCTCTATCCCCTGCTCGCCTTCATCGCCGGACATGCTGAAAGTGAGCTACTCAAACCATTGCAACAGTTAAAACTGGCGCTGGGCCAATATGAAGAAAAAATGGCGCACGCGGAAAAACCGAAAGAAGAAACCGGGTAAGCTGGCTGAAGCGAAGCGCAACGGTTTTGTAGGTTCGCCTTCAGGCGAACAGGTAATACTTCGCAACAAACGGTAGGAAAACAAACCCCAGAGATTAACAACCTCTGTGTCCTCCGTGGTGAATTTATTTTTTTATTGTTGGGTTTCGCTTTGCTCTACCCATATATGGTCTCCTCCCATTTTGCAAGATTCTGTATTGGTGCTGACAGGGACAGGATTGCTCTCATATATCCGGCCTGTTGGTGAGGAGGTTTTATTCCTCTGGCCTCGATGAAATACGCGCGTATCGTCCTTATCAACCTATCGGCTTTTTTTAGCCTTTGGGCGTTCCAGGTTTTCAATACGCC
>JASBTR010000049.1 GCA_030148325.1 Gammaproteobacteria bacterium
CCAGCACACCACCAGGCTCAGGTCGCTCATTGGCCGCAGGATGTCGGCATTGCGCAGAATATGAAATACGGCATTGGTGATGCCGGAGGAGCTTTGCAGATCGAAGTTTGGATTGTTCCTGACCTCATTACTGGCATAAACGACATCACGTAAAACCGCAAACAGGTGTTCATTGATGCCTCTTATAATCCGGCCATCTACAAAAGCCTGGGCGGGCGCATTCCTGACCTCCAGTTTAATCCCTCTCTCCTCCTGGAGAACACGAATAGCAAAGGAATGATAACGTTCCAGAAGCTCCTTACCGTCATCAAGTTTATTGCCACAGTTCAATACTGCGAGTGAACAGTTGCGGAACAGTTTGTAAAGACCACCCTGACTGGTATCCAACAGTTTGCTAACTTCCGACCTGGACAGAACTTCCATGCGGCCTTCAGGTGAAATGATTTGATCAACGACGTCGTATTTTTTCCTGCCCATTATTATTCCTTTTATTACCCGCCAGGCGGAGAGAACCGCTTACATTTATAATCATACTATATCGGATACTTGCAGCAATTCATTACAACGAACAAAAAATCTCCTACTAAATAAAAGTTCCGAATTCCTGTCCACCTTTCACCCAAACAGCGGGCATTTCACACTTTAGAACCTCGCTGAGCGAGTTTCCCATAGAATCCCTTCGATCTTCATTACGGATTTCCCAATCTTGCTTCGCAAGATTCTAGTCACATTCGACACTTCCTACGCTTCGCTCCGGTCGCAGCATGGTTTTAAGCTCTCGTAGGATGTGCTGAGTGAAACGAAGCGCATCGTTCGCGTGACCACCCGGGAATGATGCGCTTCGTTTCACTCAGCACATCCTACATATTAATAATATCTGCCCCCCTTCCAGTTATCGTCCAGCCATAGCCATGGATAATTAACAGGATGCCAGCGCAACAACCGCCTGCCCAAGCGACAGCCCACCATCATTGGCCGGTGTTGCTACCGGCGAAAGCACGCTCAGCCCCTGATCGCGCAGCAGGAAACTGGTACGCGCCAACAGCAGGCGGTTCTGAAATACGCCACCACTGAGCACCACCGTTTGTAATTCATGCTGAGCACACAGGCGGCCCGCTGTCTCAGCAACTGCGGATGCCAGACCGTGATGAAAACGGGCGGCAATAATACCCGGCGCTACCTCATCGGCAAGATCCTTCAGCAGGGCTGACCACAGTGGCGTCCAACTCAGACTGTCATCCTGCCCTTCAAAGCCATAGGCGAAATCCGCCTGAGTTTCAAAATGCACTGCGGCCAGCGCCTCCAGCTCGATGGCCGCCTGGCCCTCGAAATCGGCACACTCACGACAGATGCCAAGCGCCGCCGCGACGGCATCGAATAAACGACCGGCGGATGAGGCTGGCGGACTGTTCAGGTCCTTGCTCACCATGGTCTGCAAGACGCCCAGCGGCTTTGTCTTCAGGAAACGCACGATGTCCAGCTCGGGATAACCCTCGGCCACCCGCTCCCAGACCGGACTATTGAGCAGATAGGCAAAGGTATTGCGCCAGGGTTCGCGTATGGCCTGCGCGCCGCCTGGCATGGGAACCGGCTGAAAATGAGCCAGGCGTTGAAAACCGCGATAATCGGCGAGCAGGAACTCGCCGCCCCAGAGGCTTCCATCCTCACCGAAACCGAGACCATCCAGGGCCACGCCCAGAACCTTATCCGTATCCAGTGGCAAACCCTGTTCCACCATGCAGGCGGCGATATGGGCATGGTGGTGCTGCACCTCGATCAGTTGCACTCCCTCTTCGGCGGCCATTGTCCGGCCCCATTGTGTCGAAAGGTAATCCGGGTGCCTGTCGATGACAATCAGCGCCGGTGTGAACCCGAACAGCTGTCGATAGAGTTGCAGGTTATGCTGATAATCCCGGTAGGTCGCGGCGTCTTCCAGATCACCGATATGCTGAGACAGAATGGCCCTGCCATCCTGCAACAGGCAGAACGTATTTTTCAGTTCCCCGCCCATCGCCAGAATGTTGGTGGAAGTGGCAAAGCCGTCCGGCAACCGAATCGACCGGGGTGCGTAGCCGCGCGCACGGCGCAGGAAACGCGGCCTGGCATCGATTACACGCAACACCGAATCATCCAGCCGGTTGACGATGTCGCGATCATGCAACAGGTAATAATCGGCAATCTGCTTAAGCCGCTGCTGCGCATCCTGATTGTCGATGCTCTGCGGCTCATCGCTGCGGTTGCCTGAGGTCAGCACGATAGGCCGGTTCATCGCCTGCATCAGAAGATGATGCAGCGGCGTGTAGGGCAACATAAACCCCAGGCTGTTCTGGCCGGGCGCAACCGCGGGCGCCAGACGCTCACCGCGGGCATCCAGAACCACGACAGGCGCCGCCCGATCATTTAACAACGCCGCCTCGGCATCATTTACCTCGGCAAAACATTTAATCATATCGATGTCACGCGCCATTAACGCCAGCGCCTTGTGATAACGGTGTTTGCGCCGACGCAGGGTATCAACCGCCTCGGCATTGGCTGCATCACAGGCCAGGTGAATACCGCCAATGCCCTTGATGGCGACAATATTACCCGCATGGATCAGGTCAGCGGTGGCCTCGATCACATCGCCTTCAGGCAGGCGATGACCATAGTTATCCTCCAGCCAGATCTGCGGCCCGCATTCGGGACAGGCATTGGGCTGGGCATGGAAACGGCGATCGGCCGGATTATCATACTCGGCCTGACATTGGGCGCACATCGAAAAGGCCGCCATGCTGGTATTGGCGCGGTCGTAGGGAATCGCTCTGACGATAGACAACCGCGGGCCACAATGGGTGCAATTGGTGAACGGATAACGGTAGCGACGATTGGCGGGATCCAGCACCTCGGCCAGACATTCGGGGCAGGTCGCGGCATCCGCCGCTACCCCGGTATGCGGTTTCCCCTCCCGGCTCTCAACGATTCGGAAATCCTCCGGGAGATCTGCGGGCGCATCCAGCAGCGTGCGAATAATATCTTCGATGTTCGCCAGCGGGGGCGGCTCATCCCGTAAGCGTTGCACAAAAACATCCAGCGCCTGTCGCCTGCCCCAGGCATGAATCAGCACGCCTTCGGCATCATTCCAGACCCGCCCCCGCAGACCACACTCATGCGCCAGTCGCCACACGTTCGGCCGAAAGCCCACCCCCTGCACAACGCCGGTGACCCGGATAAACTCGCCCGCCATCTAATGAACCGTACAGGCCATGCAGGGATCGAAAGAACGCACAATGTGCTGGACCGAGACCGGATCCTTTTCACCCTCGCGCACCGGTGCATCGATCAATGCCTGTTCCAGCGCACCCGGCGCACCCTGGACGTCGCGCGGTGAAAAATTCCAGGTAGTGGGTGCGATGATCTGATAGTTCAGGATGTGACCTTTGCTGATCTTCAGCCAGTGGCCAAGACTGCCACGGGCCGCCTCGATCATGCCATAGCCCTGGGCTTCATCCGGCATTTCAGCCTGCTCGCAAAAGGCGTCCTTCGGCCGCAGGCCGCGCGCCCAGTCTTCCATCGCCACCACCAGCAGCGCAATCTCCAGTAACCTTGCAACCACCCGGTTACGCACATTGCCGCCGCTTCGCGTAACCAGATCACGAATCAGGGGATGAGCATTAACCACCTGACGGGCCAGCGCGCCAACTTCCATCACCTGCCCGTTCAGGCGCGGCGCCTTGCACCAGCTGTAGGCGTCCGCCTCATCCAGCGATGGCAGGGTCACGCCGTCAAAGGGATGTTTGGCTTTATTCTGCTGATGCAGCCAGCTGTGACTGATATCTTCACGAATCCCGGTTTGATCCAGCGTCCCGGCCTCACCGTTCCAGACGCCGGCCGTGAACAGTCGCCGGCCCTGCTCGGGATAAACGCCATAACTCATAAACTGATCGGCAGCACGTCCGAGGTTCTGCAGATTCAGATCATCGGCGATGTGCAGAAAATGGCGAAAGTCACTGCTGGTGGGCGCAGCCTGTCCGGCCCAGTTTTCCAGCGCTGCAGCAGAATCCAGCGCGATCACATTCTCCAGTGAATCACCGAACAGGGTCTGCTGCAGAAACTGCCGAAAGCCCGACAGGATTGCGATAATCCGAGCCTTCTCCTGTATTTCTATTGCACGCGTGGTTCCACCGGGTTGCAGGGCCAGACTGTGCGGCCACTTGCCGGCCAGCAATCCCAGCAGGTGCATGAATTCGGCCCGCGCCTGCAGTACCTGCCGAGCAGCCGACCCCTCGATCGCTCTGAAACGCGCCTCTGCCGCTGGAAACCAGACTTCATCCCGATAGATTTCGCGCGCAAAGTCAGGCATGAAAAAGAGATAGAAATGCGTCAGATGATCGGCGACATTTTCACAAGCCAGAATTAGATTGCCTGAAAGCTCGCCGTTGGGCGGCGGCGTCAGCCTCTGCACATCGGCCAGCGCCTGGGCGGCGGCTACGGACTGAGCAACCGAACAGATACCGCAGATTCGCGGCACATAGACCAGCACATCCATCGGATCTTTGCCCTGCAGTATTTGTTCAAAACCTCGATAAAGCGGTGACACCACCCGAGCCTCGGACACCCGTCCATCATCGATCTGGAGTTGCACCTCAAGATCGCCTTCGACGCGATTGAAAGGCCCGATAATACGACGGCTCATTTATCTTTCACCTTGTTGCCCGGTGCAACCCGGATGTGATCGGCATGCGCATTGTTCCTCAGACGCGCCGGCGTCGCCGCCTTGGAGAGCGAAGCCAGTGCCACAAACCAGGCCTTGGGCATATCCGTCGGCAATCCAATCGGGATGCCCGCGATCTTGGGTGTGCGGGTAAAACTGTGGCCCGGCTCCTCGAAGCCCGGTGAAGTACAGTTGATACAGGCGTAGCCGCCGCGTAAACAGGAACCCTCGCCATTCCATAGCCGGGTGTTGCAATCGGCATGCGCCTGGGTACCGAGACAGCCCATGTTTTCCATCAGACAACCCAGGTCGGAAGGCTTCTCGGCGCTGGCCTTGTATTCATAGAACTCATTGCGCGGACAGCCATGATGCACCAGATGATCAGCGTAGCTGCGTGGCCGATTGAGATCGTCCAGTTCGTTTGCTGTCAGTTCCTCTTCTGCGATTTGCAACAGGGTCTCAAGCACCCAGTTAGGATGGACGGGACAGCCTGCGATATTGATCACCGGCAGGCCGCTCCGGCCACGAAAGTCTTGCGTCAGAAGCCCTCCGATTTTATTGCCATCATATTGCAGGCCACAGGCCTCGCTCGGGTTACCGCCACCTGATGTCATCCCCCCATAGGCCGCACAGCTGCCGACGGCAATGACATGTTCGGCCCGTTGCGCCAGCTCGCAGATCCAGTCGCGCATCGGCCGCTCACTGCCGGCCATTCGATGGAACAGGCCGCTGCCATCTGGTCCCTGAATCACCGCGCCCTCGAGACAGAGCAGATCAAGACGCATATCGCCGTCGATAATAGCCTGCAGTAATTGATGCAACCCGGCTCCGCCCGCTTCGCTCAGGCTGGGATGTGAGAGCAGATGAATACCCGCAGCCTGTAACATAGTTAGCAGATCGGGCGACTCGGCGCCCAGCAACGACAGAGAACAACCACCGCAACCACCGGATTGCAGCCATAATAAATTAAGTTGTCGCGGGACAGGACTGTTCATAACATGCATTTACGCCTTTGCATTAAATGGCAGGCTCAGGGTGAACAGCGCGCCACCCTGAGGATGATTTTCTGCGCTCAGATCACCGCCGAGATCACGCGCCAGACCGTAGCTGATGTAAAGTCCCAGCCCGGTCCCCTGACCGACCGGCTTGCTGGTAAAAAAGGGTTCGAAGATTTGCGCCCGATCTTTTTCCGCAATGCCCGGTCCCTGATCAAGTACCTGGATCCTGACAACATCCTCTGCTGTTTCACAGCTTACTATTAATCCCGGCTGCGACTGCTGCGCCATCGCATCGAGCGCATTCTGCACCAGGTTGACCAGGATCTGATGAATCTGTCCCTTGTGACTCTCAATCTCCAGTGTATCCGGCAATTCGTAACTTACTTCCAGTTTTACCCGACTGGCCTGCAATACCCACTGTACCGCTTTCCTGATTAATTCAGGCAGTTCAAAACGGCTGTACGCTTCTTTCTGTACACCGGAGTAACGCCGTAGATCCTGAACGATATCGCTGACCCGCTCGGCGCCTTCCAGGGTGCCGTCAACCAGCGGCCCCATATCATTAAGGATGCGATCAATTTTGAGCTCACGCCTTAGCTGCTGCAGCTGCGCTGAATCAACCTGCGCATCAACCTCACAAAGATATTCGCTGATGCGTGAAGCGTAGCGTTTAAGCGCATGCATATTACCGAAGACAAAACTGATGGGGTTGTTAAGCTCATGCGCGACCCCCGCCACCAGACGACCGAGGGAGGCCATTTTCTCTGAGTGAACCAGTTGCTGCTGGGCCTGTTTCAGTTCGTATAAGGTCCGATTAAGATCATCATACGCCCGCCGCAGTTCACCGACCGGCCGACCGATTAAAACCATGCCCAGCAGGGCGCCATCACGGTCATAGCGCGATGAACAGTTCATCGCCAGCGGTGCGCTGGAGCCATCGGCGCAGAGTACGCTGACTTCACAGTCATTCAGGGATTCATGGCCGAGCTTTTCCGGGAACTGCCCCAGCATGGCCGCATCTTCGCTGTTGAATAATACGTTAAGAGGGCGTCGTAAAAAATCCTTCGCCGGCCTGTCGGTCAGTTTTTCCAGCGCCGCATTAACCTGCTGGATGATACCCCCGGTATCACAGACGATCAGCACATCCGTCATCGCCGAGAGTACGCTGTCGATAAACTGCTGCGCTTCTTCCAGGGCGGAGTTCTTCTCTTCCAGCTCGACCTGGGAGCGCACCAGATCGGCATACACCGAGTCCATTTTCTGAATGACCTCGATCCAGACGCTTTCGGTGGAAGGCGTTAGTTCCAGTGACTCGGTTACACCGGCCCGATCGATCAGGCTGGCATAATTTTCTTCTGCGCCCTTGCTCATAGGTCCTGTCTTTTATCCGGCTACCTTGCTCTCATCCCTGTTGATCTGTTCGATCTTCTCCAGCCCGTAGCGTTCCAGTTTATTGCGCAACCCCACCCGCGACAGACCCAGTTCCCTCGCTGCACTGCTCTTGTTCCAGCGATGACGAATCAGGGTCTCACGCAGAATGCGCGCCTCCAGCGCCTCGACCCGCTCTTTCAAACTGCCCTGCAGGCCGGCAAGGCTCTCCAGCATCGGCGCTTCATCTGCGGGTGCGGCGCGCAGCACCCGCGGCGTCAGCAGCTCGGCGCCCAGTTCATCACTGCTTCCCATGACCAGCATGCAACGCACTTCATTCTGCAGTTCACGTACATTGCCCGGCCAGTGGTAGGCCTGCATGCAAGCCAGCGCCTCATCACTGAAGCCTTTTACCTGCTTGCCGAGATCCTGCACCGCCATCTCCAGCAGCCGTCTGGCCAGCAGGGGAATGTCGGGCTTGCGCTCACGCAGCGGTGGTAACTGGATAGTGACTGTCGCCAGGCGATAATAAAGATCCTTACGGAAACGACCGGCATGCACCTCCGCTTCCAGGTTTTTGTTGCTGGCGGCGATAATGCGCACATCAACCTTGCGGGTACGGCCGCTGCCGAGTGGGCGAATCTCGCCTTCCTGCAACACGCGCAGCAGTTTTACCTGAAAGGCCGCTGAGACTTCACCGATCTCATCAAGAAAAACCGTACCGCCATCGGCGCGCTCGAACAGACCCACCCGATCCTCGACTGCACCGGTAAACGCACCCCGTTTATAACCGAAGAGTTCGCTTTCCAGCAGTTCATCCGGCAGAGCGCCGCAGTTCTCGACCACAAAAGGTTGATCGCAGCGCAGACTGTTGTAATGCAGCGCACGCGCCGCCAGTTCCTTACCCGTACCGGATTCACCGCACAGCAGCACCGACACATCATAAGGCGCGACTCGATAAATTTTGTCACAGACCTCATTCATGCAGCTTTCCGAACTGCGTATGATACCGTCATCACGCTGATAGTTATCGCGTAATTTTTCCCGCTTGTCAGCCAGCGAATCATTCAGGCAGGTCGGCAACATTTTCAGTTCAACCGACAGAGCTTCGTTCTGGCGTTGCAACTCGAACAACCGGGTTGCATTCTTTAACGTCAGGATCAGGCTATCCGGGTGCCAGGGTTTGGTAATGTACTGGTAGATACCGGCCTCATTGACCGCACTGATAATATCTTCTGAATCGGTGTAACCGGAAATAATCATACGGATCACATCCGGCCATTGCTCACGCACCCGCTTGAGAAACTCAACCCCGGTTATCTCCGGCATGCGCTGGTCGCAGAGAATAATCTGCACCCATTCCTGTTGCAGGATTCGTTCAGCTTCATTAATCGTAGACGCTGTCTTGACCTCAAAATCGTCTTCCAGAATGCGCTGCAGCGTCTCCAGGCTACGCAGTTCATCATCAACAACCAGCATGGTCGGCAGTGTCTTCATATCACCCTCCGCAGGCGTTCAGTTGTTCGACGGTGGCGTGCGATAGTCAGCGGTGTACGCGATCTCGGCGCCTTGTAGACAAAGTTGTAGCGGGCGACGTGATAGCTGGAATCGAAACCGTAAAAATTCAGATGCATGTGCTCCAGTTCCTGCGCACGATAATCCTGCAGCGGCTTTTGACTTTCATCCGCCAGACGCCGTTTGCGTTTGTATTCCAGCCGCTCGGAAAAGGCAGGCACCGCCGCTATCCTGGCGGCGCGGCGCCTGACTGCGCGAACAAAGCGTTGCACATCTTCACTAAAGACTTCGTTGACCAGCCCCAGCGACTGCGCTTCACGCGTCCCCATCGGCAATCGCGCCTGAATAATAGACTCCGCATTCTCGACACCCGCATAACGGGGAAGCAGATAAGTCCAGTATTCGGAACCATAGAGGTTGCCCATATCTTTATAATGCGGGTTCAGAATCACGCCCTCACGCGCCCAGACTTCATCCGCCGCGCGCGCGAGAAAGACACCCCCGGCGCCGGCATTGCCCTGCAGGGCGGCGATAGTCAGATGGCTATCGGTATTAATAATTTCCAGCGCCAGGTCATCAATCGCATTGATGTTTCGCCATGACTCATCGGCGGCGCTCTCAGCCGCCTCGATCAGGTTCAGGTGCATGCCGTTGGACCAGTAATCCGGCCCTCCCATCAGCACAATAATTCGGGTGTTTTGGCCACAGGCTTCTATATAGGCGTGACGCAGGCGTTCGCACTGCTCGCTGCCCATTGCACCATTGTAAAAAGGGAAGTGCAGGTAACCGACTTCGCCTTCTTCCTCATACCATATATCATGATAACCGCTGTCTCTGTCAGGCAGGATCTCGGGCAACGCCTCGACTTCAGCTTCAAGCAACCTCGTTGCCGGCAACTTGAATGGATGAGTATGTTGTTTATCACGCAGGTGACCAATCCAGACTGCACCATCGGTGGTTGCACAACAAATCGCAGCACCGCAACGGGCGATCACTTTACCCGCTTTACCGCGCAGTGATTTTTCCGGGCGAGCGTCATAAAGAAACAGTTCCCGTCCAAACAACCTGTCGCGCACACCGGGAAAACCATCAGCGCTGCGGAACTTGCGCAGCACGGTC
Organism: Gammaproteobacteria bacterium; assembly: GCA_030148325.1. GTDB lineage: Bacteria > Pseudomonadota > Gammaproteobacteria > UBA6429 > Thiohalophilaceae > JAADGZ01. Next base: position 9,691 of record JASBTR010000049.1, read on the forward strand.
TCGGTATTATCCCTGTCCCAGTCGACAGCCCGGTCAGACTGACGCATCAGGGGGTGTAATTCACCACGTACGTCAGGATCAGAATAGTCCAGCGCTTTCGGCCTGAAATCACCGGCCTGGAAACGACTCACCGCAAGCAGCACCGCTTCGACTGCGGCTTCGGTCACCTCATTTCGATAAAGGCCGGCCTTGCCGACATCACGCATTTCAAATTCACAGCAAGCCCAGATGTCACCGGCATCCATCTCGGCATTGGCCTGCAACACCGTCACCCCCCAGCGTTTTTCCCGATTTAGAATAGCCCAGTCCAGCGCCGAAGGCCCGCGGTCCCCGCGGACACCGGGATGCACAACCAGGCAAACATACCGACGCCAGACAGCCTCGGGGATTGCCCGTTTCAGAAAGGGCGCAATGATCAACTCCGGCCGGTAGAGCACCACCGCTTCAAGCGCAACCTCGTCATTGATGTCGAATTCGACCGAGACCTCATGCCCATGCGCCTGCAACTCAACGAACAGGCGTTGGGTCAGGCTGTTGAATGCATGTGTAAGAAAAAGTATGCGCATGATTACATTTAAAATATCCAACAATGGAAACAACAGATTTCAACGCAAAGACGCAAAAAAAAATCTTTCGACTCCACGTTAAAATCTGTCAATCCCGTAGGGTGGGCACGTTTTTTGTGCCCACGCGGAAGACTTAATTAATCGACCCGACTCATGTGCCATTAATCCGGTGGGCACTAACACCGTGCCCCCTACTTTACTTTGGTCCTTTGCGTCTTTGCGTTAAAAATCTTTTAACCCGACGACAGTCCCCATCAACATATCCTCGGCAACTGTTCGCCCGCCAGCCAGTCCACCACACGGCTGCCACCGAAGCGAGTTTGCATCTGCACAAACGCATATTGATCCTCAACCACCTCACCGATGATCGCGGCCTCGCGGCCCAGCGGATGCGCCTGCATCACTTCAAGCAGACGTTGTGCATCCTGCTGCGCACAGATACAGATCAGCTTGCCTTCATTGGCAACGTACAGCGGATCCAGACCCAGCAGTTCACAGGCGGCGCTTACCGCGGGCCTGATCGGTATCGATGTTTCACGTAATTTCATCCCGACCTGCGACTGCTGCGCCAGTTCGTTCAAGGTCGTCGCCAGACCACCGCGGGTAGGATCGCGCAAACAGTGAATCGTCGGCGCTGCTGCTACCATCCCGGCAACCAGGCTGTGCAGAGCGGCCGAATCCGATTCAATCGTGGTTTCAAACTGCAGGTTTTCACGACTCGACATGATGGCAACACCGTGATCGCCGATACTGCCGTTGACCAGGATCACATCCCCCGCCTGCGCCAGATCACCCGAGATAGTCACTCCTTCGGGCACCACGCCAACACCGGTGGTGGTGATAAAGACACCATCTGCTTTGCCTTTCTCTACCACTTTGGTATCTCCAGTCACGATGGGTACCCTGGCCGCACTGGCAGCCCGGCCCATACTCATAACGATTTTTTCCAGATCGGACAGCGGGAATCCCTCTTCCAGAATAAATCCTGCTGACAGATAAAGCGGTCTGGCGCCTGACATGACAACATCATTGATAGTGCCGTGCACCGACAGGGAACCGATGTCGCCGCCGGGAAAAAACAGCGGCGAGATCACATGGCCGTCGGTACTCATCACCATGCGTCCCGCCGGCACATCGAAGGCCGCCTGATCATTGGCCTGACGCAGCAGCTCGTTGTCAAAGTGCTTGACGAACAACGCCTCAATCAACTGCGCCATCGCCCGCCCACCACTACCATGCGTCATGTCCACCGTTCCATCGCGGGTGTTGAGTCGCATCGAAAATCGTTCATTCATATTGGTGCACCGCAGCAATCTCTATCGTAAAAAGTCATTCACCGCAAAGGTCCAAAGAAAAAATAAAATCAATAACAACCCCGCTGTAAGCAGACGGGGTATTAAACCGTAGGAGCGAGCTTGCTTGCGAAAGCGGTTGCTTGAACCTCAAACTATTCGCGGGCGAGCCCGCTCCTACCGGTTTTCGCTGCAAGCAGCGGGAAATTTAACCCATAGAGATTAAATTTAACTTTGCGACCTTTGCGGTAAAAATATTTCGCTCTGTGTCCTCTAAAATGAGAATTCGTCAATGGCGAAAGCGCCCATAGCTCCAGTAGGCCGCGCAGGCGCCTTCCGATGAGACCATGCACGAACCCATTGGGTTTTCTGGTCTACAGACTGTGCCGAAGAGTTTGCAGTCAGTCGGTTTTTTAACGCCGCGCAATATGCGTGGACATTCACACCCTTTAATATCCGATGCCTGGGTGGCCGAAACGTCGAATCGCTGTTCGGTATCAAACTCGGCAAAAGACGGTTTAATCTGCAACGCGCTGTAGGGCACTCGCCCCAGGCCCCGCCATTCGAAATCGCGACGCAGTTCCATGACCTCGGCCACTAGCGTCTGTGCCTTGCGGTTACCCTCGCGCGTTACCACGCGCGTGTATTCGTTCTCAACCTCGTGCCGACCTTCATTCAGCTGACGTATCAGCATCAGGGCCGATTGCATCACATCGAGTGGCTCAAAGCCGGCGATCACCACCGGCTTCTGGAACTCCTCGGCAAAGAACTCGTAAGGCTGACTGCCGATGATTGAACTGACATGTGACGGGCCGAAGAAACCATCGATCGAAATCGAACCCATTTCACGCAGTTCCGGCGATTCCAGGATGTTCTGTATCGCGGCCGGGGTCAGAACATGGTTGCAGAATACGCTGAAGTTTTTCAGCCCTTCGCTTTGCGCCTGATTGATCGCAACTGCCGTTGGCGGCGTGGTGGTCTCGAAACCGATGCCAAAGAATACAACCTCGCGATCCGGATTTTCACGTGCAATTCGCAGGGCATCCTGGGTCGAGTAGACCATGCGCACATCGGCGCCTTCGGCTTTTACCCTGAGCAGACTCCTGCGACCACTGGCCGGGACCCGCAGCAGATCACCGTAACTGCAAAGAATCACATCCTGTTCCTGCACCAGTTGAATGGCATAATCGATTCGGCCTGTCGGCAGGACGCAGACCGGACAGCCGGGACCGTGCACAAATTTCACATTGGCAGGCATCAGATCCTGTACGCCATAACGGAAGATCGCATGAGTATGACCGCCACAGAACTCCATCAGCCGGTACTGGCGATCCGGATTGATCGCCCTGCTTATCGCCGAGGCCAGTTGTTGCGCCAGATCATGGCGACGAAATTCCTCGACATATTTCACGAGTCCACCTCATCCATCAGTCCGGCCTCGGTAAACAATTGCAAAGTAAGTTCGGCCTCTTCCGGGCTGACCCTGTTCAGCGCATAGCCAACATGAATCAAAACAAAGTCACCCATCTGCACATCGTCCACCAGCGCCAGCGAGATCTCCTTTTTTACTTCACCCAGAGCGACCGTGGCCATGTCGGTTGCTTCATCGATGGCGACAATTTTTGCGGGTAATGCCAGGCACATGGTTAATATTTTTTCCTTACGCATGTGCGGCTGAAGCCGCACCTACAATTAATAAGCCGTCAGGTAATTAAACAACCCCGCCGCAAGCGGACAGGATATTAAATCGTAGGAGCGAGCTTGCTTGCGAAAGCGGTTGCTTGAACCCTAAACTATTCGCGGGCAAGCCTGCTCCTACCGGCTTTCGCCGCAAGCAGCGGGGAATTTAACCCATAGCGATTAAACCGTCAGGGCAAGCTGCCGGGTGGCCCTGATCCACTGATACCAGGAATCCATGCCTTCACCACTGGTGGCCGAGACCTGCAATACCCTGATGCCGGGATTGACGCGGCGCGCATACTCGATGCATTTATCGATATCGAACTGCACATAAGGCAGGAGATCGATCTTGTTCAGCAGCATCAGATCGGCGGCATGAAACATGTCCGGGTATTTGATCGGTTTGTCCTCGCCTTCGGTGACTGACAGGATCGCCACCTTATGCGCCTCGCCCAGATCGAAAGCCGCCGGGCAAACCAGGTTGCCGACGTTCTCAATGAACAATACGCTGCCATTTTCAGGCTCCAGGGTTTCCAGCGCATGACCGACCATATGCCCATCCAGATGACAGCCCTTGCCGGTATTGATCTGCAGAGCCCTAACGCCGGTCTCGCGGATGCGTTCGGCATCGTTGGCGGTCTGCTGATCGCCTTCGATCACCGACAGTTTCAGCTCTTCTTTTAGATCATCAATACTGCGGGTCAACAGCGTGGTTTTCCCGGAGCCCGGACTGGAAACCAGGTTCAGGGCCAGTATTCCACGTTCGGCAAACCAGCGACGATTGGCGGCGGCGTATTCATTGTTCCTGCCGAGAATATCTTCCTCGATCTGCAGCATGCGCGTCTGGCTCAGACCGGGGGCATGCGCATGCGCCGGACCCTGACCATAGTCATGCGTGTGCTCAGCATGTTGATGATGGTGGTGGTGCTCATGTTTATGCTCGTGGGCATGATGATGGTGACCATGTTCATGATCATGTGAGTGTTCATGACCCTCGATCCGGGTCTCGCCCTCACCGCATCCGCATACTGTGCACATTACTCAACCTCCAGTTCTTTAATCCGCATTTCAGTCCCGCCGGTGACCTGTAACTGGTAACTGGCGCAATCCGGGCAGGGGGCGAAACGTTGCCCCACCTGTACGGCTTTTTCACATTGCATACACCAGGCCTGCCCCGGAAGCTCAATCAGTTCCAGCCTGGCATGGTCGGCCAGGGTATCCTGCATTACGACGTCAAAACAAAACCGCAGCGCTTCCGGCTCTACCCCGGAAAGCCCGCCAACCTCCAGCCAGACCGTCCTGACCCGTTCAAAACCCCGGCTGCGTGCATTGTCTTCCAGGATCTGCAGCACACTCTCGCACAATGACATCTCATGCATCAGTCGATACTCAATTCATAACCGACACAGGGGTCGATGGCATTGATCAATAATTCCGCCTGCTGCTGCATTTTCGCCACATCCCCCTGCAGCGCAGCCAGGCTCATCGCGAGCACGCCCTGCGGATGAAAATTCCACTCCGTCGGCGCAAGAATCTGATAGCGAACGATACGCTCATTCTCCACCTGTACTCGGTGTAGCAGTTGTCCACGCGCCGCCGCCACCTGCCCGAAACCGGGGTTGTGCATGCTAACAGGACTTTCTTCTTCTGCCACCGTCATCATCGTCGGAATTAAGTTACCGGACAGTTGCGCAAGCTCGGTCAGACGCGCCACCAGTCGCACCAGCAGGCCATTGCCATAGCGGCTGCGCAGGTGTTGCAATAACGGACTATCAACGCGGGTTAGACAGGTGGTTTCCCGGCAGTCGCCGAACCACTGCGGCCGCCGGATAAACTCATCATTCTCTAACATCTGCTGCACATGCCCTGCATCCATAACCGGCAACGCCGCGACCTCACAGCGACCGACTTCGCTCCATTGCCTCCGCATAATATATCTGAGTAGACGGGCCGCCATCGTCTCAACCGATGTCGCCCATTTCTCCAGCGTATTTGAACTATCGATATTCAGCCACTGCGCCGGTGATATGCCAAATACCAGCCGCTCAAGAATTAAACCCGCTTCCTTAACGAAGTCACGGGATAAACGCGAGGCTGGAAAATGATCGGCGACACACAACTGAAAAGGATCCCGTCCCGCTGTCAAGGCCAGTCGATGATCACACTGCAGCGCCAACATGCCTGTCATACCGTTTTTCGCCGGCATCTGGCCGAGAAAACTCGGCCAGTCGAGCAATATCCGCCACAGGTGTTCACGCATGGTTTCCATGGCAACCAGCGCTTCGCGCAAACCTTCCATATGCGCGGCGGCTTTTACGCCCAACGCCTGTTCACAGGCCCGCACACCGGCGCAGGCCTGGGCGACGCCGCAAATGCTGAACAACATGGGCAACATTTTCAGCGCCTCCGGGACGCGTTTGCCATGAAACACCCTGGCGGCAGATAGCGGACGGCTGGAATCGATGCTCACCTGTTCTACGCATCCGCAAGCCGTACTCAGGCCTATGCTCAAACGTCCCTCGATGCCCATTTCCCGTTTGTCCGAAATCTCCTAAGGAAGCTCTGATTAATTCCGTTCGCCCTGAGCGAAGTCGAAGGGTGTATTTCTAAGGTACTGATTTTATTGGATTCGGTGTTCATGGTTCGACAAGCTCACCACGAACGGCAGAATTAATCAGAGTTTCCCTAATATTTAAATCGGAAACGAGCTGCATTCCTGGTCTAATTGTTCAAAAAATAGCCGAATTGATAACTAACTATCCATTAACGCCGGTCTTTGTTGCTCATCCTGCAAACAATATAGTTAAATTGCAACCGCTATGCCAGACGCCATATTTTGATTAACTAATTGTATTATAGCCAATATTTCAAGGATCTGAGTCTCGGCCAAAACAAATACTGGATTATTTGTATTCATATTTCAAGGAATATGGATACTTTCTTTCCATAGAAACCACTGCTCAACTTACTGTACGGCATTAAGTTGTTGGGCAAAGTCCTGAAACATGGAGTACAAAACCCACACAAACAGGCATGCTGTTGATGGGTTTCGCTTTGCTCTACCCATCCTACGCTTAGCGATAAATAACGCAGAGACAGTGTGGAAGGACAGAATTCTGCTACTCAAACAACCATGAATGCACTGTTTTCGTAAAGCACGAACATGCCCAGGCCAATGGTCAGCGCACCGACCAGCACCTGAAAACTGTTATGCGCCCAGGTCAGCCGCCTTGCGGACAGGCGCATGGGAAAGGAAATAATTACCGACAGCAACGCCATGCCGAATATGGAACCGATGCCGAAAGTCAGAATATAAAACATGCCCTGCAGCGGTGAACTGACTGTTTCCAGGGCGAGCAGGATCACGGCCGCCGAACCGGCCATACCATGCATCATGCCAACCATCAGCGCACGCAGGGGAAAACCGCGCGGGTGTTGGTGTGCATGTGATAAGGCATCATGTTTGCTGCGAGACTCGCCCGCATGCGAGTGGGCATGGAAGTGGTAATGTCCATTGCCGTGCAGGTGACTGTGAAAATGGATCCTGTCACGAATCACGCGGCGCAACACATCCGCGCCCAGCAGCACCAGCATCAGACCCACCGCCATCTCCAGCCCCTGCGCCAGATCCGTCGGCATCACGGTATCCATAAAGATTACGATAGAGCCGAACAGAAACAGCGTAATAGTATGCCCTATGCCCCAGACTGCCCCCTGTTTAACAGTATGCGCAAGCGACTGCTTCTGGCTTGTCAATGAGGCAACCGCCGCCACATGATCGGCCTCCAGCGCATGGCGCATGCCGATAAACAGTCCGATCAAAAGTAGGCCGCCCATGTTCTCTCCTAAACCCTGGTTACGCGTTCCGATGGGCTTCGCTTCGCTCTACCCATCCTACACGCTACGCTTCCGTTTCATGCTTTCGACAGGAAGCTGCCGTGCAGAAGATCACGGCGTGAAAGTTTTTTCGCTATTCGCAGCTTTACTCCAGAGGCCTCATTGACAGGTGTGGCCGTTTCCGTTGCTTCGATAACAGCAAAGTCGTCGAGCTTCACCATTAGCGTGTCTTCTCCACGCATAATACAATCAGCGCGCTCTTCGTCAACAATACATTCTTCTGTCGGCGCTGTCTCAACCATCAGGGTATCAAGAAAACTCTGTGCCGCTGCCAGCGCATGATCCTGATTAATGAACTCATTCATGGGCGAAAAAAGTGAGTAAGTCTGACATTTGCCGATGCCATCAAACTCGTTGACCATGAACTTGAAGGTTTTCGACGGAAACCGATGCAGCTGTTTTTTCCCCAGCTTCAGAGCACTCCAGTCGTCATTTTTCCCCGGCAACATCACCATATTCATTAACCAGGGTGTGATCAGGATGCCGATAACCCTGCCCTTAAATTTCTGGAAGCCAAGCGCCTGTACCTTCAACCTGTTATTAAGAATGGGGATTCCCGCCATCTGCTCATGAAGAATCCGATTAAAGGCCCGTTCCATCGTTTCAGCCGCTAATTGTGGGTCGTTCATTGAACCACCTCCAGATCGGGAAAATAGTGATTGACATCAATATCTGTTTCGCCCTGCATGATCGCCGTCAGGCCGTCCAACGCCCGGTTGATATTCCTGGCATCTTCTTCCGAGATCACTTCACGCGCCGAGCCAAGAAAATTTAGCACCCAGACACCCACCGGCTGAGATCCCGTTAACATCATATTGACCTGTTCATCACCGTTGCGCCCACGGCAAAGCGCCGTGAACTCACCCGACTCGATAACCTGAACCGGAATGCCTATGCACATTCGGCCTGCCTCTCTCGTTCTGCTTCCTTACCCCAGTGACCAGAACGATACTCGCTGCGTTCCTGTAAACGGACCCCCAGATCGGCCAGCTCCGCCACCAGCATCTCCAGCATGGCAGCCAGTCCGGCTGTTGCCTCAGGCGTCAGCCCCAGCCTGTTCTCCAGCGAATGCGGCACCATCCCAATTATAGCGACATGCTCCGGCACTTCACCTTTGAGTGTTAACAGCGCCAGCAGATCGGACAGCCCCAGTTGATGATTGGAGAGTTTGGTCTGGAAAAAAGCCGGGATATCGCCATTGGCAATTCGCATCAGCGAGCCGTAAGGCACACCGGTATTAATCGCATCCGCCACGATCAGCTGATCACACTGGCGAATGGATTCGAATAACCCCATACCTGTGGTACCGCCATCCACAACAGTCACGCCTTCAGGAATGACATAACGGTTTTCCAGTTCCTCTACCGCCCGCACGCCCACGCCTTCATCCTGCATCAGCACATTGCCCATACCGATAATTAAAATGTTTTTCATTGTCTTGCCTGTATTGTTTTTCAAAATGATTTTGGGCTTTCATTCATAACCGCGTGCAAAAGAAATTCACCACAGAGGACACAGAGGAATAAATTAATATGCCTTTACACCTTATCTTACCTTTAAATAGAACTGTCACAATTAAGCACAAAAATTTAAATAAACCACCCCGCAGCAAGCTACGGGGTATTAGTCGAAGGAACAATCTGAACCGCCAAGACGCAAAGGACGCCATGAATTGTTTGGCCAAAACTTGGCGTCCTTTGCGTCTTGGCGGTTAATATTAATCACAGCAAGCTGTGGGGAATTAAACCCGTAGAGATTAAAAAACCTCTGTGTCCTCCGTGTCCTCTGTGGTGAAAATTTCTTTCTATAACTTTCCTCTGTAGTAAATATTTACAAGGCTTTAACTTTGATGATTTCCTTCTGCTCAGTATCGACCATGTGAATGGCGCAGGCGATACAGGGATCGAAGGAATGCACTGTGCGCAAAACTTCCAGCGGCTTCTCAGGATCGGCAATGGGATTATCCAGCAAGGCGGCTTCGTAAGGCCCGATTTGTCCATCGGCATCACGCGGCCCGGCATTCCAGGTGCTGGGCACGACCGCCTGATAGTTTTTGATCTTTCCGTCTTCGATAACCACCCAGTGAGAAAGCGTGCCACGCGGCGCCTGATGAAAGCCAACACCCTTGATCTCGCCTTTGGGGAATACAGGTGGGTTGAATGTATCCAGATCACCGGTGCCGATATTATCCACCAGTTTCTGCCACTGATCGTGCAGGGTGTCGAGCATCACCGCGCAGCGCACGGCGCGGGCGGCATGGCGGCCAATAGTGGAATGTACTGCGGACAAAGGAATGTCGGGATTCTTTGATACAGCCTTGAGTGTTCCCATCACCTGATTCAGGTATTTGGTATAACCCGCATGACCACTGGCCACACCAACCAGCACATCTGCCAGCGGACCAACCTCGGCGCGTTGGCCATAGAATGTCGGGGCCTTGACCCAGGAGTACTGGCCGTCATCCTGGAACTCAGTGTACTGCGGTTCGGTCTCCCCTTCCCAGGGATGCAGCGGCTTATCGCCTTCATACCAGGCGTGCCTGGAGCTCTCCGCGACACCGTCACGAAAGTAGGCATCGTCAAAGGTCGTGATCGGCTTGAGTGAAGAGAGATCAGCATTTTCAATGTAACCACCGGGCAAGGCAAACTGTGTTCCCCTGCTGTCCAGCGGACAGTCCGGCACTGTTAGATAATTATTCACGCCGCCACCGATGCCGGCCCAGTCCAGATAGAAAGCGCCGATAGCGGGAACGTCGACCAGGTAGGTGGATTTAACAAATTGATCCAGCTTGTCGATGAAGTTTTTGATCAGCATCAGGCGTTCTATGTTGAGCACCGAAGGCGCATCATGGCCGATGGAATTACTTACGCCACCGACAGCGACGTTCTGAATATGCGGCGTTTTGCCACCCAGTATCGCCACCACCTTGTTGGCATGGTTCTGCACATCCAGCGCCTGCAGGTAATGGGCCACACCCAGGAGATTTACTTCCGGCGGCAGCTTCATCGCCGGATGGCCCCAGTAACCACTGGCGAACGGCCCGAGTTGACCGCTGCCGACAAAGGTCTTGAGCCTGTCCTGCACCGCCTTCATCTCATGCGCGCCGTTCAGCGGCCAGTCCGACAGCGATTCGGCCAGCTTCGCGGTTGCGACCGGATCGGCATCCAGCGCGGAAACCACGTCCACCCAGTCCACGGCAGAGAGGTGGTAGAAATGGACGATGTGATCCTGGACCGCATGCGCCGTCTGAATGATGTTGCGAATCAACTGCGCATTCAGCGGCACTTCCAGGTTCAGGGCGTTCTCCACCGCCCGCACCGAAGTGATTGCATGCACAGTGGTGCAAACGCCGCAGAAGCGCTGGGTATAGATCCAGGCCTCACGCGGATCGCGGCCAATAAGAATTTTCTCAATCCCGCGCCACATCTGGCCTGATGACCAGGCCTTGCTTACCTTGCCGTTATCCACTTCCACATCGATGCGAAGATGGCCTTCGATTCGGGTAATCGGGTCAACTGTAATACGTGTAGTCACAACGAAATCTCCTCAAAATATTCCTGTTTATGCACGTTCTTCACGATGCAGCACGGGCAGGGTCTTAACCAGAACCAGGTAGGCCATGATTTCGAGCGAAACAACCCCCAGGGTCACCATAATCTCCGGCACGGAAGGAAAGTAGCTGTAGCCCGGCCCTGGATTGAAGGTAAACAGGAAGGCGTTAAAACGATAAAGTGAACCGGCAAGCAGCATGGAGACCGCGGCAATTAACAGCCTGCCGCCGTTTCTTCGGTTAACCGGCGAGGCCAGAATAATCACCGGAATCACAAACAGCGCCGTCTCGATCAGATAGAGCAGCGTTGCCCGGTCGCCGGCAAACAGTAGTCCAATATTTCCCTGCGCCACCAGCAACGCAACCCGAATAAGAAGAAAAGTGATCAACAGGCCCATAATGGCCTTACCCAGCCCGGCAAGCAGAGGCGTCTCGGAAGAACGTTTGAAACCGACCGTGGAAAACGATGCCTCAAAAATGACGATCGAGAAGCCCATGATCAACGCCGTCAACAACGCCAGCAGCGGCTGGAACTGCAGCGTCTGCCAGAGTGGATGCACCTTGTGGCCCAGGGCGATCAATAACGAGCCGAGAGATGATTGATGCATGGTCGGCAGCAGCATGCCCAGGGCGATCAAGAAGAACAGCAGCTTGTTGATGGTTTTCAACAGGCCCTGCGCGCCGATCTTCTCCAGATAGGCCGGCGCAAACTCCAGCACCAATACCATAATATAGGCCGTCACACAGAGGCCCACCTCCAGCATCACCGAGTTGAAATTCCAGTTCCAGGGCAAAAATATTTCATAGAACTGCCACCAGCGGCCCATATCGAAAAAGGCGCCAAAGCCACCCAGGGCATAGCCCAGCAGGCTGGCCAGTATCGCCGGTCTCACCAGCGGATGGTACTTGCCCCTGTTGAAGATATAGACCGTAAAGGCCAGCGCATAGCCACCACAGGCGAAGGCGGTGCCAATCACCACGTCATAGACCACCCAGATCCCCCAGGCAAAACCGCCATTGAGGTTGCTGACCGCGCCCATCCCCGAGATGAAGCGTTGCGCCATAAAGTAGAGACTGATTAGAAATATCAGGGCAAAGAAAAGAAACGGTGCGGTAAGTATTCGTCCACCGAGCGGTTTACAGGCGCTCATGATTCCCCTCCTTCATCGTCATCGGTATTGCGACGCACAACATAGGTCAACCCCGCCAGGGCAATTGCCGGCAGCGCCATGTAGTTATAGAGCGTATGCTGAACACCTTCGGCAATCGATGCGGCCGAGCGTTCGCCAAGCGGCGGCATCCCCAGCCTGTCAAAGGGAACCGCAGAGATGTGCATGACATTGGTTCCCCCCGCTTCTTTCTCACCCCAGACATGTTGCTGATAAGTTGGCACAGCCTTTTCATGGTAGCTATAGGGCTTACTGATATCACCGCGCGGATAGTTGTATATCTCACCGGGTTTCAGTCGCATGCGCCGCTTCGCCTCTGCCAGTAATTTCCTGCGCGAACCGAACAGGGTGGCACCGGTGGGACAGACTTCGGCGCAACCGGTCATCTGGCCCTTGTCGATACGCTCCACCCCGGCCTGGTTACACATCTGGCATTTCTGAATCTGGCCAAAGGCATCGTTGTACTCGAACTGGGGCACGTTATAAGGACAGCCCACCATACAGTTGCGGCAACCAATGCAGACATCGGCGTGATGCGTAACAATGCCGGTAAGCGAATCTCGGCGCATGGCGGTAACCGGACAGACTGACACACAACCGGGATCAACACAGTGCATGCAGCTGCGCTTCTCAAAGCAGAAACCATTTACTTCTGCATCCTTGAGCTTTGCCGTTCCATTTTTATAAACCTTGATGACATTGAGCGTATCACCGGATAGATCGCGCGCTGAATCCCATTCCCTGTTGTCACCCTCGATCACCGGCGGCATGTTGTTGACCTCCTTGCATTTTGCTACACAGGCCTTGCAACCCACACACAGCGTTGAATCGAACAGCATGCCGACCGCATTTTCAGCCGGTTCCAGATTAGGGCGCGCCTGAGCAACACCCACACTACAGAGCGCAGTTGCTCCCCCTGCGGCGGCCTTTAGAAAGTCTCTACGTTTCATGCCATCCCCCTAATCTTCCTGATCGCCGGAAGCGGACGCATCTTTGTCGTTCAGCTTGCTGGCGGCAATTGCACTTGCGCCAACAGCGACACCCACCGCAACACCCGCCAGCGCCGCCGCGCCTGCAGTCAGGCCACCGGTATCCTGCCGATCCTGGATCTCAGGGAAAACATTAGGCGGAGTATGTGTCTTGATAACGGCAAGACTGAACAGGGGCTTGGTAAAACCAACCCCGCCTTCCGAACAGCCGAAACAGGGATGTCCTACACCGACGGGCCAGACCCCACCACCGACATTGTTGTATTCAAGGCTGGGACAATTGTTATAGGTTTCCGGGCCCTTGCAACCCAGCTTATAAAGGCAGTAACCCTTGCGATGGCCTTCATCGCCAAACTCATTGGCAAAACGACCGGCATCAAAGTGCGGACGACGATAGCAGTTTTCATGAATCAGGCGACCATAGGCCCATTTAGGGCGCATTTTTTCATCCAGCGGCGGCAACTTGCCATAGGTTACGAAGAACAGCACCGTGCCGATAAAATTGGCGGGGTTAGGTGGGCAACCGGGAATCGTCACCACGGGTTTACCTTTTAATACCTGTGGCGCACCCTGCGCCCCGGTTGGGTTAGGCGTCGCGGATTGCACACCGCCCCAACTGGCGCAGGAACCATACGCAACAATCGCCGCCGCATGCTCAGCCGCCTCGTGAGTCAGAGCCAGCATGGTCTCACCCGCGATCTTGCAGTAGATCCCCTTATCCTTGACCGGGATAGCCCCTTCGATCACCAGCAGGTATTTGCCTGCATTCTCTCGCATCGATTTTTTCTTGATTTCCTCAACCTGATGCCCTGCACCTGCATCCAGAGTCTGGTGGTAATCCAGTGAGATTAAATCAAGAATAAGATGCGCCAGAGAGGGTTGTTCAGAACGCAACAGGGCCTCGGTGGGACCGGTACACTCCTGTCCATGCAACCAGATAACCGGGGGACGTCGTTTGGGATCGGCAACCGCTTTTGCCATCGCCATCGCCGAAGCCGCCGGTAATCCAAGGGAAGCCGCAACGCCGGTACAGAATTTCAGAAAGGTTCTTCGGGAAACGCCCAGGCGCATCGCCACTTCTGAAAAATCGAATTCTTTTTCTGCCATTAGTCATCCTCCCCGGTTAGCGACTATTGCCACATTGATGCTAAAAACCAATGCCAAAAGATCCCTGCACCTTTATCCCAGGCTGGCACGATAACCCGGCAAAGCTTTTAAACTCACACCAGCCACGTATTCCATTTATATATTAAGAGATAAAAGCCTGCACATCTTTTCAGCGCAGGCTAAGACCACCAACGCTTTATTCGTATGCTCGATCTTTTTGAACTACTACTGTGACTTAGCAATAGTTATGCCGACGTGTTGTTTTATTGGAAATCAATACGTTACTGGTTTCAGGCAACTATCCAGCATGTAGCGTGTGAAAGTAAATTAACTAGTATAAAGACAAAAGCGGAAGCAAGGTTTCCACTCTGAGTGGTATTGCGCATAAGGCCGTTGACTGTAAGCCAGGCAATACAGATAAACTACCCAAAAATTTTTATAAGGAGTATTAATTAACCTGACTTATAATTTTAACTTATAAGGATGCACTGGTTAATTCCGCTTGCCGAAGGATAAAAAGTGAGATGAACATGTGCGCCTGAAGCAGAGTGGAATTAAACCCTCAGAGCCTCATGCGATATTCTGTTGGGCGACCGAAGGAAGTGTGCCTGTGGTGCTTCATTTTATTCAGCCCAACCTACCGTTTCGCTGCAAGCAGCAGGGAAATTAAACCCTCAGAAATTAATCAACGCGTTCACAAGTCCAGCCCGGCTTCAAGCTGGTCTCCCCATTTTTGCAATTCCTGTAATATCAGCCTGTTTTTGCCACTGAGCTGATTATCCAGCAGGCGCTCGGCCAATATCTGTTTGAATGACTCAAGACTCAGTGATTTTTTAGCGTCTTTGCTTTTGAACTTATTCCGACGATACTCATTCCAACGGCTGCGCTCACTATCAGACAGGCTCTGGGGATAATTTCGAGCACGGTATCTGAATAACATTTCAGGAATACGATCATCCTGAAAATTAAACTCGGCCGTTGCAAGTTCGGCTGCGCTTAACTGACGAAGATTATCCATGCATTGTTTATCTGCAGGACTAAAGAAACCACCACTATATAAACTTTTATCCGGATCCGTTTCTTCCGGAAACGGATTGTGGCTGAATACCTTATTTAACTTTTGCGTTATTTCCTGTTGTAACCCATGCGAACCCTGTAACATTTTAAGGTGTTGTAAATGCTGTTCCCGATCAATATCAAGGCGGCTGGCCGAGACCTCATCCAGTGTTTTAACTGGCGCAAGCACAGGACATTTATTAACCTGGATAGTTTTAAACGGAATCCGCACAACGCCTTCAGGCAACTGCTCTTTCGGCGTATAAAGACGTTCAATAATTTCATCCGCCGAGAGCCTGATTAAATCTTCAGGTGAATATCTCAGATCATAAACAATAATGCCGTTTTTATTAGTTGGATGTTGAGCAAGAGGATAGATCATCGCGGTATTACATATCCTGTTGGGATACATGCCGGAGGTATGTAACAGCGCCTGTGGTTTAAACAGGTTAATCAATTGTGAGACTTTCTGTTTACTTCTGTGCTCGAACACAAAACTGAATAATTTTGGCTGCTTCTGTTTTATTAATTTAGCCACGGCAATGGTTGCATAAACATCGGACAGGGCATCATGCGCGGCTTTATGACTAATGCCGTTCGCTTTTGTAATCAGCTCCAGTCGATTGATCGCGACACCCTCTTCATCGACTGGCCATTCAATCCCCTCAGGCCTCAGTGCGCGGGTGATTCTGAGCAAATCAATAATATCCCAGCGGGAACAGCCGTTCTGCCATTCCCGCGCGTAGGGATCAAAAAAATTACGATACAGACAATAACGCGTAAATTCGTCATCAAAGCGGATATTGTTAAATCCCGCCACACAGGTATTTGGCAACGAGAACTGCCGGTTAATCCGGGAAATAAACTCTGCTTCTATTAAACCTGCCGGCAGCGTCTTCTGTGGCGTAATGCCGGTAATTAGACAGGCTTCGGGATCCGGCAGCACGTCATCTGCAGCCTTACAATAGATGTCGAGAGGCTCATCAATAATATTGAAATCCATATCCGTTCGGACACCGGCAAACTGTGCAATGCGGTCAATACATGGATCTGTTCCAAATGTTTCATAGTCGTACCAGTAGAAACTGTGTGGGGGCATATTTAACCTCTTGGGATGCAATTCCCAGTAGCTTGTTGCAAATAATGAGCTGCGAGTTTAATCATTCAACGCATGAATCACCTTCAGCTTCAGTTGAATAATATCCGCCAGAACCATCGTCACTTAATTCGTATTTAATAATTTCCATATATAATTATATGCTTGTTGTAATCATTCATCGATTGTGCGTGAATACGGCACTGGTAAAAATTCATCAGCTCGTGAACGAGGCAATATACGTTCAAGATACGTTTCTTGCCTGTACAAAAATAATTACTAATAACCCTGTACAAAACAATTATTAATAATAAACTAAGTTATTAATAATAAGTAATCATCATCATTGCTGCCTGAGGAGGACACTACCATGGTGTATACCAAGAAAAGCCCTGCATTATTTATAATTGGTGTCATTATGCTTGCTATCTGGTTTTTGGCCAGTAATGGCATGCTTGACCCTTATATTGAGCATTTAGCAGGGAGTAAGAAATACAAGTACGGTTCTGAATTAACCAGCATACCTTTGTACTTTGGTATCATCGCTGCTGCGATTGGACTATGGCAGTGGTTTGGATCCCACAAAGAGAGCCACTGGGATTATTATTCCTCCACAATTGCAGGTGGCATGTTTATTCTCCTGATTGCCATGCTGGTGCGCTGGTTTATTGCACCGGAAATTGCCGTTATCAG
>JASBTR010000050.1 GCA_030148325.1 Gammaproteobacteria bacterium
CTGATAACGGCAATTTCCGGTGCAATAAACCAGCGCACCAGCATGGCAATCAGGAGAATAAACATGCCACCTGCAATTGTGGAGGAATAATAATCCCAGTGGCTCTCTTTGTGGGATCCAAACCACTGCCATAGTCCAATCACAGCAGCGATGATACCAAAGTACATAGGTATGCTGGTTAATTCAGAACCGTACTTGTATTTCTTCCCGGCAGCTAAATGTTCCATATATGGGTCAAGCATGCCGTTACTGGCCATAAACCAGATAGCAAGCATAATGACACCAATGATAAATAACGCAGGGCTTTTCTTGGTATACACCATGGTTAGTGTCCTCCTCAGGTGGCAATGATGATGATTATTTATTATTAATAACTTAGTTTATTATTAATAATTATTTTGTACAGGTTATTAGTAATTATTTTTTTGTACACGCAAGAAATGTTTCTTGCATTGCTCACGAACTGATGAATTTTACAGCAGGTGCATATTCACGCACAATCGATGGATGATTACAACAAGCATATAATTATATATGCAAATTATTAAATACGAATTAAGTGACGACCGTTCTAGCGGATGCTATTTAACTGAAACTAAAGATGATTCATGGTTCGTGTAATACGTGTAATAAAGGCGCAACTCATTATTTTCAGCAAGCTACAGGGAATGCCATCCTGAGAGGTTAAATATGCCCTCACACAGTTTCTACTGGTACGATTATGAAACATTTGGAACAGATCCACGCGTTGACCGCATTGCACAGTTTGCCGGTGTTCGAACGGATATGGATTTTAATATTATTGATGATCCTGTGGATCTCTATTGTAAGGCTGCTGATGATGTTCTGCCTGCTCCCGAAGCCTGTTTAATTACCGGTATTACGCCACAAAAGACGCTGCCGGCAGGTTTAATAGAAGCAGAGTTTATTTCTCGTGTTAACCAGCAGTTCTCGGTGCCTGATACCTGTGTGGCCGGGTTTAACAATATCCGCTTTGATGACGAATTCACGCGTTACAGTTTGTATCGCAATTTTTTTGATCCCTATGCGCGGGAATGGCAGAACGGCTGTTCCCGCTGGGATATTATCGATCTGGTCAGGATCACTCGCGCACTGAGCCCCGAAGGCATTGAATGGCCAGTCGATGAAAAGGGTGTCGCAAGCAATCGACTGGAGCTGATTACAAAAGCGAACGGCATTAGTCATGAAGCTGCGCATGATGCCCTGTCCGATGTTCATGCAACCATTGCCGTGGCTAAATTAATCAAACAGAAGCAGCCGAAGTTATTTGGTTTTGTGTTCGAGCACAGGAGCAAACAGAAACTGTCGAAATTGCTTAACTTATTTCAACCTCAGGCCGTATTACATACCTCGGGCATGTATCCCAACAAGATATGCAATACCGCGATGGTCTATCCTCTTGCCCAGCATCCAACTAATAAGAACGGCATTATTGTTTATGATCTGAGATATTCACCTGAAGATTTGATTAAGCTCTCGGCGGATGAAATTATTGAACGTCTTTATACGCCTAAAGACCAGTTACCAGAAAGCGTTGTTCGAATTCCGCTTAAAACTATCCAGGTTAATAAGTGTCCTGTGCTTGCGCCGGTTAAAACACTGGATGAGGCCTCGGCCGGCCGCCTTGATATTGATCAGGAACAACATTTACAACACCTTAAAATGTTACAGGGTTCGCATGGGTTACAACAGGATATAAAACAAAAGTTAAACCAGGTGTTTAGCCACAATCCATTCCCGGAAGAAACTGATCCGGATAAAAATTTATATGGAGGCGGCTTCTTTAGTTCCGCGGATAAGCAATGCATGGATAAGCTTCGCCAGTTAAATGCAGATGAACTTGCAACGGTCGAATTTAATTTTCAGGATGGTCGTATCCCGGAAATGTTGTTCAGATATCGCGCCCGGAATTATCCTCAGAGCCTGTCTGATAGTGAGCGCAGCCGTTGGGATGAATATCGTCGAGAAAAATTTGAAAGCAAAGACGCTAAAAATTCACTGAGCCTTGAGTCATTTAAACAGATATTGGCTCGGCATATGCTGGATGATCAGCTCAGTGACAAAAACAGGCAGATATTACAGGAGTTACGAAAATGGGGGGATCAGATTGAAGCTGAACTGGACTTATGAACACGTGGATTGATTTCTGAGGGTTTAATTCCCCGCTGCTTGCGGCGAAAACCGGTAGGAGCGGGCTCGCCCGCGAATAGTTTTAGGTTCATCCAATTGCTTTCGCGAGCAAGCTCGCTCCTACGATCTAATACCCTATCCCTTGCGTCGGGGTTATTTATTTTTGTCGTTCCTGATGACCCCTTCGGCAAACGGAATTAATCAGCGTTTCCTTAATAAGTTAAAATTATAAGTCAGATTAATTCATACTCCTTATAAGAAATTTTGGGTAGTTTATTTGTATCGCCTGGCTTACAGTCAACTGTATTATGCGTACTACCATCAGAGTGGAAACCTTGCTTCCGATTTGTCTTCATACTAGTTAATTTACTTTCACACATTACATGCCGGATAGTTAGATGAAATCGGTAACGTGTTGATGTGCAATAAAAACAATAAGTCGGCATAACTATTGCTGAGTCACAGTAGTAGTTCAAAAAGATTGAGCATACGAATAAAGCGTTGGCAGTCTTTAAGCTTGCGCTGAAAAGATGTGCAGATTTTTATCCCTGATTATATCTGGAATACGTGACTGGTGTGAGTCTAAAAGCTTTGCCGGGTTATCGTGCCAGAGCCTGGGATAAAGGCGCAGGGATCTTTCGGCCTGGTTCCTGGCATCAATGTGGCAATAGTCGCTAACCGGGGAGGATGACTAATGGCAGAAAAAGAATTCGATTTTTCAGAAGTGGCGATGCGACTGGGCGTTTCCCGACGGACTTTCCTGAAGTTCTGTACCGGTGTTGCGGCTTCTCTTGGATTACCGGCGGGGTCGGCAATGGCGATGGCAAAGGCGGTTGCCGATCCCAAACGACGTCCTCCGGTTATCTGGTTGCATGGACAGGAGTGTACCGGTCCCACCGAGGCCCTGTTGCGTTCTGAACAACCCTCTCTGGCGCATCTTATTCTTGATCTAATTTCACTGGATTACCACCAGACTCTGGATGCAGGCGCGGGGCATCAGGTTGAGGAAATCAAGAAAAAATCGATGCGGGAGAATGCCGGAAAATATCTGCTGGTGATCGAAGGCGCCATCCCGGTCAAGGACAAGGGAATCTACTGCAAGATCGCGGGTGAAACCATGCTGGATCTGACTCACGAAGCGGCTGAGCATGCGGCGGCGATCGTTGCGTATGGTTCCTGCGCCAGTTGGGGCGGCGTGCAGTCCGCGACGCCCAATCCAACCGGGGCGCAGGGTGCGCCACAGGTATTAAAAGGCAAGCCCGTGGTGACGATACCCGGTTGCCCGCCCAACCCCGCCAATTTTATCGGCACGGTGCTGTTCTTCGTCACCTATGGCAAGTTGCCGCCGCTGGATGAAAAGATGCGTCCTAAATGGGCCTACGGTCGCCTGATTCATGAAAACTGTTATCGTCGTCCGCACTTTGATGCCGGTCGTTTTGCCAATGAGTTTGGCGATGAAGGCCATCGCAAGGGTTATTGTCTTTATAAGCTGGGTTGCAAGGGGCCGGAAACCTATAACAATTGTCCCAGCCTTGAATACAACAATGTCGGTGGCGGTGTCTGGCCTGTCGGTGTCGGGCATCCCTGTTTCGGTTGTTCGGAAGGCGGGGTTGGTTTTAGCAAACCCCTGTTCAGTCTTGCCGTTATCAAGACACATACACCGCCTAATGTTTTCCCGGAGATCCAGGATCGGCAGGATACCGGTGGCCTGACTGCAGGGGCGGCGGCGCTGGCCGGTGCCGCGGTGGGTGTCGCGGTTGGCGCAAGTGCAATTGCCGCCAGCAAGCTGAACGACAAAGATACGTCCGCCTCTGGCGATCAGGAAGATTAGGGGGGTGGCATGAAACGTAGAGATTTTCTAAAGGCCGCCGCAGGGGGGGCAACTGCGCTCTGCAGTGTGGGTGTTGCTCAGGCGCGGCCCAACCTGGAACCGGCCGAAAATGCGGTCGGCATGCTGTTCGATTCAACCCTCTGTGTAGGCTGCAAAGCCTGTGTGGCAAAGTGCAAGGAAGTCAACAACATACCGCCGGTGATCGAGGGTAACAATAAGGCCTGGGATTCGGCGCGCGATCTGTCCGGTGATACGCTCAATGTCATCAAGGTCTATAAAAATGGAACGGCAAAGCTCAAGGATGCGGAAGTAAATGGTTTCTGCTTCGAGAAGCGCAGTTGTATGCACTGTGTTGATCCCGGTTGTGTTTCGGTCTGTCCGGTTACCGCTATGCGCAGAGATTTGCTTACCGGCATCGTCACCCATCATGCCGATGTCTGTATCGGTTGCCGCAACTGTATGGTGGGCTGTCCTTACAATGTACCTCAGTTCGAGTATAACGATGCCTTTGGTCAGATTCAGAAATGCCAGATGTGCAACCAGGCTGGAGTGGAACGTATTGATAAAGGTCAGATGACCGGTTGCGCCGAAGTCTGCCCCACTGGTGCCACCCTGTTCGGCTCGCGCAAGAAATTACTGGCAGAAGCGAAGCGGCGCATGCGGTTAAAGCCCGGTGAGATATACAACTATCCGCGTGGTGATATTAGCAAACCCTATAGCTACCACGAGAAGGCCGTACCCACTTATCAGCAACATATCTGGGGTGAGAAAGAAGCAGGGGGAACCAATGTCATGCACATCTCTGCGGTTTCCTTTGGCAGGCTGGGGATGCCACCGCTTGGCGAACGCTCGGCTGCATCGATTGCCGAAGGTGTCCAGCATACGCTCTACAACTATATGGCGCTGCCGGCTATTGCACTGGCGGGATTGACCTATGTCGTGCGTCGCAATACCGATGATGACGATGGAGGTGAATTATGAGCGCCTGTAAACCACTCGGTGGGCGAATACTTACCGCACCGTTCCTTTTCTTTATGCTGATATTTCTGATCAGCCTCTATTTCATGGCGCAACGCTTCACCTCGGGTATGGGCGCGGTCAGTAACCTTAATGGTGGTTTTGCCTGGGGTATCTGGGTGGTCTATGACGTGGTGATCGGCACCGCCTTTGCCTGTGGCGGCTATGCGCTGGCCTTTACGGTTTATATTTTCAACAAGGGCAAGTATCACCCATTAGTCAGGCCGGCGATACTGGCCAGCTTGCTGGGCTATGCTCTGGGTGGCTTTGGCGCCTTTTTCGATATGGGTCGCTGGTGGCAGTTCTACGAAATATTTTTACCCTGGAACTGGAACTTCAACTCGGTGATGCTGGAGGTAGGCCTCTGCGTGACGGCCTATATTATGGTGCTGGTGCTGGAGTTCGCGCCGGTCTATCTGGAGAAGATCGGCGCGAAGGGCTTGTTGAAAACCATCAACAAGCTGCTGTTCTTCTTTATCGCCCTGGGCATGCTGCTGCCGACCATGCATCAATCTTCCCTCGGTTCATTATTGATTGCTCTTGGCCACAAGGTGCATCCGCTCTGGCAGACGCTGGAGTTCCAGCCCTTACTGGCGTTGTTGACGGCGTTGATCATGGGTTTCTCCATCGTTATTTTTGAAGCATCGTTTTCCACGGTCGGTTTCAGACGTCCTTCGGAGACGCCTCTGCTCGCCGGGCTGGGCAAGGCCATTATGGGCCTGTTGATCACTTTTCTTCTTATTCGGATTGTGTTGCTGGTGGCGCAGGGAAATATTGGACTACTGTTTGCCGGTGACCGGGCAACACTGCTCTATTTGATCGAGACAGCCCTGTTTGTGATTCCGCTGATTATTCTGGCCTCGCCTGTTAATCGAAGAAACGGTGGCAAGCTGTTAATTGCCGCGGTATCCATGTTGCTTGCCGGTTCACTTTATCGTTTTAACGCCTTCCTGTTTACCTTCAATCCGGGGCCGGGTTACAGCTACTTTCCTTCCGTGCCAGAGATCATGGTGACCCTTGGGGTTGTTTCACTTGAAATTATGGCCTATCTGGTTCTGGTTAAGACCCTGCCTGTGCTGCATCGTGAAGAGCATGCATAAACAAAAATATCTTGAGGAGACTTCGTTGTGACTACACGTATTACAGTTGACCCGATTACCCGAATCGAAGGCCATCTTCGCATCGATGTGGAAGTGGATAACGGCAAGGTAAGCAAGGCATGGTCGTCAGGCCAGATGTGGCGTGGGATTGAGAAAATTCTGCTCGGCCGCGATCCACGCGAAGCCTGGACCTACACCCAACGCTTCTGCGGCGTTTGTACCACGGTGCATGCGATTACATCGGTGCGGGCAGTGGAAAATGCCCTGAACCTGGAAGTGCCGCTGAATGCGCAGTTGATTCGCAACATCATCCAGACTGCGCATGCGGTCCAGGATCACATCGTCCATTTCTATCATCTCTCTGCCGTGGACTGGGTGGACGTGGTTTCCGCGCTGGATGCCGATCCGGTTGCAACCGCAAAGCTGGCCGAATCGCTGTCGGACTGGCCGCTGAACGGAGCGCACGAGATGAAGGCGGTGCAGGATAGGCTGAAGACGTTTGTCGGCAGCGGTCAGCTTGGGCCGTTCGCCAGTGGTTACTGGGGTCATCCGGCGATGAAGCTGCCGCCGGAAGTAAACCTGCTGGGCGTGGCACATTATTTACAGGCGCTGGATGTGCAGAACCATGCCAACAAAGTGGTGGCTATCCTGGGTGGCAAAACGCCGCATATTCAGAACGTCGCGGTCGGTGGCGTGAGTAATTCCATCGGTCATGATGCACCTTCGGTGTTGAATATAGAACGCCTGATGCTGATCAAAAACTTCATCGACAAGCTGGATCAATTTGTTAAATCCACCTACCTGGTCGACGTTCCCGCTATCGGCGCTTTCTATCTGGACTGGGCC
>JASBTR010000138.1 GCA_030148325.1 Gammaproteobacteria bacterium
GAAGGACAAGCAGATTAAACACTCTATTCACAGTATTTCCACGCTCATGGTTCGACAAGGCTCTCCTGAGCGAAACCGAAGGGCTCACCACGAACGTGGAAATTCACAAGTGATCTGGTATTTGGAACAGCTATTTAGATGCTTATGAGGCCGCATTTAACAAATTCGATACTGGTGACTGTTGGCTTTATTCTTTCGCCCCTGTCCTGGTGGAATGATGCTGTGGTCAATGTACCGCTGGGGTATGTATTTGCCTGGCCGTTTTCACTC
The DNA here is from genome assembly GCA_030148325.1 of Gammaproteobacteria bacterium. GTDB lineage: Bacteria > Pseudomonadota > Gammaproteobacteria > UBA6429 > Thiohalophilaceae > JAADGZ01. The sequence continues at coordinate 271 of JASBTR010000138.1, forward strand.
ATCAATGAGCAACTATTTTTGCCTGCATTTATTTTTGGTTACTGGTTAACCAACCTGTTTGGATTTTTATTGCTCCACTGGGGCAGCAAAGGACTACTTCATCAAAGCCGTTCAACCATCAGCATAAGAAGAAGTCTTGCTGTTTCAGTGATATATTCCATTATTGTCATTCTCATGGTTCTATTCGGCTGGATTGCCCCGCCAACAGAATATCTGGACTAAATAAGCGTTCCAAATACCAGAACACTTGTGAATTTCCACGTTCGTGGTGAGCCCTTCGGTTTCGCTCAGGAGAGCCTTGTCGAACCATGAGCGTGGAAATGCGGTGAATAGAGTGCTTAATCTATTTGTCCTTCGACAAGCTCAGGACGAACGGCTATTCCTAAAGTGTACTGGTATTCGGAACAGCTATTTAGTGTTATGCAACAACTCTCGATAACAGCACTCAACACCCTGCCCTACGCCAGACAACCGGTGGAAATTGTGGAACGCAAGGGTCTGGGCCATCCCGATACTATCTGTGATGCACTGGCCGAAGAATTGAGCCGGTCCCTGTGCCAGTTCTATCTCGAACATTTCGGGCTGGTGCTACATTATAATGTCGATAAAGCCCTTTTATGGGGCGGTGCCTCACAACCGGCCTTTGGTGGCGGCAAGATACTGGCCCTAATGGAAATCTTCCTGGCCGGGCGCGCCACCTGTGAATACAAAGGCATCAGGGTTCCGGTTGAAGAACTCATACACGAGAGTGCTTCAAACTGGCTCGAGTCGAATTTTCACGCCCTTGTTCCCGAAAATCATATCAAGCTGCACAGTTTGATTCGCCCGGGTTCTGCTGACCTGGTTGAGCTTTATCTGCGTCAGAAAGAAACGGGCACTGCGCTGGCCAATGACACGTCCTGTGGTGTGGGCTACGCACCACTGAGTGAACTGGAAGCTGTCGTTTTACAGATTGAAAAGAAACTTAACAGTAACGAAATCAAATCATTACATCCAGAAATTGGGGAGGACATTAAAGTCATGGGCAGCCGCCGGGGAAATTTATTTGAACTGACCATCGCCTGTGCCTTTATCGATCGCAATATTTCAGACCTGCAGGACTATTTCAATAAAAAGTCACAACTTGCCTCTCTGGTTGAACAGGAAGCAAAACTGGCGACGAACAAACAACTCATGGTAACCGTCAATACAGCCGATGATATCGCCGCAGAAAGCATCTATTTGACGGTAACCGGCACTTCTGCCGAATCCGGTGACGATGGAGAAGTAGGACGTGGCAACCGTGTCAATGGACTAATCACACCCTACCGCCCGATGAACATGGAAGCCGCTGCGGGTAAAAACCCGGTGACCCACGTTGGCAAACTCTACAATATTGTGGCACAACAGATCGCAGACAGTCTGGTACGGGACATTGATGAAATAGAGGAAGCCTGTTGCTATCTTCTCAGCCAGATTGGCAGCCCAATCAATGAACCCAGGGTGGTGGATCTTCGCCTGCAACTTCATGCCGATGCTGATATCGAAGCACAGCGATCAGGTATTACGGATATTGTGCAGGACAGGCTGGCTAACATCTCCCGCATCCAGCAAATGCTTATTGACAGAAAAATTCGTGTTTATTAGTTTTATTCTAAAATTCATTCAATAATAACATGTCAAAAACCCGCCTCCATATCATTAGCATTCTTGTCGGGATTAGCCTTGTCTTACCCTGTGCGGGAATAACACCTGAAACCCCGGAAGAACTCAAAACCAGCGAAGAACTGGAAACCTGGTTTTATGATGACTCTGACATCGATACCGAAAGCATTAACGAAGGGGAGCTTGTTTTCATAAGCCCGGAGAACCCGGAAAGCATCCTGCATTCAAAAAACCAAATCACGGTGACAGCGGACAGTATGAAAACCGGCTGGGTGGGACTCCGCCAGTGCTACGCAAATCTTGTTCCTGTAAAGGAATCACAGATCACCTATCAATACAGGCACATGCGTGAACTAAAAATAGTTTCTATATCCCATATTGAAAAAGCCTGGATCGAAGGTGAATCTGTCCAGATGCACAACGTGCAGAACAATGCTGAATTATGCATCACAGCACAAGTTAGAATTTTCTACCAAAACCCGGACAGGAGTTTTACTCTTGTCAGCGGGCCTTATCATCTTAAATTTCTTGATGGTTATTATCCCTTGCATGTCAGTTTTACTGTCACATACCCTGGCGATCGGCTGCGCTTCACGGGAATAGAACCTAAACATCCTCTGGACATGCAACCCATGTTAGCGCCGGGAAAACTAAGTATCGATACTTTTTTTGAAGGTCGTTTGATAATAAAAATAAATTTTCAGGCGATTGAATAATCGTCAATCATTATGACTAAAATAGCCATGGCGCGCGCCTTTAAACAAGCTATGAAATTCTTCACCGTGGACATGCACCAGATTTTTATGATCCCCAGCTTCAAAATAGATATTTGCCAGTGTTGTTAACTGCTGATCCAGAAACGTCTCCAGCCCATATGCCGGACCAAGCGGTGGAATCGCACCCGGCTCACAATCTTTAAACAGAAGATTAACTTCTGACTCTTCAGCCAGCTCAAACTTCCGGTTGAGTTCATCATCCAATGCCTGTAATTTCACCCAGTTACTGCCTGGAATCACCACCATCGCATAGCCTTTCTCATCCTTAATGATTACCGCTTTTGCTATATGATCATCAGCAACATGTGCCGCCTCAGCGCTATCATGGCTCGAAAAGGTTTTTGAATGCAGAACCAGATCGAATTCCACCTTATGTTTAGACAAATAAGATTTGATTGTATTGGCTATAGACATAGTTTATTTCCTCTACAAGCAACCCGTAAGCATGTCGCCCTTTTTAAGGATAGTCCATTATTAGCAAGCTGTTTTTCCTGTATTCCAATAATCCCTTTATTTATTGCCCAGCACAGCCTCAAGCCTGGCACTAAAGTCTTCTCGATCAACATATTGTATCGCGCTCAAACCTCCAGCCTGTGCCCTGGAAACATTAGCCGCATTATCATCGATAAACAGGATCATCGCAGGCTGCATTTTTAAATCCGCTACTACATCTGCAAACACGGTCGGATCCTGCTTACCCTTACCCAGATAATAGCTGTTATAGATGTGATCAAAAAAACGACTGAAATGATATTTTTCATCCAGCTCATCCAGCCAATATGTCTGATCACTGAGGATACCTGTTATATAACCATCGGCACGCAGTTTTTTTACGACGTCCATCATCCAGTCTCGCAATACAAAACCATCAAGGATGACTTCGGTCAGGCTGTCGTCATCGCCCCTCAGCCCCGTGCGCTCACGCATCAACTTCCAGAAATCACCTGCGCCGCCCCTGCCCACTACAAACCCTGAATCATAGACTGCCTTCATGCCCTGTGCGGGCATGGTTTCCACATCAAGGCCCTGCTCCGCAGCCAGTTTCACAAGACCATTACGAAACCCTTCTTCGGCAAGCACACCGCCAAAATCAAACAGTACGGCGCGTATAGCTGTATCAGTCATAACAATCACAGGCACATAACAAAAAACAAATAATATTTTATCTTACTCATCTGTAGTTACCTCAAAGGTTCCCCAGTTCCATGATTTCAGGATAACTTTATTGGACAGGGAAAATAATTCAAACTGCATATCCGGCAGACTCAATATCCCGCAGCTATGATTGAATTGCGTGCTGCCCGGATTGATCACCAGAGTGTTTCCAAGTTGTTCAGAAAAAACCTGATGAGTATGCCCAACGATCAGAACATCATGTTTAAAATCCTGCAGGCGTTGCATCCATTTTTTCCTTTCTTCAGGCACAGGTTCGCCATTTTCATCCAGCAGTTTTATTCCATATCGATTAGCCAGCGGTGGCCTTGCATGAACCATATACAGGCATTTTCCTTCAATCGAATATTCTCGCGCAGCAGGCAGTAGCGCGATATAGTCTTCAACCAGCGTTCTATTTTCTTTGGGAATTGATTCAAGATGCCATAGATCATGATTGCCAATCACTGTTTGACACTGATCCTCAATCAGCAGGCCTACCGTCTGTTCCAGCTCATTACCATAACCTGCAATATCACCGGCACATAAAATAATATCCACCCCTTTATTATTAAACAGCAACAATGCCTCAGCCAATGGCTCGGCATAGGCATGAATATCAGCAATTAAACCAATTTTGGTCGTCATAATTTTTCTGTTGCTGAACTATAGAAAACGCAGTCCCCCACAGGAAATATAGATGATAGCCAGACAATTTTATATATGGCGATACAGCGGTCCAAATAAACAACCCCACCGCAAGCGGACGGGGTATTAAATCGTAGGAGCGAGCTTGCTCGCGAAAGCGGTTGCTTGAACATCAAACTATTCGCGGGCGAGCCCGCTCCTACCGGTTTTCGCCGCAAGCAACGGGGAATTTAACCCATAGAGATTAAAAGCCACAAGCCCCTTGAAATGTCTCGATACAATAAATATATCTCTATTCAGGACTCTATCTGATTCATCCATCAGGAGGAAAAGGCCATGCCAGCGGAACTCACTGATAAACAAATTGCCGAATTTCATCAACAACTGAAAGACCGTTATTATGAACTGCGTGAAGAGGTACGACAGGAATTATTAAAATCGGATAATGAACAGTATATTGATCTGGCAACACGGGTTCATGATCTGGCCGAGGAATCGGTTGCTGATCTTCTGGTTGACCTCAATCTGGCTAATATTGACCGACACATTAATGAAATTCGTGAAATTGATGCCGCCCTGATTCGCATCGCACAGGGTAATTACGGCAAATGCACTGACTGTGGTGAAACGATTTCTGAACAACGTTTAAAAGCGAATCCAACAGCCTGTCGTTGCCATACCTGCCAGGGAAAACATGAAAAACAGTTCGCCCAACCGGGACATGCGAGTCTTTAATTAACGATTTGCCCCAATCGCCCGGTTGTAGCCCTCAGGATTTCATTACAGATTTCCCAATTTTGCTTCACAAGATTCTGGTCACATTCGACACTTCCCAGGCTTCGCTCCGGTCGCAGGTGGTTTTAAACCTTCGTAGGATGTGCTGAGAAACGAAGCGCATCATTCCAGGCTGGACACGCGAACGATGCGCTTCGTTCCTCAGCACATCCTACACATTATATCTGGACACCCTTTTGGAACTTTTATTTAGAAAACCAGGAAGTGTTAACACAAAAAAAGCCGCTGTAAGCGGCTGATTTTGTCAATAAATTTGGTAGGCGCGATTGGATTCGAACCAACGACCCCCACCATGTCAAGGTGGTGCTCTAACCAACTGAGCTACGCGCCTGTCGTTAATTTGGCCGGAAAGATACCCTATTCAGCCGACAGATACAATATTAATTTCGGCCTGTTTTGTCCCTGGAGCCTGTCGCGGCCTCTATCAGCAATATAGCGTATCAAGGTAACATATGCTGCTCTGCATCTTCGCCTTCTTTTTTTACCGGGATCAAACTGGCGCTGGTAATCTTCAATGCCAACGCCATCGTACTGGCGATATAAATGGATGAATAGGTACCCACAAAAATACCAATCATCAGCGCCAGGGAGAAGGAGTGGATCAGTTCTCCTCCGAAGGCGAACATGGCGGCAACCACCAGCAAGGTGGTCACCGAGGTCATCATGGTGCGTGAAATAGTCTGATTCAGCGAACGATTAATCACCTCGGTGGGCGTCACCTTGCGCAGCTTGCGAAAGTTTTCACGGATACGATCGAATACCACGATGGTGTCATTGAGGGAATAGCCAATTACCGCCAGCACCGCTGCCAGCACGGTCAGATCGAAATCCCACTGAAACAGGGCGAAGCAGCCGAGGGTAATGATTACGTCATGCAAGAGTGCGGTAATCGAGCCCAGCGCAAAGCGATATTCAAACCGCGCCATAACATAAACCAGGATGAAACCTAGCGCGATCAGCATCGCCAGGCCGCCATCGTCACGCAGTTCATCCCCTACCTGAGGGCCAACAAATTCCTGCCGCCGCATTTTGACTTCATCGTTACTGAGCTCATTCAACACTTTCAGGACATCGTCACCCAGCGCGTTGGCATTCTGCCCTTCCTGGGGTGCAATCCGTACCAGCACATCCTTCGCCGTGCCAAAGTGCTGCACCACCGCATCCTTGAAGCCGGCTTTCTCCAGCGCCGCGCGAATAGGCGGCAGCTCCACCGCCTGCGGGTAACCCACCTCGATCAGGGTACCGCCGGTAAAATCAAGGCCGAAATTCAGCCCCTTCGTTACCAGCGCACCGATAGAAACGAGGATCATCAAAATGGAAATGGCCATCGCAATCTTGCGACCACCCATAAAATCAAAACGGGTTTCTTGTTTGAAAAACTGCATGAATCCTGTCCGCCAATATTTTAGATAAAAGTCAGATTGAAAGTTTTTTAATGCGGCGGCCGCCGACAATCAGGTTAATGATCGCGCGTGTGCCCATAATGGCCGTAAACATGGAGGTTACGATGCCGATGGAAAGCGTAATCGCAAAGCCCTTGATCGGTCCGGTGCCGAAGATATACAGCACAATAGCCGCGATCAGGGTCGTGATGTTGGCATCGGCAATGGTAGAGAGGGCCTTCTCATAGCCCGCCTGGATACTTGACTGCGGGGTATTGCCGTTGCGTAACTCCTCACGAATACGCTCGAAAATAAGCACATTGGCGTCCACCGCCATACCTACAGTCAGCACGATACCGGCAATACCCGGCAGGGTCAGGGTGGCCTGCAGGAGTGACAGCACGGCAACAATCAGCACCAGATTCATTACCAGCGCCACATTGGCAACCATACCGAAACCTCGATACCAGACAGCCATAAATACCACTACCATCATCATACCAATTGCAACCGACAGTGTGCCCTGATCGATGTTGTCCTGACCCAGGCTTGGGCCGATGGTGCGTTCTTCAATAATGCGGATAGGTGCCGCCAGGGCGCCTGCACGCAGCAGCAGGGCCAGATTCTGAGCCTCTTTGACATTATCCAGTCCGGTTATCTGGAAACGGTTACTGAACACGCCCTGAATAGTCGCGACGTTAATCACTTCCTCGACCTTGCGAGTGGTTACCACTTCCTTGCCATCGACTATACGCGTATCAGGCTTGTGTTCGATAAATACCACCGCCATGGGTTTTTTCAGATTCGCCTTGGTGGTCCTGGCCATACTGTGCGCGCCGGCCCCGTCCAGGTTAATGCTAACCATTGGACTGCCGGAATCATTATCGAAACCGGAACTCGCATGGGTAATGCGATCACCGGTGATAATCACGCGCTTCTTTAACAGGATGGGATTGCCGTTGCGTTCCCGATAGAGGCGTGAGCCCGGCGGTGTGCGTCCCGCCAGGGCATCGGCCGCCGTATGTTCCACATCCACCAGCCGAAATTCGAGGGTAGCCGTGGCGCTGAGAATTTTCTTGGCCCGGGCACTGTCCTGAATCCCCGGCAACTGCACCACGATACGCGAATCGCCCTGCTGCTGAATCACCGGCTCAGCTACGCCCAGTTCATTAACCCGGTTACGCAGGGTGGTAACGTTCTGCTGCACCGCATTTTTTTTCAGATCCCGCAGGGTTTTCTCGCTCATCTTTGCAATAATCAGGTAGGCGCCTTCGGCATCTTTCTCGCGTAACTCCAGATCACGCGTCTGACTGCGAATGGCATTCTTCGCCTTGTCCCGCAAAACCGCTGTACGGAATTTCAGTTTCAGCACGTCACCCTGCTGGCTGATGCCGAGATAACGGATTTTCTTGCTCCGCAGCAGCCCCCGAAAATCGTTACCGTAACGTTCATAGGCCTGACGAATAACCGTTTCGGTATCCACTTCCATGAGAAAATGCAGACCGCCGCGCAAATCCAGCCCCAGATACATGGGCAGTGCATTAATGGAATTCAGCCATGCCGGTGAGGCCGGCGCCAGGTTCAAGGCCACAGTGTAACCGTCACCTAATTGCTTTTGCACCAGATCAGCCGCCTTGAGCTGCTCCTCGACACTGGCAAACCGAATCAGCAGACCTTTGTCATTCAGCCGCGCGCTGCGATAGGGAATAGTGTTTGAATCCAGCAGGCTGCGGATCTGAGCCTCGGTTCCCGTATCTACGTTCGTCGTCCGGGTCGCAGAAATCTGCAGCGCCGGATCCGATCCATAGATGTTCGGCAGCGCGTATATTCCACCGACAACAACGATTAACAGAATAAGTAGATACTTCCAGGCCGGATATTGATTCAACATGTTGCCATCTTCCAACGCGTCATCCAGCGACTTTTCAGGCCGCTGGACACACGATTATTATTTTTACAATAAAGTTTGAATTAGGAACTAACAGGGTTTATTTGGCTATCGCCTTGATCGTACCCTTGGGCAGCACGGTCGCCACGGCCTGCTTCTGCAATCTGACCGTGACGTTGTCGCCAAGTTCAACCGTGAGGTATTCCTCGCCGACCTCGGTAATCTTGCCCAGCAGTCCGCCATTGGTCACGATCTCGTCACCCTTGCTCATTGCCGCCACCATATTGCGGTGCTCCTTGGCTTTTTTCTGCTGCGGACGAATCAGCAGGAAATAGAAAATGACGAGCATGCCGCCAAAGAAGATCAGGGAAGACATCGGGTCGCCCTGTGCGGCGGGTGCGCCTTCAGCCATTGCATCAGTGATAAAAAAACTCATTTAGACAGATTCCTTAGTCAATCAAAGAAAACGAAAATTTCCGCCGGCAGGCAGATCCTGCCTGTCGTACGGCCTGTTCAGGGTGGTTATAATCTAATCGCCCCCGATTTTTGCGCGTTATTATGACACAGCCGGAGTCGATTGGTCGCGCATAGCGTAAAATTCCCGCACGAAATTTTCCAGCCGGTTTTCGGCGATCGCTGCCCGCAGCCCCTGCATCACTGTCTGATAGTAATACAGGTTATGAATGGTGTTCAGACGCGCCCCCAGAATCTCTCCGGCCCGATCCAGATGGCGTAAATAAGCGCGGCTGTAATTTTTACAGGTGTAACAGCCACAATTTTCATCCACAGGCCCGGTATCGTGGGCATGACAGGCATTGCGAATACGCAGCATGCCGGTCGAGGCAAATAAATAACCGTTGCGCGCGTTGCGCGTGGGCATCAAACAGTCGAACATATCGATGCCCCGGCGCACACCTTCCACCAGATCCTCCGGCGTGCCCACCCCCATCAGGTAGCGCGGCCTGTTCGCCGGCAATCGGGGTTGCAGATGATTAAGCACCTTGTGCATTTCTTCCTTGGGTTCTCCCACTGACAAACCACCGATGGCGTAACCGTCAAAACCAATCTCAACCAGCCCGGCCATGGATTCGGATCGCAATTCAGGATACATGCCCCCCTGAACGATGCCAAACAGCGCCGCCGGATTATCCGCATGCGCAAGCTTGCAGCGCGCCGCCCAGCGCAGCGACAGCTGCATGGATGCGCGCGCCTGTTCTTCGCTCGCCGGATAGGGTGTGCATTCATCGAAAATCATGACGATGTCCGCCCCTAGATCACGCTGCACCTGCATGGATTCCTCCGGGCCGAGAAAAATCCTGTCGCCGTTGACCGGTGAGCGGAAATGCACACCCTCCTCGGTAATCTTCGCCGCTACCGAACCATCACCCCGCGCCCCTGGTCGCTGCTGCGCTTCCGCACCCAGCGACCAGACCTGAAAACCACCGGAATCGGTGAGAATCGGCCCATCCCAGTGCATAAAATCATGCAGGTCGCCATGTTCCCGAATGATCGCCGTGCCCGGACGCAGCATCAGGTGAAAGGTGTTGCCGAGAATGATCTCCGCCCCCAGCTCACGCAATTCCTCCGGGGTCATGGCCTTGACCGTGCCATAGGTGCCCACCGGCATAAAGGCAGGAGTTTGCACCGTACCGCGATCAAACGTCAGCTGGCCACGCCGTGCCGCGCCATCGCTATTAAATAATTCAAATTTCATGATTCAGATAAAAAGCCTCGTCCCTCGTCACTCGTCCCTTGTCCCTGTTTCGTAAGAAACATCGCATCCCCATAACTGAAAAACCGATAGCCCTGCTCCACCGCATGCCGATAGGCGTGCATAATATTCTCGTGACCTGCAAACGCGCTGACCAGCATCAACAGGGTGGATTCGGGCAGGTGGAAATTGGTGATCAGCGCATCCACCACCCTGAATTCAAAACCGGGAGTAATGAAAATATCCGTGTCACCGGAAAAGGGCCTGAGTTCTCCGGACAGGGCCGCACTTTCCAGGCTGCGCACGCTGGTCGTACCCACCGCAATCACCCGCCCGCCCCGCGCCCGGGTTTCCTGCACCTGTGTACAGACAGTTTCGGTGACTTCCAGCCATTCTGAGTGCATTTGATGTTCTGCGATATTCTCCACCCGCACCGGCTGAAACGTGCCCGCTCCCACATGCAGGGTAACACAGGCGCAGGCAATCCCCTGCTGGCGCAGTCTATCCAGCATAAGGTTGTCAAAATGCAAACCTGCGGTAGGCGCAGCCACCGCCCCTTCGCGCCGGGCATAGACGGTCTGATAACGCTCCCGATCAAAATCCTGCTCGTCCTGCCGCTTTATATAAGGTGGCAAAGGCATATGCCCAAGCTCATCCAGGATTGCCATGACGTTACGATCAGCATCCGTGCGGTCGCGAAAACACAGCTCGAACAGATCCTCAGCCCGCCCCTGCACTTCGGCCTCAACGGTCTCCGACAGCAGTAAGCGACTTCCTGCTTTAGGTGACTTGCTTGCACGCACATGCGCTAGCACCCGCTGACTATCCAGCACCCGCTCCACCAGCACCTCCACCTGACCGCCGGTTTGCTTGCGCCCGTAGAGCCGCGCCGGGATCACCCGGGTATCGTTCATCACCAGCAGATCGCCCGGGCGCAACAGTGATGGAAGATCGGTAAACCACCGATCCGTCAGGACGCCGCTGTCGCCTTCCAGGCACAACAGACGACTGGCCGCCCGCTCCGGCGCCGGATACTGGGCGATCAGCGCTTCGGGCAGGTCATAATAAAAATCACTGAGCTTCATGGGGGGCGCAGAATAGCAGATTGGGGAACAGATTTTCACTTTTGCACAACAAGGCCTGAACAGATTCCAGGCGGATTTTCAGTACAGGCCTTTTACAAGCCTCCCCCGCCTCTCTATAATACGCCGCTTGTTGGCAATGGCTGAGTGGCGGAATTGGTAGACGCGCTGCACTCAAAATGCAGTTCCTTCGGGAGTGCCGGTTCGATTCCGGCCTCAGCTACCATC
>JASBTR010000139.1 GCA_030148325.1 Gammaproteobacteria bacterium
GTATTAGTTTGCTCATTGTTATTATCCCATATTTCCTTGATGAATTTCAGTCCGCATGGTGGCAATGCCCACCTTGTATGTTGTGATATCACAACCCTGTATGCTATGCCTCTGAACCCTTCGGCTTCGCTCAGGAGAGCCCTGTCGAAGGGTGCGGCTTTTAAGTGGTTGATTTTATTCTGTTCGTTGTTCATGGTTCGACAAGCTCACCACGAACGGCGGAATTAATCAGAGTTTCCTTAGTGCTCGGTTGTATCTTCGTCAGGCTCATCGGATAAATCACCGCTGTCTCGATAGCGTTCAAAATCAGCCTTGTTGCGCGCTTTCATATAGGCGTCATCCCCGGTAACAAGTTTAGCATCTAACAGGCGCTTCAGGGCAGTGTCCATTAATTGCATGCCCTGCATGCCGCCACTCTGGATAATATTGTCCATTTGCTCGGATTTTCCTTCACGAATGACATTGGCTATGGCCGGGTTGTTGACCAGTATTTCGATGGCGGCAATTCGGCCTTTGGCATCGGCGGTACGCAGCAATTGCTGGGAAATCACGCCACAGAGTGAGGTTGAGAGCATGGTGCGAACGTAGGCTTCTTCACCTGGCGGGAACACATTGATGATGCGATCAATCGATGAGGCGGCGCTGCTGGTATGCAGGGTGGCCATGACCAGGATGCCCATTTCGGCAGCGGTCAGGGCGAGGTGGATGGTTTCAAGATCACGCAGTTCGCCGACCAGAATGACATCCGGATCTTCGCGCAGTGCGGAATGCAGTGCTGAGGCGAAATCTTTTGTGTGATCGCCCACCTCGCGCTGGCTAATCAGGCTGCTCTTGTTCTGGTGAATAAATTCAATTGGATCTTCAATGGTAATGATATGACCCTTGCGCTCGGTATTGATGTAGTCAATCATTGCCGCCAGGGTGGTGGATTTACCGGAGCCGGTTGCTCCGGTGACCAGAATCAGGCCTTTGCGCTGGCGGGCAAGGTTTTTAATGACTGGTGGCAGCCCCAGTTCGTTGATAGTCTGTATGTCGCTGGGAATAACGCGAAATACGGCACCAAGCCCGTCCAGATGTTTAAAGACATTGACTCGAAAACGAGCCAGTCCGTCGACCTGATAGGCGAAGTCGAGATTGCTTTCTTTTTTAAATTCTTTTATTTCCGCCTTTGTCATGATTTCGTAGATTAAATCTTCCGTTTCACTGCTGCTGAGTTCACGGTATTTGACGGAATAGGTGTCGCCATTGAGGCGTACCCGAGGCGGATTACTGGCGACAAGGTGCAGATCGGATCCCTTCTGTTTTACAACCAGTTCGAGAAAAGCATCTACTCTGTTCATGCTATCGCCTCTTCTTAACCGGTAACGAGATTAACCTGGGGAAGCAGGTCGGGATCGGTTACAAAACGCTGGAACAGTTTTTTGTCAACCGCATTGACATAGGCATCATCCGGATCGATTTCCTTGTTTTTTAATGCCTCCATTAACGCCTGATCCATTAACTGCATGCCCTGTTCGCGTCCGGTCTGGAGAATGGATGGGATCTGAAAATTTTTCTTGTTCAGTATCAGGTTGCCGATGCCGGAAGTGTTAACCATGATTTCAAGAATAGCTTTACGTGAACGGCCATCGGCGGTGCGCACCAGTTTCTGACTGACAACGCCCTGTAAATGCTGGGCGAGGAAAGTTTCCGCCAGTGCTTTTTGTTCGGTCGGCATGGCGTCGACGATGCGATCGATGGTCTTTACGGCCGAAGTGGTATGCAGGGTGCCCAGCACCAGGTGACCGGTTTCTGTTGCAGTCATAGCCATGCTGATAGTTTCCGGATCGCGCAGTTCACCTACCAGGATGACATCCGGATCTTCACGCAGTGCAGCATGCAGGCCATCGGCAAAGCTCTTGACATGGGGACCGACACTGCGCTGGATAATCAGGGACTGTTTACTTTTGTGTATGTATTCAATCGGATCTTCAAGCGTAATAATATTGTATTTTCGGTTTTTGTTGAGCCAGTCGATCATGGCTGCGAGGGTTGTGGATTTGCCTGTTCCTGTGGCACCGGTAACAAGAATAAGCCCCTGGTTAGCGTGCAGCATTTTTTCAACGACTGCAGGTATGCCGAGTTCTTGCATTGTCGGGATAGTCGGGGAGATGATTCTAAACGCGCCCCCCAGGCCGGTAATCTTTCTGAACAGGTTGACGCGGTAACGTCCTGCCTCGGGAGAATCATAAGAGAAATCAAGATCGTTGCCCTGTTTGAAATCTTTCAGCATTTTTTCCGGGATGATTTCATAAATCAGTTCTTCCAGTTCTTCTGCACCGAGTGTGCGGAACTTGATTTCGCTGAGCTCGCCGTGCAGGCGAATAAGGGGGGGAGTGCCAACGGCAACATGGATGTCCGAAGCGCCCTGATCACGGCCAAGTTTGAGAAAGGCGTCAATACGGGCCATCAGTACACACCCTTGTCATACAGTGTTTGCAGATCCCTGGCCAGTTCATCTATATGTTGATAGCGCTGTGTGGGATCAACATGGATGGCATGCATGATGATATCGTTCAGTTCGTCATTTATTTCCGGGTTCATTTCCTTTACCGGTGTAGCTTTACCCTCAACATGCTTGAACAGGGTAGCCATGTGATCTTTTTCCTTGAAAGGCGGGCGGCCGGTAAACATTTCATACATAACGATACCAAGGCTGTAGATATCGGTGCGGGTATCAATTTTCCTCCCACGTACCTGCTCGGGCGCCATGTAGGTCGGGGTGCCGACCAGAATGCCACTTTTTGTGACACGCGAATCGCCCTGCGAGGCGGCGGCCGCAAGACCAAAATCAACAATCTTAACGACATTGTTCTTGTCTACAAGAAGGTTGGCCGGCTTGATATCACGATGTACAACACCAACCTTGTGGGCAATGCTGAGCCCGTTGCAGATATCAATGAACATCTTAATGCTGCGCTGGAAGTCACCTGTGAGTTTGTTTTTGACTTCATAGCTAAGGGAATGGCTGTCGAAATATTCCATGCTGATAGCATAGGACTTGCCAAAGGTCAGAAAATCATAAATACGGATGACGTTGGGATGGGTTATTTTACGTGTATAACGCAGTTCATAGACAAACCGCTGGATCACGCTTTCATCTGTGGCCATTTGCGGATTAAGAAATTTGAGAATAATTTCTTCATTGACCATTTTGTCGTTAACCAGGATAACGAAACCGAATGCGCCTTTGCCAATATGTTTGATGATTTCATAACGATCATTTAGCAGCATGCCGGGTTTGAGCATAGCCGGGTCGATATGTTGCATAGATGAGCCGGCAAGGGGGCCCTGCTGGGATGAAGCGCTTTGTTCCCTGCTCGTGTCAATCGTGGATTCGGAACCCGTGCCTGATGAACCGCTTGCGACAAAACGATTTCTTGCAATTACGGTATCCAGTGTTGCAGAGGCAACCTGTCTGACATCTTCGTCACTGGTTTCCTGAACCTGCCTCAGGGCGCTTTCAATGTTTTCGGAATGTTGATGACTGGACAGTTCGCCAAGCGCTTCAATAATATGTTTCTTCAGTGATACATCACTTTCCTGCAATTTTGATATAAGGGGTTCAATGGCATCGGCGTTGCCAATCTCGCTCAGTGCGCGAACTGCAATTTTGGCGGACTCCGGTTGCTGGTCGAGCATTTTTATCAGCGCCGGGATGGCGCGTTCAGAGCCCAGCTTGGCGAGTGCATCGGCGGCGCGTTCACGCACCCACCAGTCTTCATCGTCGAGTGCATTGATAAGATAGTCAACCGTGCGTTCATCCTTGATGGAATTTAATATTTCCACTGCGGTGCGACGTAGAAATTCATCGTCGTCATTGAGTAGCCCAAGAACAGCTTCGACAACTTTGGGGCCGCCAATGGAACCCAGTGCATCGGCGGCGCGTACTTTAACCCACCAGTCCTGGTCCCGCATGGCGCTGAGTAGATCCTTTATCGCGCGCGGATCGGCAACTTCATTAAGGACTTCAACTGCCGCACGGCGTATGTATTCGGACTCATCCTGCAGAATTTCCACCAGGTATTTGACGATATTCGGATCTTCTATTTTTACCAGCGTGTCGATGGCCCTGGCCTGGATAGTCAGGTTGGGATCTTTCAGTGACGGGCAGATTTCGCGGGCTGGAACCGGGATTTTCATTTTCCCCAGTCCGTCCAGTGCGGCCAGGCGTATTTCATTGTGATTGTCTTTCAACAGATGCAGGAGTTTATCTCTGACCTGCTCGATACTGAATTTTGCAAGTAATCGGGCAACATGCAGGCGGGTGTTGGGATCTTTGCTTTCAGCATAGATCAGTAATTTTGGAACCATGCTCTCCTGGACGATGTCTTCCAGTACCTTGAAAATCAGAACCCGGACTTTCTTGTCAACCTTGTCCAGCGCCTCAAAAAGTTTATTGCTATTTAGAGATTCCGTGTGGCTGTTGAGAATCTGCACCAGTACGTTCTTGTGTATTTCCGGATCTTCGAACAGGTGAATCAGGCGGTTGGGATCATATTTTTGTGACTTGCTGAGCAGGCGCATGACATGGGTGACGATGGTTTTGTCTTCGTCAGTCAGGGCATCCATGTAGTAGGGTAATGTCTGGTTATCAATAAAATTGAGTAACAGATTTTCGAGCGGCTTGTTATTGGGCGATTCGGCAATGGCGGCAATCAGTTTGGGGATGGTGGATTCGCCGATGCTCTTAATTTTGACGACCGCGTCTTTCAATTCGCTCGCACTGACCTGATTGTGCGCCAGTACAACTGAAATTGCCTTGTTGGCCTTGAATGAATCGAGCAGCGCCATTAACTATCCTGTATTTGGATTTACTACGTGAGCTTATTTTATTACTAATAAGGTCATTGATTACGTGACATACTTTTAAATACCGTCATTCCGACATGCTCTTAGCTGGAATCTAAATAGCTGTTCCGAATACCAGTACACTTTAGGAATAGCCGTTCGTCCTGAGCTTGTCGAAGGACAAATAGATTAAGCACTCTATTCACCGCATTTCCACGCTCATGGTTCGACAAGCTCACCACGAACGTGGAAAT
>JASBTR010000140.1 GCA_030148325.1 Gammaproteobacteria bacterium
ATTTCCACGTTCGTGGTGAGCTTGTCGAACCATGAGCGTGGAAATGCGGTGAATAGAGTGCTTAATCTATTTGTCCTTCGACAAGCTCAGGACGAACGGCTATTCCTAAAGTGTACTGGTATTCGGAACAGCTATTTAGAATATGTTACTGATTAATGTGAGTGTTGCTCATTTTAATGATGATATTGATTATTTAAATTGCGTGAATTCAACTTGTAAGTGCAACTCTACCTGTCGAGAAGAGGAAAGCTGAGGTAGCATCGTGGCTGACCAAAGTAAGAGGAGCGCGCATGAGTAGCTACAGGCAGCTTGCCTAAGAGGAACGATACCAGATTTACATTCTGAATTTACATTCTGAAGAAAGCCGGATATACCAAACAGAGATCGCCGCACTGTTGGGGTGCGATAAGTCGACGATTAGTCGGAAATAGTGCCGTATTTTAGGAGTTTAAGAATAAACCAGTTACACACTTATCTGGACAGCCTCCTAGTGATTCATGCCTTGATATTCTTGCCGGGATCCCATTTATCGAGTGGTAATTCTGGTAGCATGTTCAACCCTTTTATTGATATGGGGTTAGGTTTCAAAAATTAACTCATTTTCCCTTCACTGATAAATTCAGTTATTGGTTTTCTGTCACTGGGCGATTCTTTTTTTTGTAGATCCAGGCTTAAATTTTCCGGCGATATCATTTTACCAACCGCGATAACACAAATGGCATTGTATTTGTCTGCATCGACGTTGGTGACCTGGTATGCTTTGTCCTGATCAAACCCGCCCATGCCATGGCAATGTAACCCCAGTTTGTTGGCTTGCAAGGTTAACGCCATCCAGGCTGCACCACTATCAAAATCTGCCCAGCGGTTGGGTTTGTTGTTATGTGAAAATTGTTTTTTGCTGAATGCAATAACCAGGACAGGAGCACTGGAAGCCCATGCCTTGTTGGCATCCACCAGGATTGACTGAAAGCGGGTTAAATCGTCTTCTGACCTGGCATACACGTAATGCCAGGGTTGTTCGTTAAAGCAGGAAGGGCTCCAGCGCGCCGCTTCAAACAACGTGTTTAAATTTTCGTCGCTAATCGCCTCGGATGAAAAGGCCCTGGGTGACCAGCGCTCTAGAAACATCGAATCCAAATGTTTACTGTCCGATTTTCTCATAACTGAATCCTTTAGTTATCCGCATAAACTTACTTTAAGTATTAAAACAATTTAAATAGTCGTTATTTTTCCGTGCTTTATTCTAACACTTGAAACAAGATAAATACATCTAATAAAATTTACCAAATAATCTGAACCTGGGATAAGAAAAATTGGTTATTGCCTTTATTTATGGCGAGCACAATAGAGAGGTAATAGAACCGGTTTAGCCGAATAAAGACTGTCTGCCACATGGGCGCGGCGGTCGAGCAGCTATGGATAGAAATCTTTTGCGCGTCTTTATTTTACTATTTTTCTATTCCGGCCCCGGAGCATTTGTTACTCAATGTGTTTGATGGAACAGGATCTATTTTTACACTGTTTTTAATATCATTTGCTTACTATGGCTTTGATTGAAGTACTGTGAATACATGAGCCATATTCTGATGGAAGGTGTCTTCGATAAATTGCTGCTAATTGATAAAATTCAGCCTGGTGCACGCACCGTTTTGATCCAGGATCTCCAGGAAATCCAGACGTCCATCAATATTCTGATTCGCCATCATCTCCACGGGGGCATCAACGGCATGTTCATACTCCACCGTATTCACACCAGCAGAAATAATGATTGCGTTACCCTTTGTCACCGACTCGTATTCCAGCGAAAGAAAGGGGGCACCCGCTAACGGGATGTTAATCTGCGGCTGCTTCTCAACCTGTTCAGGGGATACATCGGCAGGCGTAATAACATCTACCGCGATATGCCTGCCTCGGTTACCGGCAGTCACCTGGCTTAAATAATCCGGCCAGCGATCCTGGCTAATTTCCTTTTGCATGCTCATTGTGCACTCCTTCAATATTTATTAAGAATTAATAGATTCCCTTTAGAGTGATACTAATATTGTATTGCTCTGGTCACCCTGCAGGCACGGCATCACTTTGATCCTCAACTTGCACCCTGAACCCGCATGGCCAACATAGTAACAATCTGCATTCGGCGGTACTGTACAATCGTACAGATAACCAGCATGGTTATTTATCGGCTTAATACCCATCAAACAACCCATATTTCAATATGTTATATTGCTTTTTTAATAATTTACCTGAAAGGAAACTCGATAGCGGTTACAAAGCCGGGCAATGGCGAGAACCTTGTCATGATTTAAGGGAAATGCCACAGCATCCAGTTGTGACCTGAATGCGGCTGTTGTCATAGTCGTAGGCAGACGCAGTCTGCAGTTTCGGTGAGTAACTGTTCGGGAGCGAAGAAGATGTTCGCCAGTGCGGCGACAAACTCCGGCGTTAATTTTTTCTCAATGGCGCGGGCAGTATTCATCTACCAACCGATTGTGTGCGGCTTGTTTGGTTTTGATACTTTCATCAAAAAGTATTCTGACGTTTTCGCTTGTCTTCATGCTTTGGCCTGAAAGGCGTTTCTGATCCAGTTAACCGAATAGCGGGAGTTTTCCGTGACCATGGAAACAACATCGAAGCGGGCCGGTCTGCCTGACTTTTTTAATATTGGTAGTTTCTAAACAAAGTTTTCAGGCAATATCAGATTTCTCGGTCAGATAAAATATGCTCGACTACAAATAAAATCACCTGTTTCTTTGTACATAAATCCAGGCAGCAATGCAGGGTGGAATATATAAGCCTGTGATACACTGCCGACTCGTTTGAGTTTGGCAACTGTTTATTTTTCCTGTCGATGTCTCCCTTACCCATAGAATCTGTTCTTGCCAATTTGCAAGCCGCCCTGCAGCGGCGGGATGAAGTGGTGCTGGAAGCCCCGCCGGGGGCGGGTAAAACCACGCGTGTTCCTCTGACCCTGCTCGATGCAGCCTGGCTGGGGAAACAGAAAATCATCATGCTTGAACCCCGGCGGCTGGCGGCGCGCGCGGCGGCAGAATACATGGCATCCATGTTGGACGAGGCCGTGGGGAAAACCGTAGGCTATCGGGTTCGGCTTGAGAGCCGGATCAGTGCGCATACCCGTATTGAGGTCGTTACCGAAGGCATACTCACGCGTATACTGCAGGATGATCCTTCTCTCGAAGGTATCGGTTTGCTCATTTTCGATGAATTTCATGAACGCAGTCTGGATGCCGATCTCGGTCTGGCGTTGGCTCTGCAGGGACGCGCGCTGTTTAGAGAACAACCGGCCCTGAAAATTCTGATCATGTCGGCAACCCTTGAAGGCGATCGCCTGGCGGCGTTGTTGAATGATGCACCGGTGATCAAAAGTGAAGGCCGCCTGCATCCTGTTGAGATCAGGTATGGCAGACCTTTTGTTGCACCCGAACAGCTACGTAATGAACTCCCTGTGCGCATGCTGGCGACTGTAAAACAGGCGCTGACGGAGGAGACGGGCAGTATACTGGTTTTTCTGCCGGGGCAGGCCGAAATTCGCCGCCTGCATGAGCTGCTGAGTTCCGCACTTGCGGATGAAAAAAATATTATTTTAGCGCCGTTGTATGGTGATCTGGACCTGCAGCAACAGCGCCGGGCCATCGAGCCGGCAGCGCTCGGATACCGTAAAATTGTACTGGCAACTGACATTGCCGAGAGCAGTCTGACTATCGAAGGGGTGCGTATTATTATCGACAGCGGCCTGCATCGCCAGGCTGTATTTGATCCCGGCGCCGGGATGTCCCGTCTGCACACGCGTCGCATCTCGCGGGCTTCCAGCATTCAGCGTATGGGGCGGGCAGGGCGTATCGAAGCCGGTGTCTGTTATCGACTCTGGTCTGAACATCAGCAGACGCAACTGATCCCCTTTACCCCGCCTGCAATTGAACAGGCCGATCTATTACCGCTAGCGTTGCAACTGCAACGCTGGGGCGTGAATGATCCGAATGAACTTGTCTGGCTGGATCCACCTGCCGCAGGACATTACAACAGAGCGCTCGAATTGTTATGTTCTCTGGGCGCGCTGAAGCCACAACCGGCAGGGTGGATGATGACTGCGCATGGTGAGGCGATGGCGCGCCTGCCGCTTCATCCGCGTCTGGCGCACATGCTGCTGGTGGCAAGGATGAAAGGTCTGGCAGGGTCGGCCTGTGATATAGCCGCGCTGTTGAGCGAACGGGATCCTCTGTCGTCGCGTGATGCGGATATCCTGCTGCGAACAAAACTATTGGCAAAAAACACCGGTACTGATCGTCATTTGCGTGGTCGCCTGCAACGCTTACGCACACAGAGTCGTGCATATCATAAGTTAATAGACGGTGAGGCAGGCGCAAAAGTCGCTCATCCTGCTGATCCGCGCTGGACCGGTTTCCTGCTGGCCTGTGCCTATCCGGATCGTATTGCCCGACGGCGCAGGGCCGCTGCAACAGAATACCGGATGAGTAATGGTCGCGCAGTTCGCTTACATGAACAGGATCCCCTGCAGCAATCCGACTGGCTGGTAGTCGCCAGCCTGGGAGGGCGGCAGGGACAGGCGACCGATCAAATTTATCTGGCAGCGGAATTCGATAGCGCACTGCTCGAGGATGAGCTGGCTGAACTGGTGACTGAAAAGGATGTCGTCAACTGGGATGAAAAACAGGATTGTCTGAGTGCTGAGCATCAATCTCTGGTAGGCAGTCTGGTGGTGTCTCGTGAGCCCATGCAGGCGATTCGGCCTGAGAAACGTCGCCATGTGCTGCTGGATCTAATTCGGCGTAGAGGACTGGCCCGGCTACCCTGGAACGATGATCTACGCAACTGGCTGTCACGGATAATGTTGCTGCGC
Organism: Gammaproteobacteria bacterium; assembly: GCA_030148325.1. Taxonomy (GTDB): domain Bacteria; phylum Pseudomonadota; class Gammaproteobacteria; order UBA6429; family Thiohalophilaceae; genus JAADGZ01. Next base: position 4,877 of record JASBTR010000140.1, read on the forward strand.
GCGCTGGATCTGGAAACTTCGAATGACAGCCCGTGGCCGAATGTATCAGATGAACATTTACTGGCAACACTGGAGACATGGCTTGGCCCCTTTCTGGATAACGTCCGTAACCTGAAACAGATTGCCGAACTGGATCTGGCTTCAATTCTGCGTAACCAGCTGTCCTGGGAGCTACAGCAGAAACTGGAACAACATGCGCCAGTTCGGTTGCAGGCACCATCCGGTTCCATGATTCGCATTGACTATCAGGAAACACCTCCCGTGCTGGCGGTGCGCCTGCAGGAAATGTTTGGCTGCACACAGACACCTCAAATTGCGAATGGCCGGGTGACGCTGAAACTGCAGCTGTTATCGCCCGCACGCCGACCGATACAGGTTACCCAGGATTTAGCCGGATTCTGGAACAGCAGCTACCGGGAAGTGCAAAAAGAAATGAAAGGGCGTTATCCGAAACATCACTGGCCGGACGATCCCTTAGCCGCGATGCCTTCAGCAAAAACCACCCGAAAACCGGTTTCATAACCGGTGTCTTAATCTCTACGGGTTTAATTCCCCACAGCTTGCTGTGATTAATATTAACCGCCAGGGACGCCAGGTTTTAGTCAAACAATTCCTGGCGTCCTTTGCGTCTTGGCGGTTCAAATTATTCCTTCGACTAATACTTCGTAGCTTGCTGCAGGGTGGTTTATTAAGAACCGCTGAAAAATCAGAAGCACAGCTATCCTCTTATGCTGTGCTTCTGATCTGGGGGCAGTTTTTTTCAGGCCGCCTGTTCGCTTTCTGTTTCCAGATATAAGGCCAGTTCTTCCGAACCACCTATATGACGTCCACCAATGAAAATCTGCGGCACAGTTTCGCGGCCGGTGATAGCACGCAGGGAGCGCAGTGAAGCATCTTTCCCCAGACGAATTTCTTCATAGTCAATGCCATTTTCTTTCAGCAGTTCCTTTGCGCCTGTGCAGAAAGGGCACCCCGGCTTGGTGATAATACTAACCGCCTCGGGCTTTTTCGCCTGAGGATTGATATAGGCCAGCATGGTGTCAGCATCGGAAACCTCGAAAGGATCACCCGGTACGTTCGGCTCGATGAACTGTTTTTCAATCACGCCGTCTTTCACCAGCATGGAATAACGCCAGGAACGCTTGCCGAAACCCAGATCGGATTTGTCCACCAGCATACCCATGGCCTCGGAAAATTCGCCATTGCCATCGGGAATCAGGGTGATATTTTCAGCTTCCTGACTTTCCTTCCAGGCATCCATGACAAAAGCATCATTAATGGACAGGCAGATGATGTCATCGACGCCATTCTGTTTGAATACGCCGGCCAGCTCGTTGTAGCGCGGCAAATGCGTGGATGAGCAGGTCGGAGTGAAGGCGCCGGGCAGGGCGAACAGCACCACGGTTTTGCCCTTGAACAGCGCATCGCTGCTGACATCGACGAACTCATCGTTTTTACGCGTTTTAAAAATAACGGCCGGGACGTTTTTACCTTCTCTGTTTTCTAACATGGTTTTATCTCCTGTTTGATACATGACTGTTTGTCTGAACATGGGCGTAAGTATGGGGAATATCGCATAATAGGCAAAATCGTTTATTTGTATTATAATGATAGTTAAATCCTATCATTGTCTGGAGCACTATATGAATCTGCGGGATCTGGAATACCTGCTGGCGGTAGCTGAGGAACGTCATTTCCACCGTGCGGCGGATCGCTGCTTCGTCAGCCAGCCAACCCTGAGCGGTCAGTTGAAGAAACTGGAGCAGGAACTGGGGGTACAACTGGTGGAGCGCAACAATCGACAGGTGCGCATGACTGAAGCCGGTCGGGCGGTAACAGATCAGGCTCGCCGGGTTCTTAACGAGGCGCGCGCCATCAAGTCAATTGCCCGGACTTTTCATGATCCCATGAAAGGGGAGTTGCAGGTGGGGTTGATTCCAACGGTCGCACCCTACCTGTTGCCGGTGATCATGCCCTTGCTGAAAAAACAGTATCCCGATCTGAAACTCTGGTTGCATGAGCAACAGACAGCCGTTTTACTGAACAAATTACGCAATGCAGAACTGGATCTGTTAATCCTGGCCTTGCCGGTGGAGACTGATGAATTTGAGGAAATCGACTTATTCAGCGAAGCTTTCTGGCTGGCGGCGCCAAAGGATGAACCCCTGACAAAGAAGAAAAACATCAGCATTGCCGATCTGCAGGACAGGGAGATGTTATTACTCGAAGAAGGCCACTGTCTGCGAGGACAGGCATTAGCAGTCTGTTTTTCAGCAGGTGCACGTGAAAGCGCCGGTTTTCGCGCAACCAGCCTGGAAACTCTGCGCCACATGGTCGGGGAAGGCATGGGTATGACCCTGATTCCGGAGCTGGCAGTGCCGAAGAGCCGTCTCAAAACCGATCCGGTCTGTTATATTCCTTTTCATAAACCAAAGCCCAGCCGACGCATCGGTGTACTGTTTCGAAAAGGCAGTTATCGTGAAGCCGTTTTTCAGAAGATGGCGGCCCTGATTCGACAGCACATGCAGGCGCAGCGCTAAGGTTTAAAATCGTTATTAAAAAAAGTGGATAGCCTGGTAGGCCAGGCAGGTTTTTTGTGTGCCACAGGCACTTCTTTCAGTCGCCCATGCAGGTAAACTACAAGCCACGTGTTCGCCTGAAGGCGAACCTACAACTTCTTTTTTGCCGCAGCTTCATCGGCGGTTTTATGTGGGGTAAACATAATCAGCATGCCTAGCACCGGGTGATCCAGATAATGCAGCTCGGTGCTGCGGATACGTCGGCGCAGCTCCTGTACATGAAAGTAGCGGGGGGCAGGGATACTTTCCGTTTCACTCTCTGATTCAGGGCCGCTGATCAGGCTTTGCTCCTCTGGCGGCTGATCAAGGGTAAACAACAAATCTGTTTCTACCCGCAGGTAACGGGCCAGGCTGACGCGGATCAGCGCATCCAGTGTCCCGCTATCGAGTGTTGCGGCAGGCAGGCTCTGCCCGGCTGTGGCTATCTCAGACTCCTCATTTTCCTGCGCTGTGATAACAGGCTGGTTGATGTGAACGCTGATCGCCTGTTCCTGAGTCAGCCCCGGTTGCACCCAGGCTTTATGCAACATAAGGCGTCTGGATTTCAATTTGGCAATTTTTTCAGCTTCTGAGGTCAGGCGCCATTCGTTCTCGGGCAGGGCTTTGAAACTAAGCGTCGGATCATACTCTTCAGGCCTGCCACCCGGCCACTCGCCACCGATTTCGATCAGTTTTTCGGGAATTTCACGCTCCAGCTGTTGTGGCCAGCGTTCAGAATTACGGCTGTCGGTCTGCAAATTTTCAAAAATAATGACCTCAACATCATAGTAACGTATGTCGGCAGCCTGTAGTGAAATGCTGAACAGTGCGAGTACCAGCACAAGTAATTGTTGTTTCAATATCCTGATCCTGTGAAGCATTGTATCGGTGAGAAATCCGGTTGCACAGTTTTCA
>JASBTR010000142.1 GCA_030148325.1 Gammaproteobacteria bacterium
AATTTCCACGTTCGTGGTGAGCTTGTCGAACCATGAGCGTGGAAATACTGTGAATAGAGTGTTTAATCTGCTTGTCCTTCGACAGGCTCAGGATGAACGGTAATTGCTTAAAGTGGACTGGTATTTGGAACAGCTATTTAGCAAAGATCCGGATAATTTATTCTAACTTTATAAGTGAAAACATTATGGAAAATCACAGCAAAGCTCCCCACCAGAAGGCGTTGAGTATTAATCTCGATGAGGATAAATACGGATCAATTGCCGAGATTGGCGCCGGCCAGGAAACGGCGCGCTGGTTTTTTCGTGCAGGTGGTGCAGCGGGAACGATTGCCAAGACCATTTCCGCCTATGATATGAAATTCTCGGATGCGATTTACGGAAAAAGCCCGCGTTATGTAAGTCGCGATCGTATTTCAGCCATGCTCGATCATGAGTTTGCACTTTTACTTGAAAGACTCGATAAATACAGAAGCGATACGCGCTGCTTCTTTTCCTTTGCCAATACGGTCGCGGCGCGTAGTTTCACCCACAAGACCGATGGGCATGGCTGGTTGGGCATGCGCTTTGAAGCGCGGCCACATGAACCGCCCTCGAGCATAATTCTGCATGTAAACTTGCATGGCAAAAATAATATTCAGGACCAGGAAACCCTCGGTATTCTCGGCATTAACCTCATCTATGCCGCACTCTATTTAAATCAGGACCTTGATGCGTTTCTTCTTTCATTAATGGATCAGTTGTTTCCCGAAGCAGTAGAAATTGATCTGATCGATTTTTCTGGCCCGGCATTCTCTCAGGTTGATAACAGACTCATGGCCCTGCGGCTGGTTCAACACGGCATGTCAAATGCTGCGCTTTTTTCGGCAGATGGAAATATTATCCAGATAGCCGATGCTTTATGGAAAAAATCAGTGCTGGTTGAACGAAGCCGATTTCGCCCGCCAACCAGACTTACGCTTGATCTGCTGGATTGTGCGCAAAATCAGTTTACTCAGGAAACAGATATCAGCAACGATGAACTGCTGGTATTGTCTGAAATGACCCTCTGTGATCTAAAGAGCGACAGGCAGAATGGAATTGATACGGATGACTTTTTATACCGGGCCGATATTCTTTGTGCTCTTGGAAAACATGTTCTGATTTCAAATTATGGGGAGTTCTTCAGACTGGCACAATATTTATTCAACTATACAAAAAATCCGGTCGCGATTGCGATGGGGCTGCCGTCTTTACGCGATTTGTTTAATGAAAAATACTATGCGAATTTGCCGGGCGGCATCCTTGAATCATTTGGACGATTATTCAAGCATGATTTACGGCTTTATGTCTGCCCTGAACTCGAAGAAGGTACTGGAAAATTAGTCGGCATCAATGAATTGCAGGTCGAATCTCATCTGCGCCATCTATATGCTCATCTGCTTGAGAATAGTTTTGTACGCGATTTAAACTCGGTGAATAGTGACTATTTGAAAATTCATTCGGACAAAATTCTGGACATGATTCGCCACAACACGCCCGGCTGGGAAGAGGCTGTACCGGAGCAGGTTGCCGATATGATCAGGGCGCGAGGTTATTTCAACTACGCTGAGTGAACGACAGTACAGGTGGCTGTTACGCCGGTGAGGCGATATTGACTTCACCGGTTGCCGGGGTCATGAGGCTTTCGGCGAAGTCGAGCATGCGCCTGACGGAAACCATCGCCTGTTTGCCGATTTCCGGGTCAACCTGAATTTCGTTGTCACCGCTTTCCAGCGTCTGGGCCAGGTTCTCCAGGCTGTTCAGGGCCATCCAGGGGCAGTGCGCGCAACTGCCGCAGCTGGCGCCGATGCCGCCGGTGGGTGCGATAATGAAATGTTTGTCAGGCGCGGCCTGTTTCATCTTGTAGAAAATGCCGCGATCGGTAGCGACGATAAAGGTGTCGTTTTTCATTTCCTTTGCTGCGCGAATAATCTCGGTGGTTGAACCGACCAGATCAGCCTGGTTGATGACATCCATGGGGGATTCCGGGTGCACCAGTACGGCGGCATCGGGGTGTTTGCTATGCAGTTTAACCAGTTCCCGCGCCTTGAATTCATCATGTACGATACAGGAGCCCTGCCACAGCAACATGTCGGCGCCGGTGACTTTCTGGATGTAGCCGCCGAGATAGCGATCCGGCGCCCAGAGGATTTTTTCGCCTTTTTCATGCAGGTGGCGAACGATTTTTGTGGCGATGCTGGAGGTGACCACCCAGTCGGCGCGGGCTTTGACCTCGGCGCTGGTGTTGGCGTAGACCACCACGGTGCGATCGGGATGTTCATCGCAAAATGCATTGAAGCTGTCGGCCGGACAGCTGAGATCCAGCGAGCATTCCGCCTCCAGGGTGGGCATCAGTACCCGCTTTTCCGGATTCAGGATCTTGGCGGTTTCGCCCATGAAACGCACGCCGGCGACGACAATGGTCGAAGCCGGGTGGGCGTGGCCGAAACGCGCCATTTCCAGTGAGTCGGAAACACAGCCGCCGGTTTCATCGGCGAGCAGCTGCAAATCATCCTCGGTGTAATAGTGAGTGACCAGAACCGCATTTTTTTCCTGCAGCAGCTGTTTTATGCGCGCCATCAGCGCCTGACGTTCTTCTTCTGCCAGCGGCCGCGGGCGGGGAACAGCCAGCGCGCGCTGACGGATTTCGCTGTCATCAATAATGATGGAGGGATTGGCTGTATTCATAGATTGCAGGAGCCTTACTCAGGCCAATAGTTGCCAAACTGAATATTGTGTCACGGCTAGCTTGTTGTTTATACATATGAACGCGTGTAGTGTAAAACAAGCCCCTTTTTTTGCATAGCTACTCTTATTAGGTAGAACGGGTAAATAGACCATGGTGCGCTGAGCACGGCGAAAAAATTAATGTTAATTGTTAAGTGAACCTTGTAACTTTATGATTTTGTAGTATTATCTATTCAGATGCTCGTTATTCCAGTGAGGCGGCATGGACCGGCAGAAAGTTCTCGATAAAATCAGCAAGTGTCTGCGTCTGTCGGCGTCCTGTAATCCTAATGAGGCGGCGTCAGCATTGCGTCAGGCGCGCAACCTGATGAAAAAATACCATGTTACCGATGCTCAGCTCCATTCATTGCTGGTGGAGGAGGATTCGGCTCATCATGGCTGTGAGTTTAACCCGCCTTTCTGGGCTCTGGCGCTGTCGGATATTGTTTCCCGCGCCTTCGACTGCCGAGTCCTCATTGCCCGCCGCTTCGGCCAGCAGCCGGAGTACCGTTTTATCGGCATGGATTGTTCGCCATCCATCGCTACTTATACTTTTACCGTGCTTTACCGCAAGCTGGAACAGGCGCGAGCAACCTTCATACAGGACAATGCGGGCAAGGATGAAACAGAAAATGCGCGTCGTGGTGATGTATTTGCCCAGGCCTGGTTATTCCGGGTGGCCGCCAAAGTGGCGAAGTTTGTAGTTAACCCGGCAACCCGCGTGGCGATTAACCGCTATGTGAAGGAGCGGTTTGGGGATACGGTCGAATTTGTTCAGGATCCGGTTGCGCCCGAAACCGCTGATTACGAAGATATTCTCTCTGGAATGAAAGCGGCAGAGGAGGTAGCGCTCTACCGTTCCATGTCGGCGCTTAGCTGTTCGGCTTTATCCGTCAAAGCTGCAATATAATAGAGTACTAATATGCTCCTTTCTCCGCCAGCCGCTGTTTTGCGGCTTTTTTTTGCTGATGTAAAACTGGAAGTGGGATATCGGCATAGCTGCACAGAAGCCACATATTAAAACTGACGCTCAGATAGAGTATTATATAAGGTCAAACAGAGGGATTAATATCCTTATTTATATTAAGGATAGTATGTTTAGCGCTATGGCTGCAGTAATCACATTAAAATACGGCGGAACTATCAAGAAGGTGCCATGCGAAATGGCGCTGACTTTTGGGCGGGATAAAAATAATGATGTTGTGCTCAATGATCTACATGTTTCCCGCAATCACGCCATTATTCGCTGTGTGGGTCAGGGCGATTACTATTTGATCGACAGCGGCAGTTCCAATGGCAGTTACGTGAACAAGAAACGTATCGCAACGCCCAGGTTGTTGCGTAATGGTGACTGCATCAGTATTGGCCGGGCGCAGATTCTCTTTACCCAGGATGCAAAGACGGCAAAACATGTCGATACAGCTTCATTGCAGGATACCCTGATTTCAGATACCCCCGAGATTAAACAAATCACTATCCTGGTGGCGGACATCCGTGGTTTTACCTCTCTTTCCGAGCGGGTGAATATCCGTACCCTGACGAAATTAATGAACAGCTGGTTTCATAAAGTCAGTAATGCCATTTTCAACAATGGCGGGGTAGTGGACAAATTTATCGGCGACTGCGTGTTTGCCTGCTGGGAGTCGGAGGTGAATCAGAAACAAACAGTGATTCAGGCCTTGACGGCGGCCTATCATATCAATCGTATTACCAATGAACTGGAACGCACTTATTCGGAAGTATCCGAAGAAGTGAGGATCGGGGTTGGTATCAACACGGGCGCTGCATCACTGGGTATTGGTCAGGATAATACAGCATTAGGTGATGCAGTGAATGTGGCCTTTCGGCTGGAGAGCGCGACCAAGGTGCTGGGCACCGATGTGGTGATAAGTGAAACAGCTTACCGGCATTTGCCGGATGATTTTGTCAAAGACAAGAAACAGCATATCAAAGTCAAGGGTAAACGCGATACTGTGCGTATTGTCTGTCTCGATTTTGATGAGGTTGCGGAAGTCCTGAAAAACATACATGCACAAGAGCAGGTTTCCTCGGTAAAGGGAATTTCCGGACTGCAAACATAATGAAATACGAACCTGAACATCCTGAAACATTTATTTTATATTGCTCTTGACGGTTCAATTATCGTTGCCGCCAGTATCGATCAATAGCTGCTCATGTTGTATTCGCATAAGCACAGTAGCGGCTACTGACTCCATGACAAGCAAAATCAGGCTTAATTGATTTCGCCTGATGAGGTTTGCTATTGTTGGGCCTGGCAGGCATTGTAGATTCACACAGGCAGGGTTTGATTTATTCAGACGCCTCATGATAATAGATAGACAATAAAAATGGCATTAAATCAAACGATCAGCTATGGACTGTTAGTCCTGTTGTTACTGACCGCAGTCGTCGGCGTTCTTTTTTTCAGTAAAATAAAACGAAGCTATGCTGACTGGCATTTGTCCCAGACGGTCAGGAAGCTCGGGCATGATATGATGCAAAACATCATTCTCTCTGATGGCATGGATGGAACTGTCTATATCGATAATCTCGTCTTGATGCCTGACGGAATTATGGTTGTCTCAGTTGGGCGTTATCAGGGAGCGGTGTTTGCATCGGAAAATATCGACATCTGGACCCAGGTCGTTGGTCAACGCAGTTACAAGTTCACTAATCCACTGCTTAAGCTTGAGCAGGATATTGCAGCAGTGAGAGCGCATGTGCCAGAAATAAACACCACCGGCATTCTGGTTTTTTCCAGCGATGTGGATTTCCCAAAGGGAAAGCCGGATAACGTAATTTCCGTGAATGAGGCGAAACAGCGTTTTGCCGATGTGCATGATAAGCAGGTAAAAGCGGAAATTCTGAATGCCTGGAAGGAAATCAAAAACAGAATTCAACCTGAGGCCTGATTATGCTGAGTAAGGTCAAATCTTTTTTTGACGGGATATTGAATGACCCCGGAACGGTTTTGCATGATGTCGATGATATTCGACTGGCTGCCGCACTGCTGCTGATTGAGGTTATGCATGCAGATCATGAAATTGATGATCGAGAGAAAGTTGCAGTTATCAATGCATTAAAAAAGCTCTTTGGCCTGAGCGATGAAGAAGCAAAAGATGTGTTTGAAATTGCGGAAGAGCGCGCAAAAGATATGATTTCATTACAGCAATATACATCTATACTTAACAGGACGCTGGAGCCGGCAGAGAAGCTGACATTGCTGGAACAGATATGGCGAGTCGTGTTTTGCGATGATGAACTGGACAGGTACGAGGAGCATCTGGTAAGACAGATAGCTGAGCTGCTTTATATTCGTCATTCTGATTTTATTCTTGCTCGTCTGCGGGCGAAAGGTGAAGTTCGCAGAACTTAGCGTTGATACATACGTAGGTATTTAAGGAATTCATTCACCTGCAGGTTCGCCTTCAGGCGAACGGCAGCGGTTAAATAATGTAGAGTGTGGCGCATAATTGAGTATTTTGTACGGCTAAATCCGCGCCTGGAATTGTTCACGCGCTTAACTACCTACGTATGAGCGTTGATAAGGTCTCAGTATGTGAGCATGTGCACATAATAGTCGCGCCTGTACAGGTCCCTGGATCTGAGATGATATTTTGTCAGCCCTGAATGGAAGGTTCATATACAAAAATGCACGTGTTTCCGTTTCACGCTTTTATGGATAAAAAATGGCTGTGGCTGTTGTTCTTTCTGTTTTCCATTATCCCTGTCCATGCAGCGAATAACGGCAGTATCGCACGATCACAGTTTACTACCCGAATTGAGAATCGTGAACCTGTCGATCAGGTTGTGGTACTGGATAACAGTATAACCAGCCTGTATTTTTTTACTGATATACGGCACATGGAAGGTCAGACTGTTAGCCACAGCTGGGAATATGAAGGCCAGTTGATTTCAAAAAAAGAATTTATTATCAAGGGACCACGCTGGCGGGTTTATTCGCAGAAGGAACTGGATCCGTCAATGACGGGCAAATGGACAGTGATTCTTCGGGATGATCGAGGCTGGCCGCTTAGCGTTGCTGTTTTTCGTTATGTTGACCGGGCCTCGGGCGAAAAAAGTATGATTCTGCCGTTGTCAGAAAATTAACTACGGCCGACTGTTTTCCGAATTCAGATCAGGCAGGAACAGCGTTTATGGCAGTGTTTCTTCTGTGGGACTGGTTTCTACTTCTATTTCCTTAACCAGGACATTCTCACCTGTGTCCAGTTGCTGTGCTGAAGCTGCAGGCAGGTCTTCTTCCATCATCGGCGCATCCCTGATCGGGATGGGCTCTTCGGCAGGCGGGGCGCTTGCTACCAGCAGTTTCCATTTTTCAACCAGACGTTCAAAAGTGGCTTCAGCTTCCTGACGCAGGCGTGACTCTTCGGCAGAGGTTGCCAGTTTTGATGGAATATCTATCACCTGTTTCAGATCGTTGACAGGGTTGATAGAGGCTTTGGCCTTGAGTTCAGGGGCGGGTGAATTGCTACTGAGTTGTAATTCCTGCTGAAAATCGGGTTTGTAGATCAGGAATGCACCAGCGGCGGCAAGCGTCAGAACAAGGCTGGCGGCAACGGTGAATAGCCCCCGGCGTTTTTTTCTGTGCGCCTGTTTGAGCACCTGGTCACGCTCGCGCATGGCCTTTTCGAATTCCTGACTGTTAAATGGTGTTGCGACGGGATCATTCTGGTTATCTACAGTAAAGGAGGGAAGTTCATCTTCGTCCCTATGTACGGCTGTGTGCAGTTCTGGAATGCGATCTTTTTCAGTTTCTGGTGTGGGTTCCTTGAAGACGAAAATATCATTGGCGCCTTCAAGAATGATTCGATCATTAACGCGCCTGACGCTGACTTCGGCCAGTGAAATTCCCTCATTGTGAGTTTGCGTCTCATCAGTTTGGCGTTGCTGCTCTGCTTTCTCCAGACGCACCTTGATCTGCTCGGCCATCTTCCGAGCCTGCACCTGTTTCTTCTGGCTGACAGCCTTACTTTTCTGTTTTTTTCTGAGCAGTTCTTTCTGTTGTTTTTCTTTTTCGATACGGGCATTGATCGCCTGTACCTTTTTAATGTTAGCGGCCTGTTGCGCAAGTTGCAGGCGTGACTGTTCCAGTTCGGCGCGTACGCGTTGAGCTTCAAGTTCGGCAGCGATGCGAATACGTTCGGCTTCTTCTTCAGCCTTGCGGCTGGCTTCGAGGATCACCTGCTGGGCGTGCTGCTGGGCGTCGCTAATAATGGTTTCGCGTTGTTGGCTGCCGGCATCTTTGGCCTGGATAACCGTTTCTTCAATTTGTGCGCGGGCGCAGGCGAGTTCAGCGCGTAGCTGTTCTGCTTCCTGATGTGCCTGCTGGCGTATGCTTTCAGCTTCAATTTCGGCGCTCAGGCTGCTTTGTTTGATGAGTTCTTCTGCCTGTTTGCGTGATTCATCCAGCAGGGCCTCATGTCGCAGGCGTTCTGTTTCCGCAATGTTGTTTCTGGATGCATCCAGCTGTTGCCGTGCTCCTTCCAGCTCATGCTGCAGTTGTCTGGCCTCTTCATCGGCGCGGCGGCGGATAGCCTCAGCATCGGCTTCCGCCCTGCGGCTGGTTTCTTCGATAACTTTCTGCGCCTGCAATTGCGCATCTTCCAGCATGCGCTGGCGTTCACGAATACTGCTTTCTTTGGCGGCATGCAGGGACGCTTCCTGTTCAGAAAGTGTGCTGCGTATTTTATCTGCCTCCAGTTCAGCCTGGCGACGAATTTCTTCGGCCTCGCTGGCTTTGCGGCGCGCCAGCTCCATGGCGGCCTGGCGTTCGGCTTCTTTTTGCCGGCGCTCTTCTTCGGCCTGCTGTAGCAGTTTCGAGTGTTCGGACTGCATTTTTTCACGCATTTTCTGCGCTTCGAGTGCGGCCTGCCTGCGGATTTCGTCAGCCTCTTTTTCTTTCAGACGTACCGTCGCCATAGCGGCCTCGCGTTCGGCTTCTTCTTTTTTTCGTGCAGCCTGGGTTTCTGCGAGAATTTTTTTCGTGGTTGCTTCCATTTCCTCGCGCAGGCGCTGGGCTTCTTCTTCGGCTTCGCGACGAATTTCGGCCGCTTCCTTTTCCGCCTGTCGACGGGCTTCATGTGCAGCTTTATCCGCTTCGGCGGTAATCTGTTCCGCGCGCTTCAGAGCATCATCCAGCGCCTGCTGCCGTTTTTTAACCGCCTCGGCTTCCTTCCTGATGCGTTGCAATTCCAGTTCTGCTTTCTGATTGACAGCCTTGGCTTCGAGTTTGAGTCTGGCCGCTTTTTCCTCGGCCTGACGGGCGCGTTGGGCCTGTTCTTCGACGCGCATTTTGGCGGAGCGAATGGCCGCATCACGCTGATTGAGTTCTTCTTTTTGCTGGCGCTCGACTTCTTCCGCCGCTTTGCGCCGGGCCGCCTCAGCCTGTTGCATGCGCTGGGCAATCTCATGCGCCTCGTTGCGGGCGCTTTCCGCCTGCTGTTTGAGTTTTTCCGTCTTTTCTTCCGCTGCTTTAAAGTTGCGATCGGCAACCTGGGTCTTATGGGTTTCGACCCTGGGCGCGACCGAAACTGAGAGGTTGGCTTCAGGAAGTTTAATATTAGCCTTATCCAGGCCGCCTTTAAGTACGTGACAGGTAAGGCCATGTTGAGTCAGGAGGAAGGCTGCAGCGGCGCTGCGTGTGCCATCGGCACAGCAGAGAATATAGTTGCGCGTATTGTTCATGCCTTCCAGTTTCAGGCGTAGCATGGATAGCGGAATATTGACCGAGCCCTCGACGTGAGCCGCCTGGTATTCATCATTGCTGCGTACATCGATGAGCAGGCTACCCTTGCTGATCTCGGCAAGCACATCCTTTTCAGATGTGTATTCGATCAGGGGCTGGGCCAGGTATTGCAGGAAATCGTTCTTTTTCAGCCGCATCAGCATGCCGTCTTCAAGCATGGTAACGCTGGCATTGCGCCTGCCGTTGGTGATCAGGGCTTCTTCGCCAAAGCCGTCACCTTCGGAGAGAATGGCCAGCTGCATTTCGGCGGCCCTGGGCGCGGGGCGTCGGCTGACGGAACATTTGCCTTTTTGCACGATGTAGTAGTAATCATCGTTATCACCCTGACGAATGATGGTCTGCCCTTTTTCCACCGGCACTTCTTCCAGCGCCATTAGCAGCGCCTGGATGTTTTCTGTGGGCAGGTTGAGGAAGGCGGGTGACTGCAGAAAACGCATCATCCAGTAGCTACTGTCATCCCCGTCCAGCTCATTGACTTCATAGGTGCCGGAAGGATTGTCATCCAGCAGGATTTCGAGAAGATCCGAGTCGATGATGAGAAGGGTGGCATCGGTTTTGGTGCGGCAGGTGTGGCTGCGAGGTAATTCCTCCGCCAGCGGCTTCATTGCCTGGCGGGATTTGGCGCGGATAACTTTGCTGCGGGGATCGACGATACTGGTCAGTTCAACCTGACCGGCAAGCAGGAACAGGGTGCGGGTATCCCGTTCACCCTGTTTGAACAGCATTCGGCCGGCAGCCACATCTTCGATACTGGATTTGTTGACCAGTTCATCGAGCTTGTCAAAACTCAGGTCACGCAGTGGTTCCAGCGTTTTTAGCAATTTCTTGTCGAGGATGATTTTACTTGTGGCCATGGAGGCGTATTCTACTCAGTGTTGATGATCCATTCGCCAAACCGAAGTCTGACACTCTTTAAGCGGATATCTCCGCTGGAACTTTAAATTTTATAGAGACTTGCCGAAGCAGGGCATAATGTAGGTTAAATATTAGCCGATGCGGCGGGGATGGGGTGTGAATTAACGCACATCGTTGCGCTCTGCGTGTGGCTATATATCTGAAAACACGTGAATTTGTGACGTGTGACAAATAACCGCATTAGAAATACGTTATATTTTAATGTGCAGGTTAAACTCTTCGCAGTAAATGATGGGTTTTGCTTTGCTCTACCCATCCTGCTCTTTTTTATCGTATACCGTAGGATGGGTAGAGCAAAGCGAAACCCATCAACCCTTTAAATTAATACCTCCCTGATGGTTCTGCTACGAGGGCAGGAACTCAATCGGGTAGGTGACAGTAACCGTATCCACATCCCGGTTGGCGAAACGGAACAGTTTAATTCGGGTGAGCAGGCGTTTTTCCAGCTTCGGCGCATCCAGTTCGCTGCTGAGTATGCGTACGCGTGTGATCTGGCCGGCAGGTGAGATGGTCAGCTCCAGCAGCACCTTGCCCTGCAGGGTCGGATCCCGGCGCAGGGCGCGGTTATAGAGGCTGTAGATGGCGCCCTTGTTTTTCTGAAACACCAGCTCGATTTCTTCCTTGCTGCGGGCGAGTTTATGACCGGCCCGCACCTGTGGACGGTCTTCACTATTTTCCAGTTTGCTTTCGACCTTGCTGCTGCGTCGGCCGGCCAGCGCCTGACCGCCGGTGCTGCGGCTGAGGTTGCGGGTGTTGATGCCGCTGCTGCCTTTGCCGGCAGCGGCTGAGAGTACAGCGGCTGGCTGCGGCTGGCTGCGGGTTTTACCCCTGTTCTGCTGGGGGCTGTAATTTTTCAGGGCGGCAACATCGAAACTTTCACGCAGATCGGCGAGTTCATCCTGCATCGCCAGCAGGCCGCTGCGCTGCGCTTTTTTGCGCGCCTTTGCCGTCTTATCGACGGTTTTTTTCTTCTTTTTTACTTTTTTCTCGGCGGTTTTTTTCTTTTCAGCCGGTTTCTGTTTTTTGATTTCCGGGATTGCCGGTTCAGGTTTGGGTTCCTGTTTTTTCTGCAGGATCAGTTTGGCCAGCCTTGGCGCAACCTGCTGCAGTTCCTGTTGCTGGATTTCCGGTTTTGGCAGATAGGGTACGATGGCGCCAACAATAATAAACAGCAGCAGGGTGAATTTCAGGATACGGCGGAAACGCCGATCACTGTCAGTCTCAGACCAGGGTAGCAATGGAGTATGGGGGTAAACGTTCACCAGCACCATGCTCAGGCTCCCCCGGCAGATTTCTTTGTCACCGCCAGTGAAATATTGGTGAACTTACTACCGGCACAGGTAAGCATGATTTTTTTCAGGAGCTTATAGGGTATGTGCCTGTCGCCCATGATGGTAACGGCCTCGCGGTTGATTTTTATGGTACGGGAGGCGCTGCCCTTGCGGTAATCGTTAAGCGCCTGCTGCAGGGCGGGAATGGTGGCCTTTTTGTCCGCCATCACCTGGCTGACCGGGGCAATGTGTTTGTCGTTGATGCGGATGTCAGTATCGTTGACCATGATCACAAGCGTTTTTTTGGGAAATTTTTCAGCGCTGGATTCAGGCAGACTGACCGCCTTTGGGGTAGGCAGAATTTGCGAATCACTGGAGGTTACCAGCAGAAAAAAAACCAGGATGGTGAAGATATCCATCAGCGAAACCATGTTCAGCGAGGCGTTGCTGTCTTGCCCACGTTTGTGGTGACGGATAATGCGCTTGATGCGGCGGGAGTTGTTCATGCAGTCACTCGTTATTTTTTCTTCGGTGCATCGCCAATGGAAATATCAGGAAACAGTTCGGCGCTGATAACCTTGCCATCCACCAGCGCCGGATAGGCGCGTACCGTGTCCATGACGTTTACCAGAGTTTCATAAGATGTGTTGGCCTGGGACAGAATGGTGATGTCGGTTTTGTCCGGCAGGCGCGCCTTGATCTGTTTCAGTGTTTCGCGCAGGACGGTGTACGGTTGGCCCGACTGGCTGGTGATGTCGGCCCCGTCCGTCGGGATGCGCTTGATCAGGCCGCCCCTGCTGTCGGCGACCAGCAGCGCGTCTTTGTTAATGATGACCTGGATCTGGAAGCCCGGTTTGTCATTACCCGGCTTGCTGGCACCATCGGGCAGATTCAGTTCCAGAATAGTCAGGTGTGAAAATACGGCCGTCATCAGCAGAAACGGAACCAGCACTACCATCAGATTCATGAAGGCGGTGATATTCAGTTCGACGCCGGCTGGTTTGCGTCGGTGGCGGTGGCGAATACGGCTCATGCGTCAGTGATGTTCTTGCGTTGCATCATCAGGTTGGTGAACTTGACCGTGGCCATTTCCAGGCTGTCTACGACCTGGGTGGTTTTGGTTTGCAGCACGGTAAAGAACAGCAGCAGGGGAATAGCGACCATCAGGCCGAAGGCAGTGGTGTTCATAGCGACGGAAATACTGGTAGACAGGATTTCGGCTTTCAGTGACGGGTCAACCGCGGCTACGGCAGTGAAGGCCTTGATCAGGCCGATAATGGTGCCGAGCAGGCCGAGCAGGGTGGCGATGTTGGCGAGCATGGCCAGATAATGGGTGCGACGCTCGAGACGGGGAATGGCTTCGAGCATGCTTTCTTCCATGGCGGTTTCAATATCGTCGCGGTTGTTGGCTGAGTTAAAACGGGCCAGCCCCTGTGACAGCATGCGGCTGACGGCATGGCTGGATTTGCTGGCAAGATTATAAGCCTGTTTGAAATCACCGTTTTGCAACAGTGGCAGCAGCTGGTTGAGTTGCTTGCTGTTGCCGCGTCTGGCGGTGGTCAGATAAATATAACGCTCGATGGTAATAGCCAGACCAATGGCCAGCACGACCATGATCGGGTACATAAAGGTGCCACCCTCCTGAAAAAAACTTACTACGCTTGCGTACATTCCCGTCTCCTCTTCGCTTCAAATTTGGATAGCTTGTTCGATCAGATCAGCCTGTATGACTGATTCTAATGCAGATGCCTGAATCTGGTGGGAACGAATTCCCTGTTCTTAATACTGGTTCTCAAAAAACACCCGATGATAATAGATTTCGCGGCGAAATTCTTCGCGATCCAGTGGCGCCAGCACTTCATTGACTAACTGACTGATCGGTGGTCGTCCCATATCGGGCAGGCCGGATTTTTTCCACGGCACGATGTAAAGGATCTGCGGCAGTTCCTGGTTGCCGATAACGGCCGTGCCCTGCATATCGATGCGCGTTTCAGCTCGCACTGTTAGCGTAGCCAACATTAGCGCCAGCGTGATTGGGAGTATCATGCGGATAAGAATGCTAACCACGATGTTTGCCTCCAGTTGTGTCTGAGGAATTTGTTTTTTTCGGAATCCGGCGTTTCAGTTCGACGATCCACTTTTTAACCTTGTTGTCAGCATTGGCATTGAGGTGCTGATATTGTTCGTATTGCGGCAGTGCCTGAATCGGCTTATCCATGTAAATGTCGTAAAGAATGCCGAGGTTCAGCCAGACGATGGCGTAGCCGGGGTCGATGTCGATCGCTTTTTTATAGGCCTGCTCGGATTTCCGGAACTGGCCCAGGTTACGATAGACGACACCGAGATAGTTGTATGCCGGCGCATGATTGGGGTTGAGGTTGATTGCCTGTTGCAGGCTGTGCAGCGCTTTTTCCCATTCGCCGGCTTTCATGTGAATGAGTCCGAGATTGGCCCAGGCGCCGGTTATTTGTGGATAGTGCTCGATCAGATTATGAAATTTTTCTGCAGCCGCCTGCATATTTTTTGCCTGCATCAGCGCCAGCGCCTGACGAAATTCTATTTCGACGGCTGTCGTCTGCTGCGGTTCCTGAGTCGACATTTTTTTTTCTGGCGCATGGCTGCAACCTGCCAGCAGCGAAATTGCCAGCAGCAGGAGGGGGATAGCGCCTTTGCCTGGATTAATAAAGACTGGATACATAGCTGTCGACTCTTTCGCTTTTGGCATAGCGGATGGGTTGTAGTTTCTGCAATTGTTGCAGGCTCTTTTTTATCCATTCGTCATAAATGCCCTGCTGCAGGTGTTTAAGATTGGTCTGATGAATGTCGATGGCTTTTTCCTCGAACGTAAAAGCCTGTTCTTCGAGCAGGATGTCATATTGTTCCAGCGCATCGGCGGACAGTCCTTTAGGACGCTGTGACTCCATCAGGGCGCGGGAAAAATCATTATAAATTTCGGCGACTTCATAGGTGGCCTGGGTGCTGACTTCCGCCACCTGGTAGGCTATGGCCTTCTGATAAGCCTTGAGCGTTTTTTTCATCAGTCTCTTTTTCTTTTTCAGACTTTTCTTCAGCGGCACGCTTAGACGGGCTTTCCGATAGGCGCGCCGGGATGGTGCCGCGAATTGCAGGCTGGCGCGGGCGGCCAGATAGCGGCTGCGATCGCTGCGTTGCGTCCCGGCAGTTCGGTCCGCCTTGATGATTTCATTCATCCAGTACCAGGCGGCTTTGCGATTTTTCTGTTGTTGATAATACTCGACCAGACTCTGGCGCGCTTCAAGTGCGGGGGTAAAAGGTTGTGGGTAAAGTTTGATATATTTTTTATACAGGCGTGCTGCGTTTTTCTGCTGTCCCGCTTTGGCGTAAAGTTCGGCTGACTGCCAGAGCATATCGCGTTTTTCTTTTTTACTGCTGCCCGTGCCGCTGAAGGCCAGCTTTTCAAGTTCCCGCGCCGCTTTCAGTGACTGACCGGTTTGCGAATAGATAAAGGCGAGCTTGGTGCTAATGCCAGCCTGCAGGCTGCTCTGTTTCGGATGACGCCGACGCAGATCTTCCAGTAATAGCTGGGCATCGCCAGGCTTGTTGGACTGGATCAGCAGGGAAGCAGCGTCATAGTCAGCAGTCAGGCGGATTTTGGAGGTCGGCGCCAGTTCTCTGATACGGGAGAAGTGAAAGATCGCCAGTTCTATCTGGTCCTGTTTTTGCGCGGCTTCGCCCTGTTTGTAGATACTGGCGGCAAGCCGATCCTGGATGTCTTTTTTCTGTGTTTTGCCCGGCTTCTGTTTATGTTTGGATTTATGTTTATTTTTTTGCGAGAGGTATTTGAGCGCCTGGCTGTAAGCGCCTTCGGCCTGTTTGAATTCAGCCAGTTCAAAACTGGCATGACCCAGCACGATCCAGGCGGTCAGCTGCAGGCTGGTTTTGTTTGTTGTGTTCAGTCGTTGCGTCAGGTTGCGCGCGGTATCCCGCGCACGTGTATAGTCGCCTGTCGCATAGAGTCTTTCGGCGGTTTTTGCCAGTACGCTGAGACTGCGTTTGTCCTCGCTAAAATAGTTACTAAAGCGCAGGGCGCTGGCGATGTCTTTCTGCTGCCATGTTTGGCGTTGTGTTTTGCTCCATTGTTTTTTCTGCTGTTTTTCCAGTTGCGGATAGATGAGTAATGTCGCATAGCCGGCTTCTGCGCTTTTCGAGTTGCGTGGATAGTCATAGGCAGTGCGTTCGAACTCGGTGATGGCGCGTGCATAGTCTTTGCCTTCATACAGGACTTCGGCGAGCAGAAAGTTGATGGCGGCTGCATTCTCGGCATGAGGGAAAGACTTGAGGTAATAGTCATACCAGTAGGCCGCCTGCTGGTAATCTTTTTTGCTGTGTCGCTTGCGCGAAGCGGCATGATAATAGCCGGCCAGATCCTGAATATTCTGCTTGACCTGGGCGGTAACCAGTTTGCGCACATCCTCGCTCTGTACCATCCAGAAACGGCTGTAGCGATCATAGCGTTTGATAAAGTCTGCCTTGGCCGGCAGTACGTGGTGCGGCAGCCGGGCGGTCTGGTAAGCTTCGATCGCCTGCTGATGGAAGCGCGGGGCGAGCGGGTTGTCGGGGTGACGTTCGACAAAGGCGAGAAAGGTATCAGCCGCATCGGTATAACGATTCTTTTTCAGGTAGAGCTTGCCGAGACTGTTGTAGAGCAGCGCTTCATATTGTTGCGCCTGATGCTGGGATAAAAAAGTATTCAGGGTTTTCGTCCCATCCTGATAGGAGACGGCCAGCGAGATGGCGCGCAGGGTATCTTCCAGCAGTGATTTGTCTGCACCGGAAATATGTTCCGGGAAGTCCATGCTGTTCAGCAGACCGTATTCCTGCTGTGCATCCAGCAAGCTGAAAAAAGCGTTGAGCGCGGCATCGTAGCGGTTTTGTTTGAACAGGCTCCAGGCGTATTTATACAGTGCCTTTTCCCGATAGGGAGAACGCGGATGGGTGCCAATGGTATAAAAGGCTTTTTCCGCCTCGGCATAACGTTGCTGAGTGAAAAGAATTTCACCACGGCGAAAATGCGCTTCATCGAAATAACGGCTGTGCGGATACCGTTCGCCAAGTTGTTGCAGGGCGGCGAGGGTTTTGTCTGTTTCTCCCCGCAGTTCGTAAGCCTTGGCCTGCTGATACAGAATGTGATCATTGTCCGGATCATCGGGATAGGTGGCAAGGTAGGTGTTGTAGAGCCGGATGGCTTCTGCCGCCTGCTGCCGGGCTTTTTTAATGTCCGCTTTTTGCTCCGACATATTGGACTCTTCGGCAGTGAGGACCTCGAGTTCTGCCAGTCGCCTTAGCGCCTGCGGGTACATAGGGCTGTCAGGGGCAAGTTTGATGAAACGGCGATAGTGGGCAATGGCCTGCTCGCGGGTAATCTTCAAATCCTGTTTTGGTGTGACCGAAACCGGGGTATCGGAGAGCGAATCGAGAGTAGGAACGCCTGACGAGCAGGCGCTAACAAATAGCACTGGCAGCAATAGCAGATGAGGCCGCTTCACTGGCGATTCTCCCGCAACAGAAAACTATCAGAAGAGAGTTTGTCCAGTAGCAGGGAGATATTGTACTGGGCGCGGATCTGATAATTTTTGAGCTGTTGTTGACGCCGATGAAGTTCCGCCAGCGCCAGTTCCTGCAGATACTGTGCCTGCGCCCGCAGCAGGGCGTCAAGACGGACATTCAGATGTTTTATCCTGCGTTGCCGGCTTTTCAGTTGATAGGCATAACCGCGGAAACTTTTGGGTCCCTCTTTCCATGAACGGCTGAGTGACTGCTCTGCTTTACGGGTGTCGGTGAGAGCCGTATTCAGTTGTTTCAATTCCTTTTGGGCCTGCCACAGTCGTGGTGCAAAGTGGGTACTGATTTTCCAGTACAACAGGCCATAGTAGAGTTTGTATTTTGCATATTGTTCCTGCAGATCGGCATCCAGTTTTTCCTCGGCCTGTAGGCGATCGATTTTTCCCTTGATCGAGTTGAGCAGCCTTAGCTGTTCCTGTTCCGTTTCTGATGCAAGTGCAAGGGCATCCTGTTTCTGGCTGATGCGCTGGAATTCGGCATTTAGCTGCTTTTGTGATTTTGTATGCTGTTTGAGTGTGTGCAGGCGTGGATCGGTGCTGATGCGGTTGAGCTTTTTCTGCCAGGCCTGTTTGCGTTCCCTGAGCATGGTTTGCAGGGTTGGCAATTGCTCCTGCCAGTCAGCCAGTACATGGCGCAGATAGAATAGATCGCGGTAGTTCTTGTAGGCTGTCTGAAATTCATAGCTGGCCAGTAGATGACTCAAATAGGGGAGTGACTGGGCGCTGCTGGCTTTTTTTATTTCCAGCGGAGTGAGGATTTCAAGGTCACGGCTGTCGGTGCGCAGTATTTTCTCAATCTCGCCCAGTTCAACAGCCTCGATTACGTTTTCCAGTCGTGTCTGTTCCTGTGCATAGATCTTGATCGCTTCTTCGTATTCCGTTAGTGCCCGTCCCGGTGCGCCGACGGTATCGGTAGAGTAGGGTATGGCTAACAGGGCTTCCTGCACGGCCGGGTCCATGGCGTCACGCTTTACCAGCTCACGCCAGGCCGAGAGTGCGCGGCGGTGATCTCCCGCCAGGTTGTAGGCCCAGCCCAGGCCCAGCAGCGCCTTGTTGGAGAAAGGACCCCTGAGGCGTATTTCCTTAAGGTATTTGACCGCGTCGCTGGTTTCTTTTTGCTGGATGTAGGAAAAGCCCAGGGCGAGGTTGGCGCGATCTTTCAACGCCGCATGTTCATCGTCGTGGGCTTTGATATCGCCACTGTCTTCGAGCAGATCCTGTCCCCGTTCTGTTTCTCCTGACTTGATCAGTGCGACGCCGAGATTGAACTGGGCATAGTGCTTCCAGACAGAATCACTGTCGAGGTCTTCCAGTATTTCGACGGCTTTTTCCGGGTTACCCTGACGCTGATAGATATTGGCCAGCAGGTTAAATCGTTCCTCGTTGCGAATCGGGGGCAGGGTGTTGGTAATCTGGTTCAGCGCATCACGCGCTTTTTCAAGCTCGTTGTGCTGATAGTAGGATTTGCCCAGATAGTACCAGGCCTGATCGCGGGTCTCGTAATCAATATCATTTTTTAGCAGCTCAGTGAAAATGCGTCGTGATTCGTCGCGCAGGCCGTAACTCTGATAGAGACCACCGAGCAGAATTTCCGGCATGTCGCCGTGGCCACGAATGGGATCGTACTTTCTGGCACGCATCAGGCGGGTGATGGCGGAAAAATATTTTTCCTGATAGAAATAATACAGCGCTTCGCCGTAACGTAAATCACGAATTACTTCGATTTCACTGACTTCCGCCGACAACGGTCGTACAGACAGGCACGAGAGCAGCATGATCAACAGCAGGCTGATTGACGTAATGCTTGAATGCTTTGGCCGCTGAGGATCCAGGGCAATGACCGTCATGCCAGATTAGTCCCAGACCTTGATCTTAAACTCGGGTTGCTGTTGGCGGGTATTGTCCGTAATTTGCAGTTCTACAAACTGGGGATCACTGCCTTTTTTGAGCTTGATACTGCTGCCTCGGCGGTAGTCCCGTCCTTTGGGGCCCTTGCCGGTAAAGAAGGCCACCAGCTCGTGTTCACCGGAAGGCATATTGCCGAGGTAAAGCCGCTGAGTGCCGCCGCGCCTGAGTGCGCTGAGTTCACGCTCGGTGTAAAGATGATTGGCGACGATTTTGTCGTCGAGTTTGATCTGTACGGCATCGAGATTGAAGTAGTTACCAATGTCGAAAGAAAGAAAGATTGTGAACTGGGTGTTGGCCGGAAACAGCAACTCTTCTTCCAGATGGAACAGGTCGCGGTTGAGTTCCAGCACCTGTTTTTTTAGATCCTGAATTCGATTTTCCAGTGATTGTTTCTGCGCGGGCTGCTCTGGTTTTTGCGGACTGTTTTCAGTCGCCTGCAGGGCGGTGCCGGACAGGAACAGGGCGAGCAGGAAGAGGTAATATTTAATCATGGGTGGGTTATCGATGCTGTTATGCGTGTTGCTGATACGGACTGCCTGTAAAATATCGCGTGTTGAATATGGAATCGCCTATTTTACAGGAAGGGTTTTTTTTAACATACCCCGAAGAGGCTATTACAGGCAGTAACTCCCTTCGCTTCAAAAATTTCCTGGAGGTGTAACTCTAGCCGTTTTTGCTGCAATCTGCTGTAGAAACGGTCACAAAACAATCACTTACTGCTCATCTTCGGTGGCATGAGGCCTGCCGAGTAATACAGTCGGCCTTTGGCGTCGATGACAACGGCGTCGAAGCCGGGCAGGCGGTTGATCAGGGCTATGCCTTTCTGCGCGCCAAGAATGAAGACACTGGTGGAAAGTGCATCGGTCATGCTGGCGTCGGGACCGATCACGGTGGCGCTCTGGCTGGCGTGGGCGGACTGGCCGGTTTTTGTATTGATAATGTGATGATAACGCACGCCGTCACGGATGAAATAGCGTTCGTAATCGCCGGAGGTGGAAATGGCGATATCAGACAGGGGCAGCACCACCGGGCTGGTGCGGGCTTTTTCCTGCAGGGTCTGCTTCGGCGTGTCGCGCGGATGGCGAATACCGATCATCCACGGGCGGCCACGCCGATCGCCCAGCAGGCGGCTGTCGCCCCCGGCGCTGACCAGGGCATGGTGAATGTGCCGTTGTTGTAGCAACTGAATCGCCCGATCCACCGCATAGCCCTTGGCGATGCCGCCCAGATCGATGCGCATCCCGGGCCGGCTGAAAAACAGGCTGCGGATCCTGCTGTCCAGCCTGATTGCACGGTAGTTGACCGCCGGCAGGTGTGTTTTGATTTCCGGGACCGAAGGGTGGATGCCCTTGCGATAATCGTAGAGGTAGCCGACGCTGGCGAAACTGATGTCGAAGACACCGGCAGTCAGCCTGGAAATCGACTGTGCCTTCTGGATGAGCTGAAACAGTTCCTTGCTGATAGTAAGCGGATTTTTACCGGCTTCACGGTTAATACGCGCTAACTCACTGTCACTTTTGAAGGGGCTCATCAGGGCATCGATGCGGTGCATCTCACTCATCACCGCCGCGATTGCTGCTTTGGCCGCAGGAGGATCATCTGACCATAGCTCTACCCGCACCGGGGTACCCATGATCGCCTCTTCATCCTCAAACCACTGGGCCATGAGGGGACGAGAAAGGATTAGCATTACGAGAATCAGCAGGGCAGGGTGGGTGATCGAAGGAAGTGCCTGTGATGCGCGGATTTTGTGTCCACGCGGGAAAATGTTGCCCTGATATTTCTGTAATATTGGTAAATTTATTCTCATCCCATCTGACTCAGTTTCATGTTTTAACGCTAACGCGTGGGCACAAAATCTGTGCTTACCCTACGGTGTTCTTTCAGATTCCGCCCGTGCGCGCAGATTTTTCAGCATCCGAAAGGGCAGGGCGCGCTGAACAATATTGATGATCCAGACCGGTAGCCAGCCTTTGAGATCGGCGTGAAAAACCAGTTCGACCCGGGTCCGTTGCGGCTGCAGGCGGGTGAGGGTGTAAATACTTTCGATCAGCTCAGCCCGCACGATGCCCGCCTGTTCTGGCATCAGCGGGCTTTGCTCGGATTTCATCCGAAAAACAAGCTGATCGTTTTGTCGGTGCTGCAGACGAATGCGATAGACGAAATCCCGATTGGAGGCCGGCCAGGGTGCGTCGAAAAGGCTGTATTCCAGGCGTTGTGTATCTGAAATCGGCTGTAAAACTGTTGAGTGATCGAGATAGGGGATCCACTGATTGCGTTGGGGTGCATCATCCAGAATTTGACGGATACGTTGCAGAGGCGCATCAATGATGATCTTGGTTTTAACCTTGATGATATCCGAACCGCTGACTGCCGTGCTATAGACCAGGATGCCGTCCTCGTCTTTAATTTTCTGCCAGTTGGATTCCTGGTTTTGTGCATGAGCTGAAATCGTGAAAAAAAGACAGCTGGTCAACAGGAAAAGTCGGGTGGAAAGTGCCATAGAGATAGTTTGCTTTGAAAACGCGGAGAACGCAAAGACGCGGAGGCGCAGAGATATTAATTACAGATGAATATTTTTATTCTGCGCGGGTTGAAATCAAATAATGAATTTTAATACAGGGTTTTGTCACAAAACCTATTAGTCTCTGCGCCTCCGCGTCTTTGCGTTCTCCGCGTTATTAACAAACCCTGTCAGACGATATTCTGGAAGGCGGTATACTTGTCCAGATCGCCGCCCAGGCCGTTGTTCGGGAACAGGCCGGCGAAGTTGCCCTGTTCGCCGTGCAGGGCCATGTAGTTGAGTACCACCATTTCTACCAGCAGGTTGACGTTGTTGGCGGCCGGGCTGGAGGAGGTGACGGTAGAGGCGCCGGCGTCC
Source organism: Gammaproteobacteria bacterium (assembly GCA_030148325.1). Lineage (GTDB taxonomy): Bacteria > Pseudomonadota > Gammaproteobacteria > UBA6429 > Thiohalophilaceae > JAADGZ01. The sequence goes on from JASBTR010000142.1 coordinate 22,087, forward strand.
ATATAGCCGATCTGCTGATGGATGGCGGTGTCGCCACCGGTGTTGCGCAGGCTGGGGCGACCTGCGGGATTGTAGACCAGGAAAAAAGAGGCGGCGGTGGAGCCATTGTCGCCGGTCCAGACGCCTTTGCCGCGGCCGGCGGCGGAATTGTCCAGCGTACCGTTACTGGAGACCGAGCCGTCGCTGAACACATACAGCATCAGTGGCTGGTTGCGGCGGGCTGCATATTCCAGGCAGGCGCCCATGCACTGACCGGCGCGAAAATCCCGATCTTCACCCGCAGAGCGGTCGCCGGTGTGGTAGTCGAAGCCGCTCATCTGGATGGTGCCGGCGCCGGCATAGCCGTTAATGACCAGCTTCATTACCGAGGCGGTTTTCTGGAATTCACCTCGGTCGCGGCCGGTGGCGATGTCAAAATCAGGGAAAATGGCGGCAATGTCGGCGTCCCCCGCAGGGGTGGGATCGAGGGTGCTGGGATCGCCGTAGCGATCCACCAGTCCTGCGCTTTTTACATAGGCGCATTCAATCTTGTCCTTGATGCTTGCGTCAGTGCTGAGGCCGGTGCTGACCCTGTCC